>CAYRWE010000018.1:0-40201 GCA_964427655.1 uncultured Solibacteraceae bacterium | reverse complement strand
GGAAACCAGCATTCCCAGTCCCAGGGCGACCATCGCCAAAGCCGTGCTGTGCGTGCGGTCCACGATGACCCCGGCGACGTGCGGAGCCGCATAGCCGCCCAGGTTGCCCACCGCGTTGATCCAGGCGATTCCGGCGGCCGCCGCGGTCCCCGCCAACAGCGCCGAGGGTAACGAGAAGAAGACCGAAAAGGCGCACATAATGCCGGATGTCGCAACACTCAGAGCGATCAGGCCCACCACCCCAGGCACGCCGTGAATGCCGCTGACGGCAAAAGCCAGTCCGCCGATAAAGCAGGAAAGCGCCAGGTGCCAGCGGCGTTCGCCGGTCCGGTCCGAGTGACGTCCAAACCAGAACATCACAAAGGTGGTGACAACCCAGGGTATCGCGTACAGCCATCCGATTATCTGGGGATCTTTGCTGATGGTGTCCTTAATGACTTGCGGCATGTAGAAGCCGATGCCATAATTGGCGGCCGTGACGCCGAAATAGACCAGGCACAGCAGCCACACATCGCCGTTGCGGAAAGCGTCCGAGAGCTTGGACTTGGCTCCGCCGGCGCGCTTGTTGGATTCGTGCTCCGCCGCGATGTCTCCGAGAACCAGCTTCTTCTCTTCCGCGCTCAGCCAGTGCGCTCTCTCCGGATCGTTAGTCATCAGGAAAAATACGCCCAGGCCGACCACCGAGCAGGGGATGCCGCAGACCAGGAACAGCCACTGCCAGCCGCTCAGCCCGGCCACGCCCTGCAGGTTCTTCAGAATCCACCCCGAAAGAGGCCCCGCGAAGATGCCCGAAATGGGGATGGCGCTCATGAAGATAGCCATCATCCGGCCACGGTAGCGGGCGGGAAACCAGAAGGTCAGGTAGAGGACGACGCCCGGGAAGAAGCCCGCTTCCACCGCGCCGCCGATGAACCGCAACACGTAGTAACTGGTCGGGCCGTGCACGTACATCATCCACGCCGAGAGAATGCCGCGCAGGATCAACATCGGGCCGAGCAGGCCGCGCGCGCCGATCCGCTTCAGCACCATGTTGCTCGGCACGTTAAAGAAGAAATAGCCGACGAAGAACATCCCCGCGCCGAGGCCATAGACCTCGTCGCTCATCCCCAGGCTCTGCTGCATCTGGAGTTTGGCGAAACTGACGTTCACCCGGTTGATATAGGCCACCACGTAGCAGAGGAACAGAAACGGCATCAGCCGGAGCGTGATCTTGCGGTAGGTCGCCGCTTCGAACAGACCGGAAGCCTGGGCAGGCAAGGGGTTCATAAGGCCCTCCATGCGCGGGGGGCAGGCCAGGAGCCTTTAGACATAACCGGAGTGTATCAGAAATGAGAGGGGGCTCCGATTCGGCGGACCTGCGCGCCGCGCGGCCTGGCAGACGCCGTGCACTACGATGGCGCGGGTTCCGGTGCGATCGAAAAGTGGCTGGAATGGCTTCGTAGAGGGTCATGCCCGCGTGCCGTTTGCGCACACCCCTGTGGCGTCGAAGCTCCACTTGTTCTCCGGAACCTCTTGCTATAATGAGGCTTACTTTGATCTTTGGGATGCGTCCTTCGATAACGCGCATGAAGTGTATTCCAGTTTTTTTATTTGCCGCGGCAGCCCTGTGCGCCGCTGATTTTACGACCGGGCAGGCCGCCCGGCTGGTGATCGGGCAAGAAACCTTCACCAGCCAGGACACGAATTCGAGCGATACGATCCTGGGCGCCGCGAGCGGCCTGGCGTATGCGGCCGACACGCTGTTCGTGGCCGACGCGAATTATATCGGTGCCAGCCCTTCGAATCACCGCGTTCTCCTGTTCCAGAATCTCTCCACACAGTTGCCTGGACTCACCTCGCAACTGACCTACAACCGCAAGTGCCCGGTCTGCCTGGGCCAGGCGACGCTCGTGCTCGGCCAACCGGATTTCAATACCAACACCACCAACGAAAACACCACGGCCAGCACTCTCCGCACCCCCACCGCGGTGGCTTCCGACGGCGTCCACCTGGTGGTGGCCGATACCGACCACAACCGCGTGCTGATCTGGAACCGCATTCCGGCTAATAACGACGCGCCCGCCGATGTGGCCGTAGGCCAGGCCGATCTGGTCACCGGGAGTTCCCTGCCTAATAACCTGCCGCCCACGGCGACCTCCATGCGCGGGCCGCAGGGCGTATGGATTCAGAACGGGAAGCTCTACGTGGCCGACACGCAGAACAACCGTATTCTGATCTGGAACAAGATTCCCACCGCCAGCGGCGTGGCCGCCGACGTGGTTTTGGGCCAGCCCAACTTCACTACCTTCGTGGAGCCGAATCTGACCCAGACACCTACCAGCGCCTCCGCCAGCACCATGCTCAATCCGGTGTCGGTGACCTCCGATGGCGTCCGGCTGTTCGTCACGGATTTGGGAAACAATCGCGTGCTCATCTGGAACACCATTCCCACCAGCAACGGAGCCGCCGCGGACGTCGAGATCGGCCAGCCCGACATGACCAGCTCGATCGCCGATAATTCGTACAGCGGCACTCCGGCCACCAGCAGCACCGATACCACCGATAAAGAGACGCCGGTTCTCTGTACCGTAGCCGAGGGCGTGGATGCGGCCGGCAATCCCCTCTATCCCTCGAACTGCAATTACACTCTGAACTATCCGCGCTTCGCGCTCTCGGACGGCACGCGCCTGTTCGTAGCGGATGGCGGCGAAGACCGCGTGCTGATCTTCAATCGGATCCCCACGGCCAACGCGGCCCCGGCCGATCTGATTCTGGGGCAGGTCGGCGGGTCGATCAACCAGGCCAGCGACGCGGCCGATTCGCTGCGCACGCCCGCATCGCTCGCCTATGATGGCGTGAACCTCTATGTCAGCGATACTTACAACCGCCGCGTCACCGTGTATACGATGGCCAATCCCGCCATCCCCTATGGAGGCATAGTCAATAGCGGCAGTCTGGCGGTTTACGCCACGGGAGCCGTTGTGATCGGGGGAACCATCCAGGCCGGCGACCAGGTGCAGATCGGCGTGCAGTTCAATAACCCCACCTTCACGACCTATCAATACACCTACACGGTTCTCGCCACCGACACGCTCAACTCGGTGATCGACGGCCTGGTGGCCGCGATCAACACCTCCAATAACGGGACCGGGGACCCCTACCTAATTGCGCTCGCCGACTACTCTCTCAGCGAGGTGATACTGAACTCCAAACTGGTGGGTGCGCAGGGCAATGAGATCAACTACGCGCAAAATGTGAACCCCGCGACCAGCGCCGCCGCCGCGGATATCACCGCCAGCGCGGGGGGAACCTCATTGACCGGCGGCACGGATGCCTCCTCCATCGCCCCCGGAACGGTCGTGACGGTGAAGCCCAATGACGGCTACACCCTGGCATCGCAGACCGCGGCGGCCGATCCGAACGCGACAACCCTGCCCACCGAACTGGGCGGCGCGCAGGTGTACTTCAATGGAATCCCCGCGCCCCTGCTTTATGTATCGCCCAGCCAAATCAACGCCCAGGTGCCCTGGGAAGTCGGCGATACGACCAGCATCAACGCCTATGTTCGAGCGACCAACAGCGATGGCACGATCGGGGTAACCACTCCGGTGGCCACCACGATCGTGACCGCCAATCCCGGCATCTACGCCAATCAGGACGGCACCGCTACGCCGCCGGCCTTGGCCTATCACGCTTCCAGCTATGCCGTCGCCATACTATCGGTGGATGGCTCGGTCACGGCCGGCGATACGGCTACGATCACCATCGGCGATAGCACCTATACTTACACCGTCCAGAGCAGCGATACGCTCGAGAGCGTCCGCGACGCGATCATCTCGCAGATGAGTGGCGATCCCCTGGTGACCGCCACATCCGCCGGGGTGTTCACGCGCATCATCATTCAGGCGCGCATCGAGGGCCCGGAAGGGAACGGGATCGCCATCGGCGCAACCGTCAGTTCGGGAGCCAATCTGGTCTTGACGGCCCTCAATGGAACCACTTGCTGCGCCAACGTGGCGGGAGCGCCCATCAACCTGGTCAATCCCGCGCGGTCCGGAGAAATGATCGAGATCTATGCGACCGGTCTGGGAGTTCCCGTCCTGACCGACATCAACCAATCGCTCATCGTGACCGGTCTGAGATACCCGATCGGCGGACCCATCACGGCGCCGCCGGACACGCAGGACTCCAGCGTTTCTTCGCTGATCGGAGGCAAGACCGGCGATGTCATATCCGCCACCCTGATGCCCGGAATGGTGGGCGTGTACCAGGTGCTCCTGCACCTGAACGCCGGTCAGCCCGCCGACCCGTACACCCAGTTCTGGATCGCGCAGGGCGAGTTCACTAGCAACATCGTCATCCTGCCGATCAGTACGAATTAAAGCGTGGGCGCCATGCCGGTGCCAGGACGTGGCGCAGGGTGCGGGATCTTACCGGAGATCGGCCGCGATTCTCGCGTCCGTTTCACGGTTACCGGGCGATCAATTCGCAGCGCACGATGGCGGTGGTGAACTCACGCGTGCCCCGATTGTGCACCCAGCGGAGCTTGCGGATCGGTACCGGCTCCAGCCACTTGAACCGTAGGGGGCTCCGTTCGACCAGTTCCTCGAAACGTCGAATCGTCATCTGATTCAGCCCGCCCGCGACCTCGCCGAAGCGCGTCGCGCCGTCCGATTTGAAATTCGACCGCCAGCGGATCAGCGCCGCCTCGGAGAACAGCAGATGGGCCCACGGAAAAACCGAGAACAGGTGGCCGCCCAGCGGATGGTACCAGGTCGGACCGAAGCTGACGCGTACCGAGCCACCCCGGTTGAGCAAGGCACGCATGGCCGCCAGAACATCGCCGGGCCGGTCAAAATGCTCGAACGCATCCAGCGAAATAATGAGATCGGCCTTCGCCGGCGGACGACCCGCGAACTCGCATATACCGCTTACGCCGTGGACCTCCGCCAATTCGCGCGCCGCATCCAGCAATTCCGGCCGTACATCGACGCCGATGACCTTCCGCGCGCCGCGCAAGGCCATCTCGACGCACTCTTTGCCTTCTCCGCAGCCGTAGTCGATCACCGTCTTACCCGCCACGTCCAGCGGCACGCCCAGCAGTTCCAACTTGGAACGGCCGGCGGAAGCCACTCCGGTACAGACCGTGGGTCCCCGGGGAGAAAGGCTCCGCAGCAGCCTATGCTGGACTCCGTCCAGGAAACTTGAATTCGTATGCAATTCCGCCTCGCGTGGCGATGGCCGGGCTTCTCTGCAGCCTCTTCAGCCGCATCCGCAGCCCAGGCACCCCATTCTACACCACGGAACAGCACTTCGACCGCGGGATAGCGGGCGTCGATCACATCGCCAAACCGCCCGAAATGGCCCGGATGAAAACGCCCTTGGAAACACGAAGGGCGCGGGGATGCTCCCGCGCCCTTCCAGCACCGAGGCGCCGCGACTAGGCGGCGTTGGCCAGCAGCTCGTCGATCGTATCGTTCGAATCCACTTCGAACTCGTGGCGATCGGCGGCTTCCTGGCAGCGAATGCAGTACTTGGTCCAAGGCACCGCATCCAGGCGTTTGGGTTTGATCTCTTCCTCGCAGTGCATGCAGATTCCGTAGCTGCCGTCCGCGACGCGGGCGAGCGCACCCTTCACATTGCGCAACATGTTGGACTCCCGGTCCAGGTTGCGAATGGCTAACTCCCGTTCCCCGGCCAGTTGCACCTCGTCCAGGGCATCCGGGGTTTTCTCGATAGCGATGTCTTCCCGGTTCCGAAGCCCCTGGGCGGCTTCCGCCCTCTTGGTTTCGAGCATCGCTTTATATTTGTTGAGTTCGGTCTGATTCATGGCTCCCATCTCCTTGTGCGCCGTCTATTTTCTTGAATTATGTTATTTTCACCGCTCCCCTTCGCACCTTATAGACGGAATTTGCTTTCAAAGGTTTCCTTGTTCGAAACCCCCCTTACGGGCTACGTTGTCGTCCTGGCTAAACCCAACGACGCCTATCGCCGTCGCTCATGTGCAATCCTCTTGCCAAACCGGGAACCCTTGCGGCGGGAACTCGGCTGCCGCAGCCTAATGCAAAATCCACCCTCTTATCGGCCAAATGCTACCATCTCTAATTTGATCCAACCAAAAAAATTCGTACCTACGAACACCCCAGCCCGCTCAGCCGCGGTTCTATGCGCGCTGGCCGCGTGTATCTTTTTCTTTGCCGCCGGCCTCGCCTTCCTGCCGCATCTAGGTGTGCAGAACGATGAGGCGCTTTTCGCCCATGCCATCTACGAGCCGCGCGCCGGCCTATTTACCGTGGCGATCGGCCATTCCACGTTCCCACTGATGTTGATGAGCTACCTGGGCACGCTAAAAGCCTGGATTTACAGGCCTGTTTTTCGGGCGTTTGGAACGGGAATGGCGGCTCTACGTGTCCCGGTCCTGCTGGCCGCGGCGGCCAGCCTCTGGCTCTTTTTTCTGCTGCTCCGCAGAATCGCCGGGAAGCGCGCCGGGGTTATTGGATGCATCCTGCTGGCCGCGGATTCAACGTACCTGCTCACCGCCACGTTCGACTGGGGACCGGTGGCTTTGCAGCACCTGCTGCTCTTCGGAGGCCTCCTGCTGCTAATCCGCTTCCACCAGACCCGCGGCCTGGGGTCCCTGGCGGGCGGGTTCTTCCTGTTCGGCCTGGCCATGTGGGACAAGTCGCTGGCCGTCTGGATGTTGTCCGGCTTCGCCATTGGCGGAATTCTGACTGTGCCGCGCCGAATTTTTGACGCCCTCACGCCGCCCCGAATCGGCGTTGCCGTGCTGGCCTTCTCCCTCGGCGCCCTGCCGCTCATAATCTATAACGTCGATAACGACTACGCGACCTTCCATAATTTCAACTACGAGCCTAACCATATCGCCGGAAAAGGCCTGCTGCTGGTCAATACCCTGCGCGGTCCGGGACTGTTCGACTGGCTGGTAAACGAGGACTGGCAGACCCAGCATCCCCACCCTCCCAAGGGCGCGCTACCCAAATTGTCTGCCCGTATTTCGGCATGGGCAGGTCACCCTCGGCACAACCTGATGCTCGATGCCTTTCTTCTGGCGCTGCTTTTGACTCCGTTCGCGACCGCTGCCGGCCGCCGCGCCATCCTGTTCGCCCTAATCACGCTGGGGGTGGCGTGGATCCAGATGGCTATCAATGCCGAGACGGGAGGCAGCGTGCACCACACCATCCTGTTGTGGCCGCTGCCCTATATGGTGATTGCCATCGCCTTTGCGGATGCCTCGCGCCGGCTGGGCCGCGCCGGGATTCCAGCCGCCGCCGCCGTGGTGGCCATCCTGTTCGTCTCCGGCGTGCTGGTGGACAACGAATACTACGCCCTGGAGTTGCGCAACGGCGGCTCGGCGAACTGGACGGACGCCATCTTCAAGCTCGCCGAATACCTGAAAGGCGTACCCGCCAGCCACATGTACACTACCGACTGGGGAATGTTGGACAGCCTCCGCCTGCTCGACCGTGGGAAGTTGCCCCTGCGGCAGGGCACCGACCAGGTAGCCAAGCCCGAGCTGAACCCGGAGGACCGCAAGATCGCGGAGGAGATCGTCTCCGAGCCGGGAGCGGTTTTTCTGGCCCACACCAAGCAGACCGAGTTCTTCCACAACGACCCAAAGCTCATTCGCTTCGCCGCCGGCGAGGGCTATCTGCCTGAGACCATGGCCACCATCCCCGACAGCTTCGGCCGCCCGGTTTTCGAGGTGTATCACTTCGTGGCCGCTCCGCGCTGAAGCGCGATCCGCGCGGCCAGTTGGCGGGGCACGCTCAGCGCACTTCGAAGACGCCGAAGGCGAGTCCCAGTTGGCGGGGATCCCCGGGCGGGATGAACGTGCGGCTCACCTCTACCGCGATCTGCATCTCCGGCCGGCCCACCACGTCGGCTGGCAGGGCAAACGCCAGCTCGAAGGCGCTCTCGCCGGGGTGAATCGAGGCCGCGGGAAGCGCCATGCCATCAACCGTCAGCGTTACCCCGAGCGGGCCGCCACGGAGCAGCGCGGTGGGACACTGGCCGTGCAGGTACAGCTTCATCCCTGCGGCAGGCGGCGCACCCATGCGCAAGGTGGCGCGCCGGGGCATCCAGCGGTGGTCCGTATCGACCGCATACCATTCGGGGCCCATCAGATAGCCCTCCAGCGGGCTGCCGGCATCCACACGCAGCGGCAGCTTGCGGTCGAGCGGTCTTTGGGCGTAGAGCGACGTGATATTGCGCAGCCGGGATCCGCGGACGTCGTAGACCACTACCTCGTCACGCTCCAGAGCCTGAGCAGTGACGTCCGCAGGCAGGATGTAATCGCCGATCTCCCCCAGGTCGGAATGCGTCGCGATCGCCTGCTCGCTGCCGGGAGCCAGGTAGACGCGATCGGCACCGATCAGCCGGAAGGGGCGGTCCAGAACGCCATTCCAGAACAAGTCTGTGTCCACACCTTCAAGCAGGATGGATTTATCGGGATGCAATTCGTGGGCACCGGCCACGCCTTCCACCAGGTTGCGCACGCGGGCGGCAATCCGGTGGTTCCACTGCGAGGCCGCCACTACCTGCGGCACCGCCATGGCAGCGTAGACCAGGGCCAGCGCCACGGCTACCCAGCGCACTGCGCCGCGCGACTTCCAGGATTCCACCAGCGCCCATCCCGCCAGCCAGCAGATGCCGATCAGCGGCAGGTACACGTAGTATTCGGTGACATGGTCGCGCAGCGGCAGCACGGGCAAAAGAGTGACCGCGTACCAGAGCGGGCCGAACAGCGCCGCCTGGGCCCCCCCACCACGCAGCTTGCCGGCCAGAAACAGCGCCAGCCCGGCGGTCAGCAGGGCCACACCCGCCGGCAGCACCCATGATGGCAAAACGAAGGGCGACCAGAGGAAGACCGGACCCACGGACCAGGTCCAATAAGTGCCCGCGGTTCGCAGCATGGAACCGGTGAAGTGCATGGCGTAATCGCCGCTCCGGGCGAACGGCGCTACGGCATGGTGCAGCACGACATAGGCGAGCGAGGGAATGAACAGCGGCAGAGTGCCGCGGAAATACTTGCGCGCGCACAGCCAGGTGTAGCCGGCCGCCAGCAACGGATAGACCGCGTTCAGCTCGAGCGCGCCGAAGCCCACCAGGAAGGCCGCCCACTGCGCTACGAGGTATCGGCGCCGGCCGGTCTCAGTGTATCGCACCAGGAAGCGCAGCGCCCCCAGCAGAAATAAGGCGCACAGCACCTGGTTATACACGCACGTCCAGCCCAGCGGCTCGACCATCGAGCCGTGAACCATCCACAACAGCGCCGCGCAGAATCCCGCCGCGCGGCTTCCCGAAAGGCGCTCGCCCAGTGCCATCACCAGCCACAAATTGACGAACTGGGTGGCGAAGACCACCACGCGGAATGGCAGCGCATCCAGTCCAAAGAGGCTGAACCCCGCCATGAAGAAGGCACGCTCGCTCCACGGGCGTATGGTGCCTTGGGCCTGAGGAGAGAACAGCGCGCGCATCAGGTCATGAAAATCCTGGACGTGCAGCCCCACTCCCAGCCAGGCGAAATCGTCGGCGCGAAACCAGGCCGTGAAGCTCTGCCAGTGCACCAGCAGGCACAAGCCCGCCAGCACCGCCGGCCCGAGATACGCAGACTTCCGTTTGAGAAGGCGCGTCCCGGGGTCCCGGGTCATTTCGATTCGAGGCCGATGGCCAGGACCACGACGCCCAGTTCGCGCGAATCGGCATCGCTGGGCGCCAGGGCCTTATCGAGCTCGAAATCGACGCGCACCGGGTCGCTGCCCGTTAGCAGATTAGCGGGCACGTCGCGCTGGAAGGTGTAATCACCCGCTTTGCTGTAGGTCTCCGGTGGCAGAGGGCTTTTGGCGACCGCAGCCGTGAGCGTGACGCTCTTTTCCCTCTCGGCGATCACCGGGGGAACGGTCAGCTTTACGCGCAGAATGGCGCCCTTCTGGGCCGACCCGGCAGGCGGTCTCAGAACCACGGCGAAGCGCCGCGCGCTCCATCTCCACGCGCCGTTCTCGACGCCGTAGAGGCCGCTCACGATCTGCGCGGCCATGCGCGGATCGCCCAGATGAATCGTCGACGCCAGCCCGGGCGCCTCTTCGACCGTCGCTTGGGCACGGACTTTTCTGCGTTTGCAGCCCAGCGGCGCAAACAGCAGAATCACGGAAAGCGCACAGGCGAGCCAGCCTGTCGCGCGAAACGCCTTTGTCATCAGTCTCCGACTCTTTCGACTTGAACCAGGCAACTGTAAAACGTGGCGCCGCCGCCGGCGTCGGTGAGCCTCTCGGAGGTCACCGCGTTGGCATTGCGCCCGCCCGGAGCGCGCTTCCCCCAGCGGGAGGAAGGCGCACTGACCACCCCCTGCGGCACGCTCTCATCCACCGCGGCCACCGCCGTGAACGCCCCACGGCCGTTGTAGATCCGCACGGGGTCCGCGGAACGTATGGCGCGCTTGAGTGCGTCGGCGGGGTTCAGGTGCAGAATGGCGGTCTGCCGATCGACGGCGTCGCGGCGCCCGAAGGTGGAATTCATGCTGTCGTCGTTTTTCGGCGAGATCAGTTCCAGCGGATAGCTCTGCCGCAGCTCCGCGTCCCCGTGGCGCGATTCCACGGGCGGCTGGTAATCCAGCGTCTCGGCGTGGAAATGGCACTTACCGTCGGCAGTGCCGAAGCCCCCTTCGGCGAACGGCAGAAACGGCTCGGGGAGATTCAGCCGCACGAAGCGCTCGCGATCCAGCCGCTCGAGCGTGATGCCCTCGACGAACGGATGCCCGGAAGCCAGCAGTCCGCGGATCATGTCGTCTTCGCTTTCGCGGAAGCAGGCGTCCTCGAAGCCCATGCGGGCCGCCAGCAGGCGGAAGATCTCGACGTTCGACTTAGTCTCGCCAGGCGCCGGAAGCGCCGGCCGCGCGAGCTGCAGGTAGTAGTGGCCGTACGCGAAATAAAGATCGGTGTGCTCCAGGAAGGTGGTGACCGGGAGCAGGATATCGGCGTAATCCGCGGTATCGTTGCGGAATTGTTCGAGCACTACCGTGAACAGCTCTTCGCGCCGCAATCCCTTGAGCACCGCGTTCTGGTTAGGCGCGACGGCCGCCGGATTGGAATTGTAGACCACCAGCCCCATCACCGGCGGGCCGCTCAGGGTGGTGAGCGCGGCGCCCAGTTCGGACATGTTCACCAGGCGCGCTTCGCGGCCTAGGGCCTTTTGTTGCAAGTCCTCGCGCTCCAGGCCCGCGCGGTTCAGGTGGAAGGCCTGCGAAGTGGAAAGCTGCAAACCGCCGCCGGGATGCTTCCAGGACCCGGTCAGCACCGGCAGCAACGCGATCGTGCGCACGGCCATGGCGCCCCGCTCGCTGCGCTGCACACCGTAGTTGAGGCGTATGGCGGCCGGCTGCGTGGTGGCGTATTCGCGGGCCAGTTGGACGATCTCGTCCGCCGGAATGCCGGTCATCTCCGCAGCCCGCTGCGGGGGCCATTCGGCCACGCGGCCGCGCAGCGCCTCGAAGCCCGTCGTGTGGCGCTCGACGTAATCGGCATCGTACAACCGTTCGCCCACGATCACGTGCATCATGCCCAGCGCCAGAGCCGTATCGCTTCCCGGATTGATGAAGAAGTGCTTATCGGCGGCGGCTCCCGTGCGGTTGCGGCGCGGGTCGATGGTATAAAACCGTGCGCCCTGGCGGCGCGCTTCCATGATAAAAGGCCACAGGTGCACGTTGGTTCCAAGCACATTGGCGCCCCAGGCGATGATGAGCCGCGCGTTGCGGAACTGCTCGGGTTCGGTGCCATAGCGCACGCCCTGCGCCTCGGTGAGGCCCGCGCCGCCGGCCGCCGAACAGATGGTGCGGTCCAGCCGCGAGGCGCCCAGCCGGTGAAAGAAGCGGCGGTCCATACCTTCGCCGTTCAGGAAGCCCATGCTGCCGCCGTAGCTATAGGGCAGCACCGCTTCCGGCCCGAACTCTTCGCGAATGGCGCGCAGGCGGAAAGCTATAGTGTCGAGCGCCTCATCCCAGGAGATCCGTTCGAAACGCCCTTCGCCCTTAGCGCCCACGCGCCGCCTGGGAAACATGAGCCGGGCGGGCGAATATTCATGCTCCAGGTACTGAGCCACTTTTCCGCACAGGAACCCGCGCGTCACCGGGTGCGAGGGATCGCCGCGCAGCTTCGATCCGCGCCCGTTCTCCACCTGGATGGTCAAGGCGCAGCAGTCCGGGCAGTCCAAAGCACAGACCGAATACTGGGTTTGGGCCATTCGACCAGATTATACCCTGCCCGCGCCGCGTGCCTCCCGCCTGGAGCCGCCGGATGCGTACGGGCCGCCGCAAGAGCCCGCTCAGTGCCGGAAAATCCGCGTATCGCCGCGCACCGGAAGGCGCAGCCCGCAAGAATCTCCGCTTCCTCGGCGATCTCAGGTTTTGACTTTCCTCACCTGGCCTCTCTGCAAGAAACGTCCGAAAGCTCAGCCTTACTCCGGGAATCTCCGCGTCTTCGCGTCTCCGCGTTGAGCTGCCTTGAAGTCCACCCGCCGATCCACGCCCGCGCACACTCATTGCCGGAAAAGCGCTTGATCGGCGGGGCTTCCGGTGTTATGGTTGAGTTAGACGTGGATTGATTTACGGCTTTTGAGCCGGGCTAATTGCAACCACGAAAAAAAGTGCTAAAGGTGAGTCGGTCTGCTCGAAACTTTGGACCCTGGCGCCTTTGGGCTCCAGGGTTTTTTGTTTTGGGAGACCCCCCGCCGGATGCTGGAGGTTCAAGTGAGCGTCTGGTCTGAAGCTGCCGCGGCCCCGTCGCTTTCCGGGCGCGAAGGGGTCCTGGTTTCCGTAACTATCGACGTGGAAGCGCGCGATCTGGAAGCGCTGCTGGAAGCGCTGGCCAGCGTCGATTTTCCCATTAACCCGCAAATTTATCACGATGCCGCCGTGCGGCATTTCTACCCCGATGGCCGGCGGTATGACCGGCCGGTGACGCTGGTGGAATTTCCCGCCTATGCCGGAAGGGTGGAGGAGGTCCGCCGAGCCATCGAATCGCGCGGCTTCGACGGCCTTTCGATGCACGTCTGGGAAATGCTGGATGCCCTTCATTCCGAGACGTTTTGCGAGAGCGCTCCGCCCGGCGCCGCGTACCGCTCGCGCTGCTTTCTGAAACACCGCGGCGCCTTCGTCCATTGATCCTGCGTGCGGCGCCGCACCTACCCTCTATACGTGACTTTCGATTTGGTCCATAATACGTGACAAGCGTTCCGTAGTGCGAGAACACTGGAACGGCGGGTGCTGACCCACGGAGGATGGCCCCGAATACGGTATGGTGCGGCATGGCGATGCGGCTGGGATTGGCTTTGCTCGGTCTGGGACTGGGACCCGTCTGGGGACAACAGTTGTTGTCCGCCGGTGGCCCCGTGCGTATGTTCACCACCGACGCCGCCACTCTGGACATCGGCGAGGTCCGCAACGACCTGCCCTGCACCGTCGAGCCGATTAAGCCGGCCCTGGGCTTCGACCTCAAGTTTCACTCCGGTTACGACGTCAGCGTCTCTCTGAAGGACCTGGCAGGCGCGGAAAACCAGCTCGTGATGGTTTTCAGGGTGATTCCGGAGGGCCGCGACCCGGTCGAGTTCGTGCAGCGCTTGAACGTGCCGGCGATAGACGAGAACACCAGGGGCCAAGCCGTGCTGAAGGGGTTATTCGACGTGGGCGAAGGCAAGTACCACGTGGAATGGCTGATGCGCGACCGTTCCGAGCGGGTGTGCACGGCATTTTGGGACCAGGAGGCCAGCCTGCCCGCCCGGGATCGCGAGATCGCGCTCGACATCGCCGCCGGCACCGTGCTTCCGGTCGATGAAGAGCAGTTCAAGCAGGAGGCCCCCGTGGAGCGCGAGGGGCCGTTGAACGTCAAGCTGATCGTCAACTTCGCCCCGCAGGATGCCGCTTCGGCCAGCCTCCAGCCGTCCGATACCGATGGCTTGTGCTCGATCCTGCGCAACATAGCCCGCGAGCGGCGCATCGGAAAGTTCACCCTGGTTGTCTATAACATGCAGGAGCAGCGCGTCATCTACCGGCAGGACGACGCCTCGCAAATCGACTTTCCGGCCATCGGCGAGGCGCTGAAATCGCTCAATTTGGGAACCGTGGATCTCAACCGCTTGAACCAGAAGCATGGCGACTCCGAATTCCTGGCCGGCCTGGTCACTCGCGAGATAACCGATGAAAAGAAGCCGGATGCCGTCATTTTCGCCGGGCCGAAGGTGACCCTGGACAGCGGCCCAATGCTCGATGCGCTCAAGCCTCTCGGGGAGGTGAAGGCTCCGGTTTTCTACATGAATTACGAACTCGACCCGCTGATGACTCCCTGGCGGGACGCCATCGGGACGGCCGTGCACTTCCTCAAGGGTTCCGAGTTCACGATTTCGCACCCGCGCGATCTTTTCTTTGCCTGGAACGAAATCATCGGCCGTATTGTAAAATCAAAGGTTGGCAGGACTTCGACGATAGCTGCGTCCTCGCAATAATCATGCAGGTACTTCCCATCGCGTGTCTGCTGGCTTCCGCGGTGATTTCCGGCAGCGCGCAGCAGAAGTTTGGCCTCACGGAGAATCTGGCGCCCTACATCCCGACTCCGGAAATACTCGTCGAGAGAATGCTCGAAGCGGGGCACGTCAGGCAGGGCGACGTGGTTTACGATCTGGGCAGCGGGGATGGCCGCATTGTCATCATGGCCGCCCAGAGGTTCAATGCCCACAGCGTGGGAATCGAAATCCGCGAGGATCTCTGCCGCAAAGCCGAAGAGCGCATCAAAGCGTTGGGGCTGGAGGACCGTGTGCGCATCGTTCAGGACAGCGCGCTGCGCGTGGACCTGAGCCCCGCCACGGTGGTGACCATGTACCTGCTCACCAATTCCAACGAGCGCGTGCGCCCCAGCCTGGAAAAATACCTGAAGCCGGGCGCGCGCGTGGTTTCGAACGACTATCCCATTCGCGGCTGGAAGCCCGCCGAAATGCTGGTGGTGCGCACCGGCATGGCCGAGCACCGCATCTTCGTCTACGAGATCGGCCACACGCATTAGAGCGCCAGGCCGCCCACCCCGCCGGTCCGTTCGCTATTTCGATTTCTGGGCGTTCTCCACGATGCTGCGGGCCATGTAATTCTCGACCTTCGACTGGTTGCGCGCCACTTCGTAGTAGGCGCCCCGCAGGAGCTGGTCCTTGCGGTTCAAGAGGGTCTCGCGGATATCCTGCTGCACTCGCGGATCGTTCAGCTCGCGCTGCCCGGCCGGCTCCTTGGAGATCACCTGCAGGATGCGGTAGCCCTCCTGGGTATGAATGATGGGCGAATACGCACCCGGCTGCAAACCCATGACCATCTTGCGCAGTTCGGGATTGGCTTTTTCCAGCGCCGATTCCGGGATATACCCCATGTCGCCTCCATTGGGCGCGGTGTTGGGATCCTCGGAGTAGTTCTGGGCCAGTTCGGCGAACTTCTCGCCGGTCTTGAGCCGGACCTCCAGCTCGGAGATTTTGCGCTTGGCCTCGGCCTCGTTCTGGGCTTTGCTGTTCTTCAGGTTGCGCACGTTGGGATCGGCCACGGGCGTCACCATGATCTGCGAAAGGTGCACCTGCGGCTCGGCCAGATTGTAGCTGGTCTTGTTGGCGTTGTAGAAATTGGTGACCTCGAGATCGGAGATGCTGATGTGCGAGGTGATCTCGCGATTCACCAGCTTATCGACGGTGAGCTGGCGGCGGACCTGGGATCGCAGGTCGTCGATCGTCATCTTGCGATCGGCCAGAGTCTTTTCGAATTCCTCTTTGGTGTAGGGCGCCTTCATTTTGTTCAGCTCGGCATCCACGTCGGCGTCCACGGCCGTCAGTCCCAGCTTTTCGGCACGTTGGAGCATGATCTCATTGGTGATGAGGCTGCCCAGAACCTCCAGCTTTTGCGACTGGATCTGGTCTTCGTTGGCGCCTTCGGCCTGTTGTTGGGGCTGTGATTTGTAAATCTTATCGAGCTCGGCGTACGTGATGGCGTGGCCGTTGACGGACGCCGCGACCCCGGCGGGCGGCGTGCTCCGGCACGAAAGGAGGCCGATCGCGGCGAGCACCGCGACCATTAGAACAAGAAATGGCTTCATTGGCGGAAACTCCATTGTACCCGTTTGGCCCGTAGGGCTTGCGGGACCCGCTGGCGCTCGGCAACCGAGCCACGACCGTGAGGGGGCGGTCTTGTCTCCACCCCTTCTCGGGCGCGATATCCTCGATTAGGGGCACCGCCCGAGGAGGCACCATGAAACGAAGCCTGCGGGAAATCGCGCACACGCGCAGCGGAGATAAGGGCGACGCGGTGAATATCGGGCTGATCGCGCTCGATCCCCGCGACTACGGTCTGCTCGCACGGGAGGTCACCGCCGAGCGCGTGAAACTCCATTTCGGCGAGCTTTGCCGGGGAAAGGTGGAGCGCTTCGAACTGCCCAATCTGGGCGCCTTGAATTTCGTTCTGCACGAGGCCCTCGATGGCGGCGGAACCGTCTCCCTGCGAACGGATGCGCAAGGCAAGACTTACGGCGCCGCGCTGCTCTCGATGGAAATCGACGTTCCCTAGCAACCGTCAGGATTGGAACATGGAAATGCCCGCGATCCCGGCCGCGCCGGCGGCCAGGCATTCGGACGCGTTGCGCTCCGTGACGCCGCCCAAAGCCAGCACCGGAATGCTCACCGAATGCACGGCCTCCCGCAGGCGCTCCAGGCCCAGCGGCGCGCCGTAGCCGGCCTTGGAGAGGGTGAAGAAGACCGGGCCGAAGACGGCGAAATCGGCGCCCTGCCGCTCGGCTGCGCGGAGATCGGCCACCGAGTGCGTCGAGATGCCGATCAGGAATCCCGCGGGCGCGATGGCGCGCAGAGTCTCCGGGGCGAGCGAATCCGAGGGCAGGTGGACGCCGTGGGCTCCCGCGGCCAGCGCGATATCCGCGCGCGAGTTCACCAGGATGCGCGTCCCGTGAGGGTTCGGCAGCGCCACCATGCGGCGCACCAGCTCGCATAATTCGCGCGCCGAAAGATCCTTCTCGCGTACCTGGATGCGCTCGATGCCCCGTTCGAGCGCGCGGCGCACCGCTCCCAGAAGCGCCTCCGTGCCGCCCGCCGCCCGCCGGTCGGTGATGTAGTAGCGCAGCATCAGAGCGGCTCGTAGTAGCGTTCGCCGGCGCAGGCTCGGCACAACACGCGGCCGGCGCTCTCGATGGCGCGCCCGAAATTCACCGCCTCGCCGCACTCCGCGCAGGCCACCCGCGGAACTTTCGAGCCGGGCAGATCGCGCGCATCCAGAGCCACGCGCACCCATTCGAAATCGAACAGCTCCCAATCCGGCATCTCGCGGTAGGCCAGCGTCTGCTTGCGGCCGGAGCTCTCGACGCCCGGGTACAGCTCGCGAGCCCGTTCGCGGGCGCTCTCGCGCGCCACCACGCGCACGGCGCGGTCCTCGCGCAGGTCGCAGAAGGTGGCCGCGAGCTTTCCGAAATCGCGAAACTTGAGCGCGCGCTTGCCCAGCCGGCAGCCGGTCACCAGGGAAATAGCGTCGGTGGCGCAGCGGTCGATCTCGACGAACGTGACCAGCCGTTTGCGGTCCGCACCCGCGGGGTCCTCCAGGCCCAGAAGCCGCACGCCATAAAGCGCCATGCGGATTCCCAGTATCTGCCCCGCGCACAGGTGGCCGTGGGCGGTCTCGGCCAGCCCCTCGTATTCGGCGAGAGTTCGAAGCGCCATGGATCAGAGGACGATCAGAGCTTCCGGTGGAAACTCCACCAGCCAACTCTTATTATCCTTCCGCCGCGCGAACTCCTCGTGCGCCACGTCCGCGAAGATGCCGTGCGAAAACTCCAGGCGCACCGATCTCCACCGGGGCACCGCGCGCAGCAGCTCGACGCCGATCAGGCCGGGTCGCGCCGCCACATCTCCGGCAAGCACGCGCACGTTCTCCGGGCGGATCGCCACCCACACCCGGTCGCCCCGGAAATGGCCGCGAATGTAAGGGCCTTCGAGCGAGAAGTTTTCGATCTCGAGACGGCTGCGGTTGTGGCCCGGATCGAGCGCCCCGATGGTGGCCGCGAACAGATTGGGGATGCCCGTAATGCGCGCCACGTCGAGCGATTCGGGCCGCTCCAGCACCTGCCGCGGCGTGCCGCGCTGGGCGATCCGGCCGGCGCTCAAAATCGCCAGCTCGTTGGCCGCCGCGCAGCACAGGTCGAAATCGTCCGTCACCAGGAGGATCGGGCAGCCCGCCGCGGCGCGCATCTGGTTCACCAGCGGCTCGCTCCACCCGCGGTCGTCTGCGAGCAGCAGTTTCGGCTCGGCGGCCAGCGCGCGCGCCACCTCGCCGCGCAGGCGCTCCCCGGCTGCGATTTCGCGCGGACGCTCGCCGGCCGCCGCCGTGAGCTGGAAGCGTTCGAGCATTTCGCCGGTCTTGCGATGGCGCTCCAAACGCGGCCGCCGCCGGGCCGCGAAAAGCAGGTTCTGCCGCAACGTCATGTGCGGAAACAGCGCCTCCGCCGGGCCGATGTAAGCGCAATCGCGATGCCGCGCCGGCACGTTCACGCCCGACGCGGCGTCGAACAGGATGGCGTCCTGGAGCAGAATGCGCCCGCTATCCGGCCGCTCGATGCCCGCCAGCAGCGCGAGCAACAGCGTCTTGCCGGCGCCCGTGGGGCCGGAGATGGCCGTCACGCCCGGTCCAATGGCGAAATCCACGTCCAGCGAGAAGCCGGGCGGAATCTTCCTGCCAATGCGCGCGTGGGTCATGGCTTCAGCCGGCTCGCAATCGCCAGCGTAGCGAGCGTCTCCGCCAGCACGCGGCCGCCCGCCAGGCCCGCCGCCAGCAGCATGGGGCGGTACGCCAGCGGCAATTCCACCACCCAGAAGACGCGCCATTCCGATGCGCCCAGCGTGCGCGCCGCGTTCGCGTACCGTGCATCCAGCCGCGTGAACGCCGCGCGCCCCGCCCACACCATCAGCGGCACCGAGGCCAGCGCCGCGGCCGCCCCCGCGGCCTGCCAGGTGAAGCTCCCGCGCCGCTCCAGCACGCACAGAAAGTAGTAGCAGATCACCGGCGGCGGCACAAACAGCGCGGCACCCAGCAGCGCGGCCAGCGCCGCCTTCCACGCGAACTGTTTGCGCGCCAGCAGCCAGGCCAGCCACGGGCCCACCGCCAGCGCCGCCGCCGTGGCCACGCCGGCCACGCGAAGGCTGAACCAGAGCATCGAGGACCTTCAATTATAGCGGCCGGAAACGCGCGCTGAAGTGGCGCAGGAAAGGCGGCTCCTCCACAATCTCCATGCCGCGTATCGCCTGCTTGCGCGCATTCACCTCCAGAATCGCCTCTACCACGTAATCGATATGGCTCTGCGTATACACGCGCCGCGGAATGGCCAGGCGCAGCAGTTCGTGCCGCGCGGCCGCCCCGAACATCACCGAGCCGATCTCGACCGACCGTATCCCGGCCTCCCTGTATAGCTCGACGGCCAGCGCCTGCCCCGGAAACCGCGCCGGCGGGATGTGCGGCAGCATGCGCGCCGCATCGATATAGATAGCGTGCCCGCCGGGCGGCTCGACGATGGGCACGCCGCGATCGGCGATATGCCGCCCCAGGTATCCGGTCGAGATGATGCGGTAGCGCAGGTAATCCTCATCGAGCACTTCTTCGAGGCCCGTAGCGATGGCGTCCAGGTCGCGCCCGGCGAGGCCTCCATAGGTCGGGAAGCCCTCGGTCAGAATCAGCAGGTTGGTCTGCTGCTGGGCCAGGCGGTCGTCGTTGGTCGAAAGGAAGCCGCCGATGTTGGCGAAGGCGTCCTTCTTGGCCGAGAAGGTGCAGCCATCGGCCAGCGAAAACATCTTCTGCGCGATGCGTTTGGGGGACCAGTCGCCATAGCCCGGCTCGCGCTCCCGTATGAACCAGGCGTTTTCGGCGAAGCGGCAGGCATCGAGATAGAGCGGAATCCCGTGCCGCGCGGCCACGCGCTTGACGGCCTCGATATTGGCCATGGAGACGGGCTGGCCGCCGCCGGAGTTATTGGTGATGGTGAGCATGGCGAGCGGAATGCGGTCCGCGCCCTCGGCGGCGATGAGCGCCTCGAAGGCGGCGACATCCATGTTGCCCTTGAAATCGAGGCGCGCCTGGGTATCGGCGGCCTCCGGAATCGGCAGGTCCACGGCGCGCGCCCCCATGAATTCGATATTGGCGCGCGTGGTATCGAAATGCGTGTTGGAGGGCACCACGTCGCCGGCCTTGCACATCACGGTAAACAGGATGCGCTCGGCCGCCCGCCCCTGGTGCGTGGGGATCATGTGTCGGAAGCCGGTCAGTTCGTCGGCCGCGCGCTTGAGCCGGAAGAAGCTCTCGCTTCCGGCATACGATTCATCGCCGCGCATCAACGCGGCCCACTGCTCGGTGGACATGGCGCTGGTCCCCGAATCGGTCAGCAGGTCGATAAGGATGTTACGCGCCGCGATACGGAACAGGTTATAGCCGGCCTCTTCGAGGTAGCGCTCGCGCTCCTTGCGGGAAGTCTGCCGCAGCGGCTCGACGCTCTTGATGCGGAACGGCTCGATGATGGTGTGCACGTAGGCGATTATAGGGCAGATTGGGGGAGAAACTCACCGCGGAGACGCGAAGACGCGGAGGTTACGCGGAGAAGGACAGAATAGTCCTGACTTGACGCGGGGCGGGTCCATGCTTCCAGCAGCCCACTTCTCGCCCGCGATTACACGCTAATACATCTGGCGCACATTGTCGCTCGATGGCGGGTTCCTATGTTTGCTTTGAGAGGGCCTGTGGCCGCGACTCCCGGTGGTCACGAAGAATAGAGATGCTCCCCAGGAAGGCCTCATACCAACGTCCCAGGTGATCTGGAGATGTCAGAAACCACTCCGACCCACCACCACCCGTTATGCGTCTGCCTGCCAGGGCCAGCGCATCATGTAAAAGCCGTTCAAGGCTCCTCGCGTTGTCGGTGCGGATCACAAGGCCGATTATCGGGGGACGTGGAAAGCACGTCAATGCCCCCTGGCCGATAATTCGACTGTCTACCGCACCGGCAGTACTTCCGACCTTGCACTCCCAAACGGCGAGACCGTCGCGCCTTGCAATTTCGGCGTGAGCATCGTGATAGTAGAGGTAAACCGATTCGGCACCCTCGCCGATGATGCGTTCGATCATGAGTCCAGCGGCAGTATCGGCTTCCATCCCCTCAAGGGAATCGTCACCGTCGTCTTCCTCATCAACGGTGTCCTCGTCGAGTTCGTCCTGTACCTCAGCTTCGATCTGAGCATCAGAATTTCTGATCTGCCAGTACTTGGGTTGCGGGCTGAAAATCCGCCCGTCATTTCGCAGATCACGGAGAGCTCTCTTGGCCGATCCCACGCCCGTCGGCCCTCCGATGAAGAAGCCAGCGGCTGGGGCAAGTGTCCGGAGCTTAAGAACTATCTCACTGCGTTTAAGCGGGCCACATTTCAGGGCTTCGAGAATCAGTGGCTTAAGCGCCGTCGGGCTGGCTGGCATCAGACGGCTACTAGAGACGGCTGGATTCGAAGGTTGCTCCATTTAGGGGTATTCTATCCGATTCGGTAGGTGCGGAGCTTCCTGGCGATATGTGCGCCCATTGCGGACTTCATCCACTGCGAATACTCCTGCCTTTATCCTCCTCGGCCCGTCCCCATTCCCCGCCTGTGATACAACCCTTTATATGCCACTCCCCGCTACCCTGGTAATCGTGTCCGCGCTTTCCCCCGAGAACCTCATCTCCGTGAAAGAACTCTTCACCGAGTATTGGGATTCCTTCGGCTTCACGCCTTGCTTCCAGAACTTTGACTCGGAATTGGCGGCTCTCCCCGGCCAATACCGGCCACCTCAGGGACGGCTCGCCTTGGCCCTCTCCGGCGGTGAACCTGCGGGATGCGTGGCACTCCGCCCGATAGACGCAATCCGGTGTGAGGCCAAGCGTCTTTATGTGCGTCCGCGCTTCCGGGGCCAGCGCGTCGGCAAGGCACTCCTCGAGTGGCTCATCGCCGAAGCGCGTTCGGCCGGGTATGAAGAGATGGTGGGCGATACCATGCCGGTCATGGAGCGGGCCATCGGCATGTACGAACGCACCGGCTTCGAGCGCACCGGGCCTCATGCCAAACAGGCTACGGCGGGGGCGATTTATCTGCGGCTGCGGCTGTGATCCGTGATCCGGGCCGCGCCCGCCTTCAGTGCCGCGTCTGGTGGCCGGAGGCTTCCCAGCGGCCGATCAGCAGGTCCAGCAGGCTCGACCACGTCCCTTCCGGGTGTTCCAGCTTCTGGAAAAGCTCCACGTATTCGGGCTTCTTCAGGCCCATCCCGGCGAATGCCAGGAAATACGGACTCTCGTTCGCGAACTCGGTGATCTGCTCCTTCTTCCACGCGCGCGGGTCCTTGAGATAGGGCTCCAGGTAATCGATGGCCGTGCCGATGGTGGCGCCGCCGCCGCTGCGGCCGTTTACGCTCACCGACCAGAGGTCCACTCCCTGCACCTGCGCGATGCGGCAGACGGTGGCCAGGGCTTCCAGGTTGAAGGCCGAATAGGAGAGCGAGCGCGTGCGCGCCTCCTCGCTGGGCGCGCTGCCATCGGCGCGGATCTGCCGCGGGAAGATCGAGCTCCGGTACCATTGGAAGGCCGTCTGCCCGGCCGGCTGATCCTCCACGAAACTGGCCACCGCGGCCACCTGCGCGGTCCACCAGGAGGCGTGGTTGTTGCCGCTGTGGCGCTCTTCCATGCCGTTCTTGCTCTGCGTCAGCCAGCGCAGGTATTCCTCGAACCACTTGCGGACGGCGGCCTGGTCCTTGGCGTCCCAGGCGCGCGTCTGAGCCAGGAACTCCATCCCCTGTATAGCGCGAATGAACACGCGGCCCTCGATGATTCCGCCGGGGCGCCCCGTGTCCAACTCGGGCACGGCCTGGGCGAATTCCAGGTTGGGGTTCATGCGCGTTTTGGGGTTGATAAACCAGGTGTTGACCACGCGGGCGGCGCGCTGAGCGTAAGCCTCGTCGTCCAGCAGGAAGGCCGCCGTCCCCAAGGTCAGGATGGTGTCGCACATGGCGTCCAGGGCGTTGCGGTTGGCCGTGAAGCGGTCGGGATTCACACGCCCGTCCTTGTGGATGTAAGGGCCGCCGGGATGCTCGGGATCGGGCCACCAGTAGGGCGCCTCGCTATAGTAATCGTGGGCGTCGATCTCCAGGTCCTTAGGCCGCTCGAACGTCACCGTCCAGGGGCCTTCCCGCATGCGCCGGTCGGCCTCCGTGCGCAGCCGCCGGACGGCGTCCTGGGTCCACGCTTCTTTTCGGACAATGGCGCTATGGATCGGCTCGGCCTCGTCCTCGGACACCAGCGTCATGGGGGTGTCCGCGGCCTGGAGATACAGAGCGGTCGCGATCAATAAGGCAAAAATCCTCACCAAGTAGCGATTGTATCGAATGGCGCGGTCGCGGTCGGGCGTCCTGTTATCATACTCGTTAGCCGCCCATCAAAAACGAGTTTGGGCAAGCTAAAGCGTGGGGCATGCTTTAGCTTGCCCTGTATTGTGGGAAGGGGATTGCATGAGAAAGCCGGTTCAGGGGACGATATTCGCGCTGTTGGCGCTGGCCCTGGTTGCGCCGCTGGGCGCACAGGTCCCTGTAACTAAAGAAGAAACCATAACGCGCGAACAGGCCGACGCCATTCTGAACGAGCTGCGCCAGATCCGCAGTTTGCTCGAACGCCAGTTGGCCAATAACGCCGCGCAGGCGCCCAAGCCGCCGGCGCCCACCCGGGCCAAGCTCGACCTGGCGGGCGTGAACATGCTCGGCTCCAAGGATGCCCCCCTTACGCTGGTGGAATTCACCGATTACCAGTGCCCCTTCTGCCAGCGCTTCCACACCACCGTCTTCGCCGATCTCAAAAAGAATTATGTGGATACCGGCAAGCTGCGCTTCTACAGCCGCGACCTGCCTCTGGATTTCCACTCCAACGCTCTGCGCGCCGCGCAGGCCGCCCGCTGCGCCGCCGAGCAGAATCAGTTCTGGACGCTGCGCGACCTGATGGGCGCCAATCCGGACAAGCTGGATATGGAGAACCTGGCCGGATTCGCCGGCACGCTCAAAATGGACGTGCCCGCCTTCCGCTCCTGTGTGCAGAGCGAGAAATACAAGAACGCCGTGCAGACCGACACCCTGGAGGCCATGAAGATCGGCGCCGATGGAACCCCCGCTTTCGTGATCGGCCGGAGCACTCCCGAGGGAGTGGATGGCGAGCTGATGGTGGGGGCCCTGCCTTACCCGGCGTTCGACGAGAAGCTGAAGAGCCTGGAAGCCCCGAAATAAGCTCAGTGCATGGCCGCGGCGACGATCCAGCCCAGGCCCAGGGCCACGGCGCCGGCCAGAATGGCGGCCGCCAGGTTGCGCTCCTGGATAATCTCCTTCCACACAGCAAAGGGCGCCAGTCGGGCGAAAACCGCGCACGCCGCCAGGTAAACCAGCACCCCCAGAATGGCGAAGCCAACGGCGTTCAGCGCCGGGTAGCCGGTCACAGGTGCGCCTCGATCCAGGCGCGCCAGCCATCCAGCCCCTCGCCCGTGGTGCAGGAAACTTGCAGGATCTCGATCCCCGGCTGCACCCGCCGCGCATTTTCCAGCGCCAGATCGACCTGGAACGGAACGTAGGGCAGCAGGTCGATCTTGTTCAGCACCATGACATCGGCGTGATGGAACGTGGCTGGGTATTTGAGCGGCTTATCCTCGCCCTCAGTGACGCTCAGCAGGACAGCGCGGGCTTCCTCGCCCAGGTCGTAGCTGGTGGGGCAGACCAGGTTCCCCACGTTCTCGACGAAGAGAATTTCGAAATCCTCGGGCCAATCCGCCAGGGATCGCTCCACCATCCCGGCATCCAGATGGCAGGCGCCTCCGGTGGTGATCTGCCGCACCGGGAAGCCGAAGCGGGCCAGCCGCCGCGCGTCGTTATCGGTCTGGATATCGCCCGTAACCACGGCCACGCGCCGCGCCGGTTCGAACAGTCCCAGCGTCCGCTCGAGCAGCGCGGTCTTGCCCGATCCCGGAGAGCTGATCAGGTTCAGACAGAACGTGCCGTGGCTTTTGTAACGCTCGCGCAAGCGGCCGGCGATGCGGTCATTCTCGTTCAGGACCTTGCGTTCCAGGGGCACGCGCATCGGGTTCCTCCACTTCCACGTACGACAATTCCATTTCATCACCTCCGGCGGCCTCGGTGTCGCTCGAGCCGCAAGCCGCGCAGGCAGGCTGGTAATCCACCACCCGGTAGGTTTCGCCGCACTGCTTGCACTTGCGCATCCAGGGGAGCAGCTCGAAGTCGAACGCCAGCGGCTCCATTTCGGTGCCGGAGACCAGGGTTTCGAGGCAGAATCGCAGCGCGTCCGCCTGCACTCCGGAAAGCTCGCCGATGCGCAACCCGGCGCGGCTGACGTGGCTTCCCGGCCGGCGCTCGGCCTCGGCGCGCACGGCATCGAGGACCGCGGCGGCAATGCTCATCTCGTGCAAGTCCCAATGTAAAGGCATTATGACGGGCGCGGCAAGCGCTGGTAGAATAAGAAAGAATCTTGGGCGCGGGGTTGGCCTAGTGGTCGGGCGTCAGCCTTCCAAGCTGATTTACACGGGTTCGAATCCCGTACCCCGCTCCAGTTTCGTTCGCCCTTCCAACCCGCGGGCGCCTCGTCCATAATCGATAGAGGATGCCCTCACGAACTTCGCAGGAACAGTTCGACCGCCAGGCGGCGCACTATAACGCGCAGTGGAATGCGTGGAACGGCGAATCGCTCGCCTGGCTGATCGATCACGCGCATTGCCAGCCCACGGACACTTTGCTGGATGTCGCCACCGGCGGCGGCTTTACAGCGGTGGCCTTCGCGCCTCTCGTCGCGCAGGTGACCGCCGTGGATGTCTCCGAGGCTATGCTGCAGGAAGCCCATGGCCGAGCGCTGGCGCGCGGACTGGCCAATCTGGTTTTCAAGACCGGCGCGGCCGAGTCTCTTCCCTTCCCTCCGGATGGCTTCGACGCGGTGGTCTGCCGCCTGGCCGCCCACCATTTCCTCTCCGTGCCGGCATTCGTGGCGGAGGCCTACCGGGTACTGCGGCCGGGCGGCCGACTGCTGGTCGCCGATACCGCCGAACCCGACAACTCGCCCGAAGTGGACGCCTGGCACAATCGCGTCGAGGTTCTGCGCGATGGCTCGCACGTACGCAACTATACTCCGGCGGAATGGCACCGCTTCGTCACCGAGGCCGGCTTCCTGATGGAGGAACTCGACCAGGTCTGCGAATCCGAGTCGATCACCCTTGAGGATTGGCTCGAGAAAGCCGGCTGCTGCGGGCATGACGCGGACGAGGTGCGCCGCCTCATCCTCGAAGCCCCGGCCGAGGCGGTGCGGACATTCTCGATCGCTCCCATGCCGGATGGCGACATCAGCTTTCAGTGGGTGCGCATCGCGCTCTCGGCGCGCAAGCCGGGTTAACGAGCGCACATGTCCTTCATCGGCATCGATCTGGGCACATCGTTTATTAAGGGTGCGGTTCTCGATCTCGAGACGCGCCAGCTCGGCCACGTGCGCCGGATGCCCTTCCCGCCGCAACTCGCGAACACCGTTCCGCTGGCCTGCGAGTTCGACCCACGCGCGATTCTGGAAGCAGTCCAGGGGCTGATCGCCGAGTTAGCCTTCCACGCGCCGCATTGCGAGGGGATTGTCATGTGCTCGCAGATGCACGGCCTGGTGCTGACGAACGGCCGCGGCGAGCCGGTCTCGAACTGCATCACCTGGCGCGACCAGCGCGTGACCATGCCGCACCCGGCGGGCTCCGGATCGTCCTACTATGAGGTACTAACTCGGCGAATTCCCGCGCGGCAGGTAAGTCAGATTGGAAATGAGCTGGATCCCGGAAGGCCACTCTGCTATCTCTTCTGGTTTGCGGAACAGGGAAAACTCGCGCCCGGCCTCGTGCCCGTATCGTTGCCGGATTTCGTGCTCAGCGCCTTGTGCCATTCGGAGCCGGGAGTGGAGGCAACTAACGCCGGCGCCTACGGGGCGCTGAATCTGGGGACGCTAAACTGGCACGCGGAACTGATCGATGCGCTGGGGCTCGGCAATCTCCGCTGGCCGGAGCTACGAAAGACGGGCGACGTGGTTGGCTATCTCGACGTGAACGGTGCGCGCGTCCCTTGTTACACTCCTGTCGGCGATTATCAGTGCGCCCTGGTGGGTGCTTTGTTCGATCAGGAAGAGGTCTCGCTCAACATCGCCACCGGTTCGCAAGTCAGCCGGATGACTCTCGAATTGGCGTTGGGAGATTACCAGACCCGCCCGTTCTTCGGCGGGAGATTTCTCAATCTGTTCAGCTATCCTCCTGGCGGGCGTTCCTTGAACGTGCTCGTCGATCTCATCAGTAACTTCGGCAAATCGCAGGACATGGATCCTGGAGAAGTGTGGGACGCAATTGCGCGGGCCGCGGAAGAGGTTCCCGATACGGACTTAGAGGTGGATCTGAGTTTCTTCGCCGCCTCGCGCGAGAACCGTGGCCATATATCGAACATACGCGGCGACAACCTGACTCCCGGTCACCTGTTTCGTGGCGCATTCGAGTATATGGCCGGCAGTTTCCACGACTGCGCGCTCCGCTTGTTCCGGGATCGGTCGTGGAAGAATCTTCTCTTCTCGGGAGGTCTCGCTTGTAAGTTGGAGATCCTCCGCCGCATCGTCCAACAGAAGTTCGGCGCCAGTTACCGAATGCCGCCCTTCGAGGAAGACACCTTATTCGGATTGCTGATACTTGCCTCGGTTTTCACGGGCAGGGCCGGATCGGTCGCGGAACTGACCCGCGAATTGCGCGCTACGGGTTGATGACCACCTTGTTCCGGTCCGGCGATCCCATCACTTCCATAGCCTCGTGAATTCGCGACAGGGGGAAGCGGTGCGAAATCACCTTTTCCGGATCGACCAGGTTCCGGGCCATGAGACGGATCGCATTCTCCATGGCTAGAGGATTGGTGCTGAAGCTCGCGTCCATGCGCGCTTCCAGGAAGTGCATCAAGCCGCCATCCACGTGGAACTTCTCGTGGGTCGTGATCCCGAACAAGTTCCAGCGCGTGCCGCGGCGCAGAAGACTGATCATCAGCTCGACCGCCTGGATCGGCCCGGCGGCTTCCACGACCAGGTCCGGGCCTTCCGGAAGAATGTCGTAAATAGCGGCTTTGGCGTCGCCATGCGTCGGGTTGACGGTATGGGTGGCGCCCAGCCTTTTGGCCGTCTCGAGCGCGTAATCGCTCACGTCGACCGCAATCAAGCGGCCGGCCCCCGCGGCTTTCGCGACCATGATGCAATACATGCCGATGCCGCCGGTGCCGATCACCACCACGTCGTCTCCCAGGCGAATGGCGGATAAATGGATCAATCCCTTCCACGCTCCGCTGACCGGCTCACACTGGCACGCCGCGTCGAAACTGATGTTGGGCGGCTTCTCATAGACCGCGTTGGCTCCGGTGACGGTGTATTCGGCGAAGCTGCCGGGGCGGCATTCACCGCCATCGCCGCCGGTGGTGTAGCGGTTTTCGCAATAGTGGGTCATCCCCATCCGGCAATTCCGGCAGAAGCCGCAAAAACCGCTGGGCGAAACGATGACCGCGTCGCCCTCCTTCACGGATGTGACATGCGGGCCCACCGCGGCGACGATCCCGGCCGGCTCGTGACCCGCGATCAGAGGGAAATCCACGTTAGTTCGGATGCCCTTGATCGCTTTGTAGTCGGTCGCGCAGATGCCGCACGATTTGATGCGTACCAGCACCTCGCCCGGGCCGGGTTCCGGCCGCGGAACGTCCTCCAGCACGAGCTGGTTGAAAGCTTTCAAGACTGCGGCGAGCATTTACCAACCTCCAATTTTTGGGCAAGCTAAAGCATGCCCCACCAGGTGGGGCATGCTTTAGCTTGCCCATATGTATGCCGGCGAGCGGCGTGAATATCGAATTGTAATGCACCGCGCCGCCGTATCATAGGGGAATCCGGAAGGAGCGCCCCATCGCACCGCTAGACACGACCGTCACCGCGCAGCAGCCCACGCGGAGCCGCCTGGTCATCCCGGCGCTGCTGTTCGTCTCCGTGGTCATCAACTACCTGGACCGCGCCAACCTGTCCATCGCCGCGCCCCTGCTGGCCAGGGACCTGGCCCTCGATTCCGTAAAGATGGGGCTGGTGTTCTCGGCCTTCGGCTGGAGCTATGTGCTCTGTCAGGTCCCCGGCGGCTGGCTGGTGGATCGGGTGCACCCGCGCAAGCTATACGCGGTACTGATTGCGCTTTGGTCGGTGGCTACGGTGCTACTGGGATTTACGGCCGGCCTGGCGATGCTGTTCGCGCTCCGTCTGGCCATCGGAGCCATGGAGGCCCCGTCTTTTCCGATCAACAACCGCGTCGTCACCACGTGGTTCCCGGAAAGCGAGCGCGCCACCGCGATCAGCTTCTATACCTCGGGACAGTTTGTCGGCCTCGCCTTTCTGACTCCGGTTCTGATGTTCCTCCAGATCCGTTTCGGCTGGCGCAGCCTGTTCATCATCGTGGGCCTGGTGGGCCTGGTATGGGCCGCCATCTGGTACGCGATCTACCGCGGCCCGCTGGCCCATAGAGGCACCAATTCCGCCGAAATCGAACTGATCCGCAGTGGAGGCGGCCAGGTGGATCTCAGCGAGCCGCGCGCCGCCGGCACCGAACGCGCGCTCAATGCCGGCGATCTCGGCCAGGTGCTGAGCAAGTCCAAACTGTGGGGCCTTTACATCGGCCAGTATTCGGCCGTTTCGATGCAGTGGTTCTTCATGACCTGGTTTCCGATTTACCTGGTGCGGTACCGCGGCTTCAGCCTCCAGCAAGCCGGCTGGCTGGGATCGCTGCCGTTCCTGGGCGCGTTCTCCGGGGTTCTCTGTTCCGGTATGGTTTCGGATTTCCTGGTGCGCCGCGGCTTCTCGCTGAGCATCGCTCGCAAGACCCCCATCGTGACGGGCCTGCTGCTCTCGACGAGCATCGTGGGCGCCAATTACGTTCGCACGCCCGCCTGGATCGTCGCCATCATGGCGCTGGCCTTCTTCGGGAACGGGGTAGCGTCCATTAGCTGGTCGCTGGTATCGGCGATCGCGCCGAGGCGCCTGATCGGGCTGACCGGCGGCGTATTCAATCTCATGGGGAACATTTCTTCCATCAGCGTGCCGGTCATTGTGGGCGCGCTGGTGCGGGGCGGCGATTTCTCGCTGGCGCTGGCCTTCATCTCGGCGATGGGTCTTACCGGCGCTCTCTCCTACATTCTGGTAATCGGTAAAATCGAACGTCTCCCCGACGGACCGGATCCCCGCGCGTAGTGCGCTGCCGCCCGAAGCGCGCGGCCCTTGGCTGCCAGTGCGCCCCGATCCATGCGTAAATAGAGATTCGTGCATGGCCGGCGCGCCGCCACCTTCGCAGCACTTCGACGGGGAGCGATTCTCCAATCCCGGAGCCGCTCCGCCCCGCGGCTTTCGCGACGTCTTGAAGTGGAAGCTGACCAGCCGTCCGGAGCCGTCTCCCCGCTTCGTGTCCGATGTCGAGCCATCCCAGCCGCCATCTTCCGTGGAAGGGCGCGAGCTACGCGTCACCATGGTCAACCATTCCACGCTGCTCGTTCAGCAGCGGGGCTCCAACATTCTGACGGACCCGGTCTGGTCGGAACGGACCAGTCCAATCTCCACCATCGGCCCGCGCCGCCATCGCGCGCCGGGCGTGCGCCTCGACGATCTTCCGCCACTCGACGTTGTTCTCATCAGCCACAATCACTACGATCATCTGGATCTCGCCACCTTGCGACGCCTGGCCGATCGCGCGCCATCCCAGTTCGTCGTTCCGTCCGGTGTGGCCCGCTTGCTGCGATCTCACAAGATCGGTCCCGTCACTGAGCTGGATTGGGGTGAATCGCTGCCGGTCGGCGCCACCATGATCCACAGCGCGCCAGCGGTGCATTTTTCCGCGCGAGGGTTATTCGACCGCAATCGCACCCTGTGGTGCGGATATGTAGTCGAGGCGGCCGGCGGCATCGTCTATTTCGCCGGCGACACGGCTTTCGGTCCGCATTTCGCCGCCATCCGCGAACGATTCGGAGCGCCGCGCCTGGCGCTTCTGCCGATTGGCGCCTACGAGCCCCGCTGGTTCATGTCGGCGGTGCACATGGCTCCCGACGAGGCCGTGCGAGCGCATGAAATCCTCGGCGCCGGCGCCAGCATAGCAATCCACCACGGCACCTTCCAGCTTTCCGATGAGGGCATCGACACACCCAAGCGGCGATTGGCGGAGTGCGCGCCGGACAAAACGTTTCTCGCGCTGAACAATGGCCAATCCGTGGCGCTTGCGTAGCGGCGTTTGCCGCGGGCCGCTACTTGTTCGCCAGGCTCATCGACAGCGTGGCGACCCCCAGCAGCGCCAGGCCCACGAAGAGCGTGCGCTGCGGCTGCTTCCCCGCCCCCGTCCACTCGCCCGAGGCCAGGCCCGCCAGATTCGCGCTCATGATCATGAGGATCTGGTAAAGCGCCCATCCCGCCGAAGTGCCCAGCGCGCCCAATTGGTGGCTGGCGTAGCCGTACAACAGCGTCGCTCCTGCCCACAGCACGCCGGCCAGCGCGCTCCAGCCCAGGTCCGGCCACACCGCCAGGAACTGGCCCCACTTCCGGTTGCGCGTCAGCAGATGCGCGGCATACGCCAGATTCGGCAGCAGCCCGCCAGCCAGCACCGCGGGCCAAACCACGAAACCCACGTTCTCGGGCGCCACGCCCAGCCGCGAGGCCTGCCGCACGATGCCGTCTCCGAACGCAAATCCGAAGTTGACCATGGGCGCCATCACCCCGCAAAGGATCGCCAGAAGCAGGGCGCGCTTGAAATCCCCGCGGCCCCGGTTTACGGAACCCGCTTTGGCTCTTTGGCGCAGGTGCCCGGCATAGCTGCACATCCCCGTTCCGCCGAGCATGAGAAGCATCCCCGCCAGCAGCAGCGCGCCTTTGCCCGATACCAGCACCTCAGGCCGCTGCACCAGAAGCGGTACCAGCGTGCCGAACGTGCTGCCCAGACCGATGACAATGGCGAATCCCAGCGCCATGCCCAGATTGGCCACCGTGATGCCGAACAGCACCTGCGCGATTCCCCATCCGAATCCGAACAGCAGCGAGGGCAGCAGATCGACCGCGGAACAAGCGGCGTAGATGCCCAGCAGGTTCGGAGCTACGGCCAGCGCCACCGCCCAGGGAACCGCCACCAGGGAGACCAGCGTGAACACCAGCCAGGCGCTTTCCCATTTCCATCGCCGTAGCGAGTTGAATGGCGTCATGCAATTGCCCACCATCGCGCCGGCCGCAATGATGAGCAGGAATCCCAACGGCAGATTCGTTTTCATGAGATCGCGCCTCCCGCGAAGGTATCGGCGCCTGAGCGCTCAGGCGACTTCAAAGCATAGCACCTGGTGATGTCGCGGTTTCCCGGGCCGGCGCATCGAAGCCGGGACTTATCCGCACGCCGAATCTATCGCCATTGCCACCAGTTTGGTCACCAGAATTGGGCACGGTGACGGCGCAGTCCATCCGCAGCGGCCCGGCTACCCCTCAAGCGATCTTGGATTCCTTCTTCAGGGCCTCGTGGAGCAGCGTCTTGATAACGGTCTGGTAGCCCACGCCGCGTTTCTCAGCCAGTTTGCGGGCCCGCTCGATGTCGGTGACGGGCAACCGGACGGACACGTTCTTGGTGGGCACGGCGCCGCGGCGGCCGTACTTCAGCAGCAGATCCGAGATCAGCTCTTGATGCTTGTCCCACCAATCCGCTTCCTCGGCTTCCGATCGGAACTCGGGCGTGTCAACCACAACGGGCTTGGCCTTTTTCGCTCTCATAGCTTCTCCCTCACTTTCTTCTTCGCCGTGTGCGCGGTGATGACGCGAATCCTGCCGCGCCGCAGCGTATAGACGAACTGTAGCGCCCGGCCCGCGTCCGTCAGCCCGGCGCACAGCACTCGTTCTTCTCCGCGACGCTTCTGCGCAGCGAGCGCCACCAGCGGATGGTTGGCGAGTGCTTGCTCCACTTCCTCGGGCGTCACGCCGTGCCGCGCGATATGGCTCGTGTTCGCATCGTCCCAGTCGAACTTCGCCACGCGAGCCATGTATGGCTCCATTGTATATACGCAGGCGCGTGGCGGCAAGCTTGGCCTGGCGGCGACCGGCGATGTCTGCTCCATCCCTCGCTGGGGCCGCTTCCCAAGGCCGAGAGCATGATTGGCTGGACCGTAGCCGTGCCGTGTCGCGACGCCTGTCGACAGTGCGGTAGCGCGGAGAAGCCGCGCGGGACCCGGCTACCGAGGAAGTGAACTAGCCCGTAAGTGTTTGAGGAATCTGGTGGGCCCTGAAGGATTTGAACCTTCGACCAACGGATTATGAGTCCGCTGCTCTAACCGCTGAGCTAAGGGCCCGTGCTCGTCAATTATTGTACCTGCTGAAGGGTCGCCGCGGTGCTCGCTCCCGCCCAACTTCGCAGCCGCGGACCCGCCTATCACGGTCCGGCGCTCCCGCGCGGTAGAATGCCTGTAGGGGAACTTCCATGCGACTCCTGAGCGGGTTCTGCATTACTTTGCTCTTTGGCGGCGGCCTTTTTGCCCAGTCGGGCAATCGCGGGCCGGCCGTACGAGGCAGTTTTGGGAGCGTACTTTACCCGGGCGGAACCAGCGCCACCACCCCCGGATTGGTTCGCTTCAATGGCAGCGTGGTCTATCCCGGCGGCGGCGGGCCGCTAGCGGGGCAGAATTACCGACGGCCGACCGGCCAAGGAGGCTTCGGGGGCCGCATCGGCGGCTCCGTGGTCGCTTACCCCTATGCCTACCCGATTTACGTGGGCGGCTACGGTTACAACTATGGTTACGGCTACGCACCGGACTCCGGATACCCGCCCGATAACGGCTATAGCGGATATAACGGATATCCTCCGGATGGCTCGGGTGCCGCGCCCGCGCCCCAGCAGGCGCCGCCCAACGTGATCATCATCTATCCGCAGGGGCCGCCGCAGGCGCCCCCGGCCATGATGGCTCCCAACGGGCAGGCGCCCGGCGCCGCTCCCGGCCCCAACCAGCCTCCGGCAGGCTACCGGCAACCGCCTAACCCGGAGCCGGAAGACAATAGCGTCTCCATCCTGGACCCGTCCCACTATCTGATCGCCTTCAAGGACCACACCATCTACACGGCCGTGGCGTATTGGGTGGATGGCGACACACTGCACTACTTCACCTCGGGAAACACTCACAACCAGGTGTCTCTCGAGCTGGTGGACCGGCCGCTCACCGAACGGCTGAACCGCGAATCGGGCGTGGAAATGCATCTGCCGCCCTCGCCTTCCGGTAAATAGCGGCGGCCCGTTTCATTCCCACTCGATAGTCGCTGGGGGCTTGTGCGTCAGGTCGTAGAAGACACCCGCAACTCCGCTCACTTCGCGCAGTTCCGCGCACATCTTGCGCAGTAGGTCCGGCTCCATGAGCACCGATTGCGCGGTCATGCCGTCCACCGAATCCACCGGCCGCAGCACCACCGAATCGGGCGCCCCCGCCGTCCCCAGAGGAATCAGAATCACCGGGAACTGCCACACGCGCCGGTCGTAGCCGCTCTCGTGCGACAGCCGGCGCACAATCGCATCCGCGCGGCGCAGTCTGGCGATGCGCTCGGGCGTGAGCGCGGCGGCGCGCACTTCCATTTCCAACAGCCGCCCGGCCAGCTCCACCGGCGCGATCACCCGGTTGACTCCCACCATCCGGTTAATCAGTTCGGTGGCGCGGGCGTGATCCAAAGCCTCGATCGCCAGCACCGGCGCATAGCTGCGCGAATCGCCCTGCACCCCCACCGAATTCACCGGTATCACCGCGCCTTCGGGCACCGCCCTCAGCGGCGCGTCGAACTCCGAGCACAGGCAGCGGATCGCGAGGCCTGGACCCGGAAACGGGTGCCGATCGAGCAGCTCCGCGGGCAGCCCCAGCTCGCGCCCCACCTCGCGCACTTCGTCTTTATAGAACGATTTCAGCGGCTCCACGATCCGCCCGCTCGCGATCAGCTTCTGAATGCCGGCCACGCGGTTGTGGTGCGTCTTGATCAGCGACGCCTTGGCGGTCCCGCCGGATTCGATGGTGTCCGGGTAGATCGTCCCCTGCCCCAAAATCCAGCGCTCGTCCAGCAGGCTCCGCGATTCGATGATGCGCTCCTGCACGCCCACGAATTCCTCGCCGATGATGTGGCGCTTCCGCTCCGGATCGGTCACCCCGCCCAGCGCCGTCAGGAAGCGCTCCGCCGCGTGCTCCACCGCGACGCCGGGCATGCGGCGAACGAATTCGGTTTCGCCCTCGCGCATCAGGCCCGTATCCACGTAGACGCCCCGCACGCGTGCGGCGCCCAGGGCGCGCACCGCCAGCGTGAAGGCCACGCTCGAATCCACTCCGCCGCTCACGAAAAAGAAGACGCTCCGCGAACCGACGCACTCGCGGATCTCCTGCTCCAGCAGCGGCACGCGATGGCGCGGGTCCCAATCCGGCCGGCCTCCGCACACGCGCAAAACGAAATTGGAAAGATACTCGCGCCCACGCGTGGTGTGGATTACCTCGGGGTGAAACTGGACGCCGTAGAAGCCTCGCTCGGGCTCCGCGAACGCGGCCACCGCGCATGTCGCGGTGCGGCCCGCGACGCGGAAACCCGCGGGCGGCGAGACCACCTGGTCGCGATGGCTCATCCAGATCTGTTGCGCGCCGCCCAGCCCTTCAAACAGCGGGTCGGAGGTCGCATCCAGTTCCAGCGTGGCCAGGCCGTATTCGCCCTTCTCGCCCTTGCGCACTTCGCCGCCCAGCAGGAACGCCATGAGCTGAAGGCCGTAGCATATGCCGAGCACCGGCGCGCCCAGCGAGAAAATAGCCGGGTCTACCGTGGGGCTGCCGGGATCGTAGACGCTCGAAGGCCCGCCCGAGATGATGATGCCCTTGGCCGTGCTCAGTTGCGCGGCCGGGGTTTCGCTGGCGCGCACCTCGGCAAAGACACCCAACTCGCGAACTTTACGCGCGATGAGATGACAATACTGGCCCCCGGCGTCCAGGACCACAATCTGCGGATCGGGATTCAAACTCCGATAGTAGCACCCCGGCCGCGGCTCGCCCCGCTGGGGGGCACTGGGAATTCAAGGCTCACCGCGGAGGCGCGAAGATCCGCAGATTTCGCCGAGCAGGTAGGGATCAATACGTGGATGAACACCGGAGACCGCGCGCGGAAGTAGCGGAGTTTCGGGGCTGCGGCGAGTGCGTTGCGAAGCGCGGGCTATCGCCGAATCGCTACAATCGGAGGCAAGCATGTTTTCTTCGCGCTTCCATTGGGATGCGCGGCCCAACCGGCTCACCGAGGCGCTCGAGGCCCGGCGCCGGGCGGGCGCGCCTATCCTGGATCTCACCGAATCCAATCCCACGCGCGCCGGATTCGAATATCCGTCGGAGATCCCGAACGCCTTCGCGGACCGGCGCATCCTGAGCTACGAACCCTCGCCGGCGGGCGCGCTGGAGACGCGCCAGGCAGTCGCGGCTTATTATGCGGCCCGCGGCCGAACGGTGGCACCCGAGCGCATTCTACTCACGGCCAGCACCAGCGAGGCGTACGGCTACCTTTTTAAGCTGCTGGCCGATCCGGGCGATCCCGTGCTGGTGCCGCGGCCCTCCTATCCGCTATTCGAATTCCTGGCCAACATGGAATCCGTCGAGGCGCGCCCGTATCCGCTGGTCTATCAAGGCGGCTGGAGCATCGACCTCGACGCGCTCGCCGCGGCCATCGGGCCCCGCACGCGCGCCGTGGTGCTGGTGAATCCCAACAACCCCACGGGGTCGTTTGTGAAACGCGACGAGCTGGCCCGCCTGGAGAAATTGGCGGCGCGTCGCGGCTTGGCCCTGATCTCCGACGAGGTCTTCGCGGATTACGCTTTCGCTCCCGATGCCGATCGCGCGGCCACGCTCGAAGATGTCCGGGAATGCCTTTGGTTTTCGATGAGCGGCCTCTCGAAGATCTCCGGCCTCCCGCAGATGAAACTGGGCTGGATCGTCACGGGAGGTCCCGAGAAGCTGCGCCGGGAGGCGTACGCCAAGCTCGAATGGATCGCCGATACGTATCTCTCGGTGGGCACGCCCGTGCAGTATGCGGCGGCGCGGCTCCTCGAAGCGGGAGAAACGGTGCGGCGGCAGATACGCGAGCGCACCGCCGCCAACCTGGCCTTCGCGCGCCCGGCGCTGGAGGGATCGGCGGCCGGCGTTTTGGCCGTGGAAGGCGGATGGTATATCGTCGTGCAGGTGCCGCGCACGCGCTCGGAAGAACAGTGGGCGCTCGATCTGCTGACACAGGAAGGCGTCCTGGTGCAGCCGGGCTACTTTTACGATTTCGAATCCGAGGCGTTCCTGGTGGTGAGCCTGCTGACTACACCGGAGTCGTTCCGCGAAGGGATTGCGCGCCTGCGGCGCATGATTGCAAGTTCCTAAGCCGCAGCGGTGCCCATAGCGGTCACTCCCAGGGCCGCTAGTTGGGCGTCCTCTTCCTGCGACAATCCACTCACGGCCACAGCGCCCGCTATCCGGCCATCCCGGCGGACCGGAACGCCGCCTCCCCAACCGCAGAAGCGCGCGTCGCCGTAGTAGGAGATGTCGAAGCCCTGTTCGGGGTCGCGCACCTTACGGCCTACCTCGGCGGTCGGCTTTCCCGCCCGTACGGCCGTCCAGGCCTTGTTCATGGCGATAGCGGTGGAGGAAAGCGGCGCACCGTCCATGCGCGCAAAGGCCAGCAGCTCGCCGTGCGAATCGGCCACCGCAATCACCACGGCCTTGCCGAGACGGGACGCCTCGGCAACCACGGTGTCCACGGCCCGCCGGGCCTCGTCATAATCCAGGGTAAGGTTTGAAATCACGACTCTCTATTCTGCCACAATCGCTCGGCCCCGCCGGCGCCGGCCAGCTCGGCCATGCTCGCGACCGGCTGGCCGTCCGAGATCAGCGCATCCAGCTCCACAGGTACGCCGTCTTCATCGCTCCACTTCCCGCGGTCCAGCCGCAGCTCCAAGGTGTCGGCGCCATCGCGAGAAATCAGGCGCATCGAGTGCCCGTCCATTGCCAGGAGAATCGCGTCGATTCTCGTACCGTCCGGATAGCAGATGGTCGCCTGAACCATGTGAACCATGATACGGCTGTCCGAGGCGGGCCGGCGTTGCGCGTCTCGCGGCCGGCACCTTCGGCCTCTTCGGCCTTGCGCTCATGATTGCTCCGTATATACAATATGTATTACGGGAATGCGATTCGAATGGGACGCGGGAAAAGACCGCCTCAACCGGGCGAAGCATGGCATCGATTTCCGTACAGCAGCCCGCGTGTTCGCAGATCCGGACAGGATGCTCATCGAAGACAGGATCGACGCAGGTGGCGAGCGGCGCTGGCACGCCTTAGGTTCGGCCGGAGGCGGCGGGCCGCTTATGGTCGTCGTGCATGTCTATAGGGAGGCAAAAGATGGCGAAGAGATCGTCCGCATCATCTCGGCCAGAAAAGCTAGTAAGAGTGAAGGCCGGAGATATTCTGGATAAGCCGCTGACGAAGCGCCAGCGTGCGACGCTGGACCGGCTGTCGAAGAAGCCGGACTCGGAAATCGATTTTTCGGAAATTCCGGAACTGAGCGACGAACAACTGGCAGCGGCGATTCGGTTTCGGGACCGCCCCAAGACCACTCTGATCTCACTCCGCGTCCGCAACGACGTACTGGAATGGCTGAAGTCGAAAGGGCCGGGACACTTGACGCGCGTGAACGACATCCTGACAAACGTCATGGAGGCCGAGCGGCGGCTGAAGAGCGCGTAGCGTTGCGGCGCCGAGCCGTTCCGTGGAAGTTCTCGGCGGTAAAGGCGCTTTTACCCAGAACCCCGACGGGAACTCAGAAGAATGCAAGGTGGTCTAATTCAATGCATGGTCATGCGTAGGCGAACGGCGATGATACTCGGGTTGGCAGTCCTTGGATTCGCGGCAACAACTGCTCCACGCGGCGACGGTCCCGCTCTATCCACCCTCAAACCACGTATGGGGTTGCTGGTCTTAAATGCAGAGCCTTCGCGGCACAGCGGTCTTGAACTGACGCCCGAGCAGTCCGCCCTGTCGTAGATCCCTGCGCGACAGGGGCACTCAGATCTTACCTATTCTCCGCGAGCGTGCTGCGCTTGCGGCCGTAGGGGAAGTAGATCGCCAGGCCGATCGCCAGCCAGGCGAAGAAACGCAGCCACGTCAGTAGCGGCAGGCCCGCCATCAGCACCAGGCAACAGGCGATCGAAATCAACGGGAAGAGCGGCACAAACGGTACGCGGAACGAGCGCGGCCGCTCCGGCTGCTTCCAGCGCAGCACGATCACGCCCAGCGAAACCAGCGCGAAGGCGAACAGCGTGCCGATGTTGGACAGCTCCGCGAAGGTGTCGATATCCCAGATTCCCGCCGGAATCCCCACCACGAAGCCGGCGATCCAGGTGCTGATGTAGGGCGTCTGAAAGGTCTTGTGCACGGCCGAAAACATGGACGGCAGCAGGCGATCGCGCGACATCGCAAACCATATGCGCGCCTGGCCGTACTGATAGACCAGCAGCGACGAGAGCATGCCGGTCAGCGCCCCGGCCGTCACCACCAGCCGCAGGCGGTTGTAGCCCAGCGCCTTGAGCGCGTCCGCCACCGGCGAATCCGTGCCTAGGGTTTTGTAATTGGCGATCCCGGTGAGCACCAGCGAAACCGAGCTGTAAAGAATCGTGCAGATCACCAGGGTGGCGAGAATACCAATGGGCAGATCGCGCTGCGGCTTGCGGCACTCCTCGGCGGCGGTGGAGATGGAATCGAAGCCGATGTAGGTGAAGAAGACGATCGAGGCGCCGGTGAGAATTCCCGGGAATCCATGCGGCGCGAAGGGCTTCCAGTTGCCCGGCTGAATGGCTCGAGCGGCTCCCAGGCAGAAGATCAGGATGGCCGCGATCTTGATCGCCACCATCACCGTGTTGGTCTGCGCGCTCTCCCTTACGCCGCGCACCAGCACGCATGTCACCGCCAGGGTGATGAGCAGCGCCGGCACGTTGAACCAGCCGGCCGGCCCTCCCGCGGCCGGAAAGGGCGGATAGGCGAGCTGCG
>CAYRWE010000017.1:0-40676 GCA_964427655.1 uncultured Solibacteraceae bacterium | reverse complement strand
CCCCTTCGGGCGGGCAGGCGATGGCCGCCCAGCCGTGCTGGCCGTGCTTCAGGAAAGCGCGCGGGAAAGCCGGCGAGAGGCTGAATTCCAGGTTGGCTTCGGCGCTCAGCTCGGCCAGATTCCACTGCGGAAACTGGCGGCGCAGGAAGAGGCGGAAGCGCTCGCGGAAGACCAGGCGGTCTCCGCGGCGCCCCATCTCGGCGCCCGCGCGGCGCGCCAGGTCGAGCAGGAAGATCTGGCCCTGGCGGCGGGGGAAGCGCTCCACGGTGAGTTCCAGGCGGCCGGCGGAGGAAGCGGCCAGGCCCGTGACGCGGCGGGTCAGGTTGCGCGTGCGGTCCCAGGCCTGCAATGTGAGGCGGCCGGAGCGCAGATCGAGGGCGAAATTATCGGCCGCGAGGGGCAGCAGCTCCTCGCCGGGTTCGAGCAGTGCGGGCTGGCGGGCAGCGCCCAGAAACGCCTCGATGGCCGCGCGGAGATCCTCGGGGCTGGCCGAGGGCGGGCGCAACGCGGCGGGCGCGCTATTGACCGAACGTGGCGCCGCGGCGCTCCTTTCCCATGGCCGTGACCACGGCTGCGAAAACGAACACCACCACGGCCGTGGCGGCCATGGCGTTCGAGTAGCTGGTGTGCCGCGCGAAAGCCGCCTCTACATAGGCCACCGAGCTGGCCAGCAGCACGCCCACCTGGTAACCGAAGCCCGGCAGGAATCCCCGCACCGCATCCGGCGAGAGCTCCGAAAGATGCGCGGGCACCACTCCCCAGGCGCCCTGCACCATGAACTGCATCAGGAACGCGCCGGCCGTCAGCAGCCCCAGCGTGGGAGCGTAAGCCCACAGCGGAATCACCAGGATGGCCGCCAATAGCGCGACCACCATGGAGCGGCGCCGCCCGAACCGGTCCGAAAGCATCCCGCAGAGCGTGCCGCCGATGATCGCCCCGAAGGCTGAGAAAGCCGTGATGCCGGCCTTCGCCGTGGGGCCGGCGTGCCACTGCCGCTGCAGGAACGTCGGGTACATATCCTGGGTGCTGTGCGAGGCCAGATTCATCCCCATCATGAGCACCGACATGTAAATGAAAAGCTTCCAGTTGGAGGCGATGGCGCGCCCCAGCTCTCCCCACGTCTGGGAGCGCGACTTCTCCCAGACTTCGGATTCCTTCACGCGGAACTGCACGAACAGCGCCAGCAGCGCGGGCGCCCCGCCCACGAAGAACAGCGGACGCCAGCCGAAGCGCGGTAGCAGGAAGAAATAGCAGGCGGCGGCCAGCAGGTTGCCGGTGGCGTATCCCTGCTGGAGAAATCCAGAGAGCAGGCCGCGCAGCCGGGGAGGCACCTTCTCCATGGCCAGCGACGCACCCAGGCCCCATTCGCCACCCATCCCCATCCCGAACAAAGCCCGCAGCCCGAGAAAGACGGTGTAATTGGGCGCCAGGCCCGAGAGCACCTCGACCACCGAATAGAACACCAGCACGATCATCAGCGGCAGGCGCCGGCCATAGCGGTCCGCCAGCAGGCCGAAGAAGAACGCCCCCACCGGGCGGAAGGCCAGCGTGAGGGTGATGGTGAGCGCGATGGCCGCATCGGTCTGGTGGAACTCCTTGCCGATATCGGTCAGGCAGAAAGAAACCAGGAAAAAGTCGAAGGCATCGAGCGTCCACCCGAGGTAGCCCGCCAGTAAGGCGGCGCGTTGATCGCCAGCGCCCGACGGCTGGCTGGAGGTTGCCGGTTTGGTCACGTGATTGGCCATCTTACCCCATTCGGGATGGCTCTTGGGCGAAGCGCGTCAGGTTCCGGCCGGCGGCAAATACTCGCCGGCCATGCGTTCGAACTCGCCCGGGCGTACCAGGCGGTAGCGGATCTCCAGGGCGCTGAAGCCGGCCAGCTCGCGGTCGGTGGCCTCGGTGGGCACTTCCGCCGTCACCACGTGCAGGCGCCCCATCTCGACGCGATAGGGCAGCACCTTCCAGCGCCGCACGGCCTCGGCGGGCAGGACGCGCGTGGTCAGCCGGTCCACCTCGACGTGCAGCGGCATTCCCTCGGGAATACCCGTCTGCAAGCTCAAGGCCCGGTACAAGCGCTCTTCGGAAAGCATTCGCGATTGGATCAGGTATTCTCCCAGCCGGAGCCCCGGAGGCACCCTGGGCAAGGCTTCTTCGATCTCGACCGGCGCGGCCCACTGCATGTTGACCAGCACCTCGCCCAGGCGGAGGCGTTGATCGGGCGCGAAATGCGCCGGATAGGCGTGCTCGGTTTTGCGCCAGGCCATCGCCCCGCGCTGCACACGGGCATGCAAGAACTGGCGCAGGGATTCGGCCGTGGCCACGCAGTTGATCAGCGTGCCCCACAGAGTGCGCAGCGGCGCGGCCCAGGCGAAGCGCGGCCCGTAGACTCGCGCCGTGGCGTACATGCGGGTGGTTACCTGCGTCAGCGCGCAGGCCCCGGTAGCCATGTAGCAGCGCGCCACCCATGCCGGAGTGGCCGCCGCCAGGGCCCACGGTGCATGTCTCAGCGAAGATACCAGCGCGCTCGAGAGGCCATAGAGGAACAGCAGGTTGGCCACCGGTCCGATCAGGCTGCCGACCAGGCCTTTGCGGTCGCGCCACAACCAGTACGCCTGGCGCCAGGGGACCCGCCAGCCGTGCCGTTCCCAGCCCTGCAGGGCGACCCCCGCCACCCAGCGGCTACGCTGGCGCGTGGCGGCGCGGAACGTGCGCGGAAAATATTCGCGTGTAGCCATCGGCACGCGCCCATCGAAGTGAATCCCCAGGAACACCTGACGGCAGCCCAAGGCGTGCAGGCGGAAGCCCGTCTCGTAATCCTCGGTAAGGCACTCCGGATCGAAAAGCACGCCTTGCCGGGTGGCTGCCAGCCTTTCCAGGGCTTCGCGCGCGAACCCGGTGCCCACGCCGCAGGAGGGCAGAAAACCGCCCAGCCCCTGGCGGACCGCCAGGTCCTTCAACTGGAATTCGGTAAACTCGTCGCAGTAAAGCCCGTGCGTGAACTCGAGGGACGGCGTGCGCAAGGGCAGTACGGGCACCTGGACCATCTCGTAATCCCGCGAGAACCAGTTGATGAGGCGCAGCGAGCGGCGGTCTATCTGGTCTTCGGCGTCGTGCACGACGATCACCTGAAAAGGCGTTCCCTGGCTGGATTCGAAAGCCTTCATCCGCCGCCAGGCGGCGTTCAGGCAATCGGCTTTGGAAGTAGGGCCGTCGTGGGGCACCACGGCTAGGTGCACGCGCGCGTGCCGCCCGGCCACTTCGGAGACCGCCCGCGCGGTAGGTTCATCGTTGGGATAAACGCCCGCGAACACATCGTAGTTCCGGTAGGCTATGCTGGCGAGATTGCGTTCCAGCATCTGGCCGATCACGCGGTCCTCGTGCCACAGCGGCAACAGGATGGCGATCGGCCGCTCGGGCACGCTTTCCAGTTGCGCATCGGAAGGCCAGGTGACCTTGGGCAGCCGCCTGACGAGCCATACGAGGGTGACGAACAAATCGTCCAATCCGCTGACGAGCAGCCAGATAGCCAGGGGAATCGCGGCCGCGGCGATCCACGAATCGAGCCACGCGGGCATGGGTTCTCTGGGGTAGTGGCGGATTCCCCGGCGGATTCTCAACAACTCGCGCGAATTCACGCGGCCATGGTGACTTTGGTGTAGGCTACCTCAAAACCCATACGCTCGTAATTGCGCTGCGAGGCGCTTCCCGGCTGCGTGGTGGCGCTGGCCAGCTCGCCGCCGCGCGCGATGGCTTCATTCAGACGGGCGGCGATCAGCTCGGTGTGCAGACCCTGCCGCCGGAAGCGCGCGATGGTGGCATCGGCGAAGAGCGTAGCCAGGCCGTCGCGCACGGTCATGGCTCCCCCTCCGGCCGGCTCGCGGGAGCCGGCCACCGCGAGATAGCAGAGCGCTTCGGGCATGGCGAACACGTGGCGGCCCACCTCCATTTCGGCGGTGGTGAGATCGGGCTGTTCGAAGAACCCGTGGCCCACCGCGTGCGACCACACGTCGGCTTCCCCGGCCACCGCGCGGCGCACCCGCGGGGTCATCACGATGGAGGTTCCCGCCAGGCGCTTCACCAGCACGTTGTTGAATTCGGTGGGCCGGTAGCCGCGGCGAACCAGCTCTTCCAGCAGGCGCGCGTCGGCCAGAGGACAAAGGTCGATGGTCACCCCGGCTCCGCGAGATCGCAGAAACTTCTCGACCGCGTCCAGCTCCGCCGCGTGCACCGGTCCGGCCAGGCCCGTGCCGACCACCTGGGTGAGCGGCGAATCGGCGCCCGCGAAGACGGCGCAGCCGCCGGCCGCCTCCATCACTGCGACATCCGGCCCGGCGCAGCCTCTGGCATTGGCCGCCTCAGCGGATTCCAGGCGCCGCGCCAGCGCCATGTCGGCAAAGGTCATCGAAACTCCATGGGGTAATTGTTTCATCATATAGGCATGGCCCTGGAATCTCTCAACATTTCCGTGCGCGGCATGACCTGCCAGAACTGCCGCCGCAGTGTGGAGCGCATACTTTCATCCACCCCCGGTGTAACCAAAGTCACGGTGGATCTCGATGGCGCCCGCGCCGAGGTGGAATACGATTCCGACCTGGTGCGCCCCGAGGTTCTCATCGACGCCGTGCGCCAGATCGGCTACGAGGCGGCCTGAAAGCAGCCGCATGAAAATCGAGGCCCCCGAGCGGATCGAACTGCCGGTTTCCGGCATGACATGCGCGGCGTGCGCCCGCACCATCGAGCGGACGCTTTCGGCGACGCCCGGCGTGAAGCGCGCGCGCGTCAATCTGGCTACTGAGACGGCCACCGTGGAGTACGACCCCGCGCGCGTGCGGGCCGCCGATTTCGCGGCGGCGATCGAAGAACTGGGTTACGGCGTCCCGGAGGGCGGTCCCAGCCCGGACCGCGAGCGCCGCGCCTTGCGGCTGCGCTTGTGGGTGGCAGTGGCGTTCGCCGCGCCGGTGGTGTTTCTGGGGATGTCTCACCGCGCACCCTGGGTGCAACTGGCCCTCACTCTGCCGGTGATCTTCTACTCGGGCGCGCCGTTCTATGCCGCCGCCTGGAGGGCGTTGCGCCATTGCGCCGCCAACATGAACACGCTGATCGCGCTGGGCACGGGCGCGGCGTTCCTGTACTCGCTCTGGACGACCATGCGCGGCGGCCACGAGGTCTACTACGAAGCCGCGGCCGTGATCGTGGCGCTGATTCTGGCCGGCCGCACGCTCGAAGCCCGCGCGCGCCGTCGTGCCTCGGAAGCCATCCGCCGGCTGGCGAATCTTCAGCCGCCCACCGCGCGAGTTCTGCGCCAGGGCGTCGAAACCGAGATCCCCACCGAACAGGTCGAAACCGGCGACGTGGTGGTGCTCCGGCCGGGCGAGCGCATCCCCGTGGATGGCGCGGTGACCGAGGGACAATCGGCGGTGGATGAATCCCTGCTGACCGGCGAGAGCATGCCCGTGGAAAAGTCCGCCGGCAGCCCGGTCTTCGCCGGCGCCATCAACCTTTCCGGCAGCGTGCGCTACCGCGCCACCAAGGTGGGGCGCGGCACGCTGCTGCAACAGATGGTCGAGATGGTCAAGCGCGCCCAGGGATCGCGCGCGCCGGTGGCCCGCCTGGCGGACGTGGTGAGCGGCTACTTCACCGTGGGCGTGCTGCTGGCGGCGATCGCGACCTTCGTGGTCTGGCTGTTCCTGGCGCCCTTCCCGGTGGCCCTGGTGCGCGCGGTAGCGGTGCTGATCATCGCCTGCCCGTGCGCTCTTGGCCTGGCTACGCCGACCGCCATCATGGTAGGGACCGGGCGGGGCGCCGAGCGCGGCATCCTCATCAAAGGCGGCGAAGCGCTCGAGATGGCCCACCGCATCGACACCGTGATATTGGATAAGACCGGCACTGTGACACTGGGCAAGCCGCGCGTGACCGCCGTGCGGGCGGCGCCGGGCTACACCGAAGACGACGTGCTGTGGCTGGCGGCGTCCGCCGAGCGATATTCCGAACATCCCTTGGGAAAGGCGATTGTCGAAGCCGCCGCCGAGCGAGGTCTGGCGCTGGCGGAGGCCGACGGCTTCGCTGCGCAATCCGGCCACGGCGTGCGGGCGCGCGTGGAGGGCCGCGAAGTGGTCGTGGGCCGGCCGGGGATCACCGTCACCGTGGATGGCCGGCCGGCCGGCGCCATCGAAATCGCGGACACCGTCAAGCCCGAAGCCGCCGAGGCCGTGGGCCGTCTGCGCGCCATGAAACTGGACGTCTGGATGATCACCGGCGATCAGGCGGCCGCCGCCAAACAGGCCGCGCGCGAAGCCGGCATCGAGCACGTGCTGGCCGAGGTCACTCCTGCCGGGAAGGTAGCCGAGATCAAGAAACTGCAAGCCGCCGGCCGGCGCGTGGCGATGGTTGGAGACGGCATCAACGACGCACCCGCGCTGGCGCAGAGCGATCTCGGAATCGCCATGGGGTCGGGCACCGATATCGCCATGGAAGCCGGCGACATCACGCTCATGCGTGGCGACCTGCGGGGCGTGCCGGAGGCCATCGAACTCTCGCGCCGGACCATGCGGATCGTGCGCCAGAACCTCTTCTGGGCCTTTGCGTATAACACCATCGGGATCCCCATCGCGGCGCTGGGAATGCTCTCGCCCATGCTGGCCTCCGCCGCCATGGCGCTCTCGAGCGTGACGGTGGTGACGAACAGCCTCAGGCTGAAGTAGCTTACGGTACGCGCGTCTCCGCCGTCAGATCCACCAGAGGTGAACTTCCCGTGTGCAGCCGAGCCTTGCGGACGCGCAGGTATAGAATGCGCACCATGGCCAGTACCGGCACCGAAAGGAGCGTGCCCGCGATGCCGGCCACCTCCCCGCCCGCGAATACGCCGAAGAGCACCAGCAGCGGGTGGATCTCCACACCGCGTTCCATCAGGTGCGGAGAGAGAACATAATCCTGCAACATGCGATAGGCGAGCAGGAAAATCAGGACAGTCAACACGTGTGAGCCAGAAATGACCGCCACCAGGACGATGGAGGCGCCGGCGGTGAACGGTCCCAGCATGGGGATGAATTCCAGCAGGCCTCCCAGCGCGGCCAGCAGCACGCCGTACGGCACGCCCATGATCGAAAAGAAAATGCCATAAGTGGTGAAGGCGGCCAGCGACAGCACGACGAGCGATCGCATGTAGTGCGCCAGCAGCACGTTGATATCGGCCAGAACGTCGTCGAGCAGGGTGCGGCGCGGCCCCTCGTCGAGCATCTCGAGAAAGTGTCGCCGAATGGCGCGGCCGTCCTTGAGAAAGAAGAAGGCCAGGACAGGAATCACCACCACGTAGATCAGGTCGCTGGCCACGGTGATGAACCTCAGGCCGGCCTGCGGAAGCGCGGAAAGCAGATCGGTGGTCCGCTCGGTGATCGCGGTACGGATCTTCCCGATCGCGTCAGCCTTGGCGTTGTTGAACCACGGCGGCGCATCCGGGCTGGGTGCCTGCCAGCCCTGGAGCATGTTGGGGAAGTCCTTGGCAAAGCGGTGGGCCTGCTCCACCACCAGCGAGCCGATCTGGATTCCAGCCAGAACCGCGACTCCCAGGATAATGACATAGGCCAATGCGAGCGCGGGCGTGCGGGTGCGGGTGGGCAGGAAGCGGTCCAGAAGGTCGACCAGCGGTGAGAGAAGATAAGCGAACAGCACCGCCAGAATGAATACGAACAACGTGCGGCGCACGAGATAAACCAAGCCCATCAGCAAAAGGACAAGGGCTGCGGTCCAGACGGCGCGCGCCGCCCGGCGATCGATCCCCAACATGCAGCAATTCTACCCCGGCGCGGGAACGGATGGCTTACGTAACAACTCGATGCGCACGCGCGCGATGCGATTGCGATCCATTTCCAGAACGGTATAGCGGCGTCCGCCGTACTCCACGGAACGCCCTAGGTGGGGAATCTCGCCCAGACGGAAGAGCAGGAAGCCGGCCAGGGTCTCAAAGCCGGCGTCGGTGGGGATCGGAATGCCGTACTCGCTTTCGAGGTCCCGTATGCGCGTGGCGCCATCCAGCTCGAGATCGTCGGCGGGCGGGCGGGCGGCGACCTTCTCGTCGTGCTCGTCCTCGATGCGCCCCACCAACTCTTCCAGAACGTCCTCCACGGTGAGCAGCCCCATGATGGTGCCGAACTCATCCACAACCATGGCCATGTGCGAGTGGCCGCGCCGGAACTCCTCGAGCATCTGCGAGAGCGGCTTGGTCTCTGGCACCACCAGGTGCGGCCGGAGGAGCCGGTCCACGCGGAAAGGCTGGCTGGTGGCGCGCCCGCGCAGGGCCTGGCGGCGCTCCTCCCAGACCGGCAGCAGATCCTTATAATGCAAAATGCCGATAATATTCGCGGGCGTATCCTGGTACACCGGAAAGCGCGCGTGACGCGCTTCGATCACGGTACGCAGGACGACATCCAGGGTAGCGTCCGACGGGATATAGACGATATCGTTCCGCGGCACCATGACTTCGCGGACGGCTATGGCCTCCAGGTCCAGAATCCGGTGGATCATGTCCTCCTGGGCTTCCGGCAGGTAACCCAGGCCGCGGCTGGAGCTGACGATCAGCTTGAGCTCCTCGGCGGAGTGGCCGCCCGAATGGCCGACGCCCTTGAGTCGAAGGCTACGCGTGATGGCCCGCGCGGAGCGCTCCAGAACCACCACGAAGGGCGTGGAGAGACGGTGGAAGATCAACAGGACGGGCGCCACCAGCACCGCCAGCCGGTCGGCCGTGGCGATGGCGATGTTCTTAGGCACCACCTCGCCCAACACCACGTGGCAGTAACTGATGATCAGGAACGAGAGCGCCAGGCTGAAGGCGTGCAGATACTTCTCGGCCGGCACGGTGGTAATCGGAAGCAGCAGGCCGCGGAGAATCCGGTACATGGTATCCTCGCCCGCCCAGCCCAGCCCCAGGCTGGCCAGCGTGACTCCGAGCTGCGTCACCGAGAGCAGCCGGCCGGGATCGGCCAGCAGGCTGAGGGCGGCCTGCGCGCCCGCCTGCCCTTCGGCGGCCAACTGGCGCAGCCGCGACTGCCGCACGGATATCAGCGACACCTCGGCCGCCGCGAAGAAGCCATTGACGCCGATGAGCGCCACCAGAAGCAGTATGCGAAGGGGCGAATCGGTCATGTGATCCAACCAATTCTAGCGAGATTTTCCGACGAAACGGGGGGGCCGCGTAGGGGGCGAAGACTCTTACCGGTTACCGACCGACTCCAACGGCGGAGCGCTTGGCGAGCGAAGGTCCCGAATGTCCCGCATCGGTGGCTGGCCGAAGAGACGGCTGTATTCGCGGTTAAACTGGCTGGCGCTTTCGTATCCGACCTCAAAAGCAGCGCTGGCGGCATCCAGACCGTCCACGAGCATGCGTCCCCGCGCCGCCTGCAACCGAAGCTGCTTCTGATACTGGAGAGGACTCATGGCGGTCAGCACACGGAAATGATGGTGCAGCGTGGAAACGCCCATGCCCGCGAGCTCCGCGAGATTTTCCACCCGCAGCGGCTTCGCATAATTCGCCATGATCCAGGCGATTGCCTTCGCCGTCCGATGGCTCTGCTCTCCCAGCGTCGCAATCGCGCGCAGGCGGGCGCCCTCCGCACTGCGAAGAATGCGGTAGACGATCTCGCGCTGAATCATGCCACTGAGAAAGGGAATGTCCTGTGGCGTTTCGAGGAGGTCGACGAGCCGGCAGCACGCACTGAGGAACTCCACCGTGGTCTCGCCGGTCGCCATGCCAGGACTGTCGGACGGCACTTCAGCTACCTGAATCTCCTCCCGGCTGAGAAGCTCCCGGACCATGGGCATTTCGAGTTTGAGCGACAATGCCAGGCAGGGCAACTCTTCGCTTGCCTCGATCACCCGGCTGACGACCGGCAGATCGACCGACGTCAGCAGGAATCGCGACGCATCGTAGATAAAAGCGGTTCGGCCGAGTTCTACGCGCTTTTTCCCTTGGGCGATCACGGTCACGCTCGGCTCGTACGTCATGGAGCAGGGAGCGGTGGGGGCGGGGCGCCGCACGAGAATCAGGCCGGGAATATCCGTTACCCGTTTCTCTTCCGGCCCCATGAACAAGGCAATCTTGCGAGCCAGCCCCGCCCGCAATTCGTGTGCTTGATGCCGTAACAGAGACACTTCCATACCGCGATTTCTCATAATAACGGTTGCGCTTCTCCTCCACCCCAGGATAACCGCTTACTCTGTGCGTGGATCAACGCTGCGAGAGGAATAGGCAAGAAATCGGAAGGATCGGGATACCGCTTTAGCGGCGTTCCACCCTAACCTGGAGATGAAGGGAACGGTTCGAAGGAGACACAATGCAAACGCGCAAATTGGGAAGCAGCAACCTGGAGGTTTCGGCTCTCGGGCTCGGCTGCATGGGAATGAGCTTTTCTTACGGTCCGCCCAAAGACAAAGGCGAGATGACTTCTCTTCTCCGGGCAGCCGTGGAACGCGGCATCACATTCTTCGATACTGCCGAGGTCTACGGCCCGTTTACAAACGAAGAACTGGTGGGCGAAGCTCTCGCTCCCTTCCGAAAACACGTGGTGATCGCCACCAAATTCGGGTTCGACCTCAATCCTAATTTCGATCCCCGCGGGATGAAGGGCGCGCCCGGCTTGAACAGCCAGCCGGAGCATATCAAGCAAGCCGTCGAGGGATCGCTCAAGCGGCTCAAGACCGACGTCATCGACCTGCTCTATCAGCATCGGGTCGATCCGAATGTGCCTATCGAAGACGTAGCCGGAGCGGTGAAGGATCTGATTCAGCAGGGCAAGGTCAAGCACTTCGGCCTTTCCGAAGCGGGAGTCGGGACCATCCGCCGCGCGCACCGGGTTCAGCCGATTACCGCTCTCCAGAGCGAATATTCTCTGTGGACGAGGACCCCTGAGAAGGAAGTGATCCCGACACTCGAGGAGCTCGGAATCGGCTTGGTCCCGTACAGCCCGCTGGGCAAGGGTTTTCTCACGGGCAAGATCGGCGAGAATGCGAAGTTCGATAGCACCGATTTCCGCAGCACCCTACCTCGCTTCACGCCCGAAGCGCTCAAAGCGAACCAGGCGCTGATCGATCTGCTCGCCAGCATCGGGGCACGCAAGAAGGCCACGCCCGCTCAGATCGCGCTCGCCTGGCTGCTGGCCCAGAAGCCGTGGATGGTACCGATCCCAGGCACCACCAGGCTCGAGCGACTGGACGAAAACATCGGAGCCGTCTCGGTCGAACTTACGCCCGACGATCTGCGCGACATCGACAATGCCGCCTCGAAGATCACGGTGCAAGGCGCCCGCTACCCCGAGAAGTTGGAGCAGATGACCGGCCGTTAAGCGGCGACGCGAAGGAGTTCGAGAAATGGAGATCAAACGAAGCGGCTCACGGGCTTCCGGCAAAGGACCGGCCGAGTATTTCACCGGCACGGTGCGGGTTGACCCGCTATTCAACCCGCCTGCCCCGGCACGGGTTCTCGGTGTCAGTGTCACGTTTGAGCCAGGGGCCCGAACAGCCTGGCACACTCATCCGCTAGGCCAGAACCTGGTCGTCACGGCCGGGTGCGGCTGGGCGCAGCGTTGGGGAGGGCCGGTGGAGGAAATCCGGCCGGGTGATGCGATCTGGTTCGCGCCGGGTGAGCAGCATTGGCACGGCGCCACGGCAACCACGGCGATGACCCATATCGCCATTCAGGAGCATCTTGACGGCAAGACAGCCGACTGGATGGAACCGGTCAGCGACGAACAATACAAACGATAGGAGCATTAATTCATGTATAAGGCGAAGGCTTACTCCGCTGGCAGCGCGACATCGCCGCTGGCCTTTACAACGATCTCGCGTCGAGATACAACCGATCGTGACGTACAGATCGAGATTCTATTCTGCGGTATCTGCCATTCGGATCTCCACCAGGTCCGTAATGAGTGGAAAAGCGTCATGCCGACGGTCTACCCATGCGTTCCAGGACACGAGATCGTCGGCCGCGTGGGCAAGGTTGGCTCGGCAGTTACAAAGTTCAAACCCGGCGATCTCGCCGCGGTGGGCTGCATGGTCGATTCCGACGGCACCTGCCCCGAGTGCCAGGCCGGACTCGAGCAGTTCTGCCCGAACGGCACGCTCACTTATAACTCCCCGGACAAGCACCTCGGAGGCGTCACCCATGGCGGCTATTCCGAAATCATAGTGGTCGATGAGCGATTCGTTCTGCAGGTCCCCTCGAATCTGAATCTCGCCGGTGCCGCGCCGCTCCTCTGCGCCGGCATTACGACATACTCACCCATGCGTCACTGGAACGTCACTAAGGGCCAGAAAGTCGGTGTGGTGGGTATCGGAGGGCTGGGGCACATGGGCGTGAAGTTCGCACACGCGCTCGGTGCTCACGTGGTTGTTTTCACGACCTCGCTGGGCAAGAAGGAAGATGCGTACCGGCTGGTGGCCGATGAAGTTGTCATCTCCCGCAATGCCGACGAGATGAAGGAGCACACCGGCAGCTTCGACTTCATCCTCGACGCCGTCTCCGCCGATCACGACATCAACGCTTACATCCAACTCCTCCGCCGTGACGGCAACATCACTCTCGTCGGTGCTCCTGAGAAGCCCCTGGCTGTTTCGGCATTCGGCCTCATCATGGGACGCCGCAGCCTTTCCGGGTCGCCCATCGGCGGCATTCGCGAGACCCAGGAGATGCTCGATTTTTGCGGAGCGCATAACATCACCTCGGATGTCGAAGTCATCCCCATCCAGAAGGTCAACGAAGCCTACCAGAGACTGCTCAAGGCCGATGTGAAGTACCGCTTCTCGATCGATATGGCTTCGCTCAAATCGGAGTAAGACGGTCCACCCGGCTTGGGCCCGAGGCCGAATCCGGGCAGCGGGCCTTGGCTTTGACGCTCACGAGGCGGGATCTGGGCACCCGCCCACGAACGTCTGCCGCTCGTTCAGTAGAGCGCCCGGTGCGGCGCCGCACGTTATGATTGGGTGTACCGGCGCCGATGACCGACTCCAACCCCTCCCGCCTTCTGAAATTCATCAACATTGCGATCGCCATCGTGCTGGCCGCCGCGCTGGCCCTGGTGTGGTGGTTCTGCCTGCGTCCCCTGCCCGTCCGTTCGGGCACCCTCGCCGCCGCGGTGGCGGCTCCCGTGCGCGTGGATTTCGATCCCCGCGGGGTGCCACATATCCGCGCCGGCAGCCTGGAGGACGCGCTTTTCGTGCAGGGCTACGTGACCGCGCAGGACCGCCTGTGGCAGATGGATGGCTTGCGGCGCATGGCGGCCGGGGACCTGGCCGAAATCGTGGGCGCCGTCGCGCTGGAATCCGACCGCGAATCGCGCCGTATGCGTATGCGGCGCATCGCCGAGGAGGCGTATCTCTCCCTGCCGCCGGCGGACCGCGCGGGCTTCGGCGCCTATGCCCGCGGCGTGAACGCTTTCATTACCACGCACCGCGGAAGCCTGCCGCTCGAATTCACGCTCCTCAATTACCAGCCGCGGCCGTGGAGCGAGGTCGATTCGCTGCTGATCTGCCTGTACATGTTTCGCGATCTCACCACTACGTGGCGGGACGAGGCCAACAAGCGCGACATGCTGCTCGATGGCGACGCGCGCAAGGTGAATTTTCTCTTCCCCATTCGCACCGGTGGCGAGACGCAGCCCGGCTCCAACGCCTGGGCCCTGGCGGGGAGCCGTACGGCTTCGGGCAAGCCCCTTCTCTCGAACGATATGCACCTGCAGTTCGGGCTACCGGGCATCTGGTACATGGCGCATATCGAAGCGCCCGGCCTGGATGCCGCTGGCGTCACGCTGCCAGGCACGCCAGGCGTGACGGTGGGCCATAACCGGCGCATCGCCTGGGGCATCACCAACCTGGGCTTCGATGTGCAGGACCTCTATATCGAGCAGATCGACGATCGCACCGGGCGCTACCTGTATCGCGGGCAGATGGAGCAGGCCCGCCGCGAAAACGAGATCATCCGCGTCAAAGGGCAAGCGCCCGTCGATCTCCAGGTGTGGGTCACGCGGCACGGGCCTCTCTTCCTCTCCGACCGGAACCAGCAACTGGCGCTGCGCTGGACCGCCGCCGAGCCGGGCATGCTGCAGTTCCCGGTGCTGGATATCGACCGCGCACAGAACTGGGATGAGTTTACAGCCGCGCTTTCGCGCTGGCCGGGTCCGGGATCGAACTTCGTCTACGCGGACGTGGACGGGCACATCGGGTATCACGCGGCCGGCAAGCTTCCCATACGCCACGGCTGGGCGGGCGATCTGCCGGTGGACGGCTCGAAGGGCGAGTTCGAGTGGGATGGCTACATCCCCTTCGACGAGCTACCGGAGGCTTTCGATCCGCCCGGCGGTATTATCGCCACAGCCAACCAGAATCCCTTTCCAGCCGATTATCGCTACGCGGTCAATGGAAATTTCGCACCCTATTACCGCGCGCGCCAGATCCGCGACCGGCTGTCCTGCCGCAAAGACTGGCACGCCGCGGACCTGCTCTCGGTGCAGAAGGACGTCTACTCGGCGTCCAACAAGTTCCTGGCTGAGCAGGTGGTGGCCGCCTACGACCGGCGCGGAGCCGGCAATCCGGCCATGGACCCCGCCATTGCGCTGCTGCGCTCCTGGAACGGCCAGATGAATCGCGACCTGGCCGCGCCGTTTCTGATCTCCCTGGTTTACCAGCACGTGCGCACGGCCATGGCGGAAAGCGCCACGCCCGGCAAGAGCCAGCGCTACACGCTCGTTATGGCGGCGGCGGTTATGGAGAGACTGCTGCGCGAGCGCCCCGCGGGCTGGTTCGGCGACTACGACCAAATGCTCCTCGGCGCCCTGGTGGATGCGGTGGAAGAGGGCAGCCGCACCGAGGGCCGGGACATCGGCAAATGGCGCTACGGGCGCTACTGGACGGTGACGCTCTCGAACCCGGTGATCCACCAGGTGCCGCTGGTGGGCAAGTATTTCGATATCGGCCCGCTGCCCATGAGCGGCAGCTCGACTACCGTGAAGCAGACCACCCACACGCTGGGACCCTCCATGCGCATGAACGCGGACCTGGGCGATTGGGACCGCTCGCTCCTCAATATCGTGACCGGACAATCGGGCCAAGCTTTTTCGTCTCACTATCGGGATCAATGGCCGGCCTATTACGAAGCCCGCGGTTTCCCCATGCCGTTCGATAAAGTCGAAGTGAAGAGCACGCTGGAGTTTCAGCCCGATCCGCGTTAGACCGCGTGGTGGGCTCGCGCTCGGTACTGGATTTGACGGTACCAGCACGGAACCGGAAACCCTCCAGCTACCGGTAAGAAACGGATAGAATGGGAGTTTCGCTATTTGACGCTCCTATGCCCACGCGCAACTCGAAAGACAACATCGCCGCCTTGCAAAAGGTCAGAGAAGAGTTATTGCAGGGAGGCGGCGCCGAGCGGATCGCTAAACAGCACAACGAGGGCAAGCTCACCGCGCGCGAACGGCTCGATATGCTGCTCGATCGCAGCACTTTTCAGGAAACGGGGCTGTTCGCCCAGCACCGCGCCACGCTGTTCGGCATGGCTGGCAAGCCCCTGCCGGCCGATGGCGTGGTGACCGGCAGCGGCAAGGTGGCCGGACGCGTGGTGCACGTGGCCAGCCAGGATTTCACGGTGGCAGGCGGCTCGGCCGGCGAGGTCCACGGCTGCAAGATCTCCGAATCGCTGCGCCACTCGCTCGAGACCGGCACGCCCTTCGTATTCATCAACGATTCCGGCGGCGCGCGCGTTCAGGAGGGCGTCGGCAGCCTCTCGGGTTACGCCAAGGTCTTTTACAACAATGTGATGCTCTCGGGCGTGGTGCCCCAGATCTCGCTCATCTGCGGGCCTTGCGCGGGCGGCGCGGCTTACAGCCCGGCGCTCACCGATTTCATCATCCAGACGCGCTACGCCTACATGTTCATCACCGGCCCGGCGGTCATTAAGCAGGTCACCAACGAGGTGATCACGGCCGAGCAACTGGGCGGCCCGCGCGCCCAAATGAACAATTCCGGAGTGGTGCATTTCGTGGCCGACAATGACGTGGAGGCCATCAAAATCTGCAAGAACCTGCTCTCTTTCCTGCCCTCCAACAACACCGAAGATCCGCCGCGCGGAGAGCAGGACCGCAAGCGCTTCCACGATTTCAGCCTGAATTACATTGTCCCCGACGAATCCAAGCTGCCCTACGACATGCACGAGATCATCACGCGCATCGTGGACAAATCGGAATTCCTGGAGGTGCAGAAAGAGTTCGCCAAGAACCTGCTGATCGGGTTCGGGCGCATCGTGGGGCGCCCCGTGGGGATCATCGCCAACCAGCCCCAGGTGCTGGCCGGCGCGCTCGATATCAACGCGTCCGATAAGGCCTCGCGCTTCATCCGCTTCTGCAACGCGTTCAATATTCCGCTGGTCACGCTGGTGGACGTGCCGGGCTTCCTGCCGGGCATCGATCAGGAATACGGCGGCATCATTCGCCATGGCGCCAAGCTCCTGTTCGCCTATTCGGCGGCCACCGTTCCCAAGCTCACGGTGGTGATTCGCAAGGCCTACGGTGGCGGATACATCGCCATGTGCTCCAAGGAACTGGGCGCCGATCACGTCTTTGCATGGCCCTCGGCCGAGATCGCCGTGATGGGGGCGGAGGGCGCCGCGGAGATCGTATTTCGCCACGAGATCGCCGCGGCCGCGGATCGGGACGCTCGCCGGCGGGAGCTCATCGATGAGTACCGCGATACCTTCGCCACGCCGTTCGTGTCGGCCGGGGCCCGGCTGGTAGACGATATCATCGAGCCCGCCGAAACGCGCGGCGCATTGGCCGCGGCGCTCGACTCGCTGGCCACCAAGCGGGTGTTGCGTCCCGCCAAAAAACACGGCAACATCCCGATGTGAGCGAAGCCATGGACATACAGGAGACGCACGCGGGCGGCAACCCGAGCCGCGAGCCGGCCGGCGGTGTCGGAGCGCGGCACAAAATACTCATCGCCGCCGCGGTGGCCGCTGCCATGGGCGCACGGGACCGCATCCGCTCCATCCACAGACTGGCGCCACCATCTCCGGCCGATATGAACCGGCAGGGGCGCGCCCGTATCGAGGCCGCCCGCATGGCCACGCGGCGCCGCTCGGAGCAAAGCAAGCCGGTCCCGGAGAAAGAGAAAAGTGAAACTGCGAATCACGCTTGATGGCCAGAGCTACGAGGTCGAAGTCGAGACGCTCCCCGAGGAGGGAGAAGAGACCGATTCCGGCCCGGAAGTTCCGCAATCGGTGTTGCAGCCGCCGGTGCCGGTGGATACCCGGCCCGAGGATCGCATTTGCCGCAGCCCCATAGCCGGCGTGATCGTGGCGGTTTCGGCGGTGCTCGAACAGCGCGTCCGGCAGAACGACCCGGTGGTCATCATCGAGGCCATGAAGATGCAGACGGCTATCGGCGCCCCCGTGGATGGCACGGTCCAGGAGATTCACGTGTCGCCCGGCCAGAGCGTGAAGCCGGGGCAGAAGCTCTGCACGTTGGGGTGAGAGAGATCCTACGCAGGTTCAACCGGCCGCTTCTCTATTACGGTCCATGCTGAGCCGCTTCAAGGAGAGCCTGCTTGCCACCTGGAAGCTTCTCCTCTCACTTCGTAAGCGGAACTGGAAGCTCCGCGACTACCCCGTCCTTGTCCGGCGTCAGAACATTACCCTGGATCCAGAGCAAACTTCGCCTCGATGTAAGCCCTGCGGATATGTCGCTTACGTCGTGAACTGGCATCTTGTCGGTGGCGGCGACACACGACAGGAGGCTATGCAGGAACTGGCAGCGAATTTTGAAAGAGCTGCCGCAGATAGATCCCGCGAGGGAACACAGCTGCCGAGGCCCGGTACCAAGGTGCCGATACAGTTTGCGCCGCAAGACCGGGTCAACGCCCATGGCGCGCTTGTGGACGATTTCGTTCACCGTGTGCTCGGTTTCGACGGTGCGTGGATCTCGGACGAGTCGAGCCTTTGGGACTTCCACTGCAACGAGAGCAACGAAAGCCTCCAGGCGAAGATCAGAGAGGTCTACGGAATGGATGTCTCAGATATCGAATCCGGTAATCTGGTACAAATCTTAGACCGCATTGCGACGGGCCATCCTGCCGGCGGGCGGCGGAGCAAACCTCAGTGAAGGGACGGCAGCCAGACAGTGCCTCTATTCATGACCTTGCCTGAGGCGTTAAGCTAGATGCAGGTCATGCGTCGCGAAGAGATCATCGCCAGACTGCGGGAAAACGAGGCGGCGTTGCGTGCACGCGGCGTGGCTCACGCGGCCTTGTTCGGCTCTCGGGCACGGGGCGACGAGCGGCCGGAGAGCGACACGGACATCATGATCGAATTCGATCCGGCGGCCCGCATCACCGTTTTCGATTACGCCGGTCTCAAGAGCTACATCGCCTGCCTGTTCGACGGGGATGTGGATGTCGTCAACCGCGACGGTCTCAAGCCCTACCTCAAGCCGGCCGCCCGTGCCGACGCCGTCTATGCCTTCTGACGCCTCGGTGCCCCTGCGCGACATCGAACGCCATATCGATCTTGCGATGCAATTCGTCGCGGAGTTTGACTGCGAGCGGTTCCGAGCTGACACGCGCACGCAGTACGCTGTAATCCGCTGCCTTGAGATAATCTCCGAGGCATCCCGCCGGCTTCCCGATCAGGTGAAGGCGCGTTACCCGTCGATTCCATGGAGGGACATAGCGGGAGCCGGGAATGTGTACCGTCATGACTATGAGGACGTTGACGCGAGATTGGTATGGGAGACGGTACAGTCGGCCCTTCCGCCGCTCCGCGTTGTTATCGCCCGCGAACTCGCGCGTCTCTGAAGCCTGGCCCAGTGGTCCTTTGAGACGAAGATCGGCATTCGAGCAACACGCGCGGGGGGCTCCGGGAGCATTCTCGGCATTCCGTTCAACTCGCTAGCCGGTTGACTCTCTCCGAGAAGGTGACTTACCCGAGCTTCTCTAACTCCAGCTCATCTCCCACTTGCGTCCCGGTTTCCTGCGCCGTGCCGGCGGGCAACTCCAGCACCGAATGCGCCGGCAGGCAGGCCGAGAGCCGCCACGGCGGAACGGCGCTCCGCACCTTGCGAACCTTGTGGCGCCTGTCAATGTAGACCAGATCGATGGGAAATTTCATGAAGAAGGTGTGAACCGATTCGCAGGGGACGATCCACAGGCCTTCGCCTTTCGCCAGCGAGGTGTGCTTGAGCAGCCCGGTGCGCCGCGTGGCGCTGGTGTCGGCGAGATCCACCGAGGTGCCCAAAACGGTGTTCCGTGTCCGATTCCGGACCATGACCTTCATGGTTCGATCTATAACACGGATGCGGGCCCCGGTGGGAGCAGTCCTACACCGCCATCGCGCGGCGCGGCTCGAAGGTGTATCCGAAACCCCGCACAGAGTGAATCAGCGCGGGCGCGGTCTGGTCCTGCTCGATCTTCTGGCGTAAACGCAGGACGTAGACATCCACAGCGCGATCCGTGATGGCGCGGTCCTGTCCCCAAACCGAGTTCAGCAACTGCTCGCGGCTGAATACCACCCCCGGACGGCTCATCAGGAATTCGAGCAGCCGGAATTCGGTAGCGGTGAGCGCCAGGACTTCGCCGTTCAGCCGCACCTGCCGGCTGGCGGGATCCAGTTCCAGGCCGGCCGCGGAGAGTATGCGGCTGGGCGCGGACTGATTGCGGAATTGCAGCTTGATGCGCGCGATCAGTTCGCGCACGAAAAACGGCTTCACTACGTAGTCGTTGGCGCCGATCTCCAGACCTACGATGCGGTCCGTTTCGGAGGCGCGCGCGGTCAGAAAGATGATCGGGACCGCGGCCAGGTCGGGATCGCGGCGGATGCCCTTGCAGATATCCAGACCGTCGGAATCCGGCAGCATGATGTCCAGCAGGATGAGGTCCGGGCGCACTTTGCGGCACAGCTCGATGGCTCCCTTTCCGGTTTGCAACCCGGTCATCGTGAAGCCTTCCTTCTCCAGGTTGTACCGCAACAACGAGAAGAGATCGGAGTCGTCTTCGATCAGTACGATCTTTTTCATTTCCATGGTCCGCCCGTTGATGTTACGGTAACAGCAGCAATGTTACAAAGCGGTTACCGCGTCGTGAATTCTGAATTAAGCTCTCCGGCGTCCGGGGCGGCGCCGTCGATGGGGAGCGTAAAGAAAAAGGTAGAGCCTTCGTTTACATGGCTTTCCACGCGCGTGACGCCGCCATGGGCGGCTACCAGGTGCTTGACGATGGAAAGCCCCAGACCCGTGCCGCCGAGCTCGCGCGAGCGGGCTTTATCGACTCGGTAGAAGCGCTCGAAGAGCCGGTGCAGGTCCTCCTCCGGAATCCCGATGCCGGTATCGCGGACGAACAGCTCGACGAAGTGGCCCGCCGGGTGCGCACCCACCGTAATCCGTCCGCCGGCCGGCGTGTATTTGACGGCGTTGTCCAGCAGGTTGCTGAGCACCTGCGAGACGGCTTCGCTGTCGCAGGAAACCTCGGCGTCTTCCGGGGCGCGCTCCATGTCGATGGTCAGATCGCTCTTTTCGGCCATGGGGCGGATCAGCTCGATGGCATCGCGCAGGAGCCCGTTCACGGAGTGAATCTCGAATTCGAACTTGTGGCGCTTCTGCTCCACGCGCGAGAGCGTCAGGAGATCCTCGGTGAGGCGCGCCAGCCGCTCGGCATTGTGGCGGATGATGCCCAGGAATCGCAGGTTGTGTTCGGCATCGTCGATGGCGCCGTCGATGAGCGTCTCGGTATAGCCCTGTATGGAGGCCAGGGGCGTGCGCAGCTCGTGCGAGACGTTGATTACGAAGTCCTTGCGGATGCGCTCCACCTTCTCCAGCTCGGCGTGCTCGCGCTGGAGCTGCTCGACGATCTTCTGCAGGTTGGCGGCGGTCTCATTGAGCGTGCGGGCGAGCTGTGCGAACTCGCTGCCTCCCCGGACCGGCAGCCGGGCCCGGAAATTGCCGCGCGCCAGCTCCAGCGCGTGCGCCATGATGGCGGCGAAACGCGCCGAGATGAGGCGCGCCAGCAGAGCCGCCAGCAGGATGGCCGGCAGAAAGGCCAACGCCGTGCCGCCCAGGATGCGCCAGCGGATGCCGGTTACCTGTCGTTCGATTTCCGCCAGTGGCACGGCGATCCGAACGGCCCAGCCGGGAAGGCTTGGGGGGCCCGGAACCGCGACGTAGAGGAAGTCGATGCCAAGCGTCACGCTGCGCCGGATGCTCGAACCCGTCGAACCGCGGAAGGCCGGGATCAGCTCGGGGCGGTTGCGATGGTTCTCCATGGTGGCCGGGTTGGCTTCCGAATCGGCCACCACCCCGCCATCCGGCCGAACCACGGTGACGCGGCCGCCGGCGGCGCGCGCCAGGCGGCGCACCTCGGACTGGCTCAGGTGCGAGGGATCTTCTATCGAAAGGGCCAGCATTCGCCCCTTACCATCGAGCTGCGCCGTGAGATTCCCGATGTAGGAATTCTTGGCCACCTGCGTGGCGACGAAATCCACTGTAACCAGCGCCAGGACCAGCAGGGCGAGAACACCCGCAATTAACTTCAGGAAAATTTTGCCGGTCAAGCGGATTCCTCGAAGCGGTAGCCGAAACCGCGGATAGTGGCGAGGTAGCGGGGATTGTCGGGCTGTTCCTCGATCTGCTCGCGCAGCCGGCGTACGTGGACGTCCACCGTGCGCGGCGTGACAAACCGCTGCTCGCCCCACACAGCCTCGAGTAGTTGCTCGCGGCTGTAGGCGCGGCCCGGATGGGTCAGAAAAAACTCCAGCAGGTTGAACTCGGTGGAAGTCAGGGGCAGCTCGCGATCGGCCTGAAAGACCCTCCGGGCGGCGCGATCGAGGCGAAAGGGCCCGATGGCAACGGGGACCGGATCGGCATCCATTTCCTCGCGCCGCAGGTGCGCCTTGATGCGCGCGATCAGCTCCCGCGGGCTGAACGGCTTGGTCATGTAATCGTCGCCGCCGATCTCCAGACCCAGCACGCGATCCACTTCGTCGGAGCGCGCGGTCAGAAACAGCACCGGCGTGCGCGCCAGCGTGGACGATTGGCGGATCTGACGGCACAACTCGAAGCCGTCGATGCCCGGCAGCATGACGTCCAGCAGGATCAGGTCCGGCCGCGATTGCTCCAGCGCCTTCAGCGTGTCCTCGGACCCGCTCAGCACCTGCGTTAGATAGCCCTGGTGAGCGAGATTATATTCGATGAGCGAGGCCAACTCAGCCTCGTCCTCTACGATAGCGATTCGTTTGGGCATGGCCCGCGATCCGGATTCACTCCATTGTAGCGGCCTTGCGCCGGTCGCTGGCCCGCATGACCGCATAAATCGCGAGCGCGGTCGCGAGTGCGATGCCGGCCAGCGTCCAACCATTGCGAATCAGAAAACCGTGAGCATCGGCTTTCAATTGAATTCCCAGGTAGACCTCGCCGAAATAGCGGATGGTGCGCGCCACCACGACCACCATCAGAAATTTCCCGAAGGGCGCGTGCAAGGCACCCGCCGAAATCACAAAGACCTTGAGCGGCAAGGGAATGATGGGGGTCACCGTGGGAATGAAGACGGTTAGGAAGCCGTAGCGATGGAACCACTCGCGGAATTGCTGACGCCGGCCGGGCAGAGGCTCGCGCTTGACGATCCATCGCGCGCCGTGGCGGGCCGCCAGAAAAAGAGCGGCGTTGCCGATCACCGATCCCACTACCGCCAGGAGCGCCGTCAGGTAGGCGCGGCGCGGGTCCCGAACGCTCCCGGCCCCCACGGTTATCAGCAGGATGTCCATGGCAGCGGGAAGCGGGATTCCCAGCGAATCGGCCACGCTGAGGAAAAAGACTCCCAGCGGGCCGAAGGCCACCAGTACGGCCATGAGTCTGCGAAGCAAGCTCTTCGGTTCCCCCTGAGAACCACCCCTCACCAGCTTCCTGGGCAAGCTAAAGCTTGCCCCACCCGCTAGAGAATGTCGGCGAACGATTTCCGCAACTTGTAAAACCACGCGTGGCCGAGCACCGCCACCGCCGCGGCCAACAGCCATAATTTCCAAAGCGGCCCGAAAGCCGGAGCCTGGTTTTCCAGAAAAATAGCCCGGTAGCCGCGCACCAGCACGTAGATCGGATTCTTGGAAAGGAATAGGGTAGCAGATGGCCCCAGGGATTTCTCCGGATAACAGATCGGCGTGATGAAGAACCAAATGGTCAGCAGGAAACCGATCATCTGGCCGAGGTCGCGCACGAATACGCCCAGAGCCGCCAGAAACCAGCTCACGCCGGCCGTGAAGAGCACCTGCGGAATCACCAGCAGCGGCAGCCAGATCACCGCCGGAGGCACCCCGCCGCGCAGGGCCAGCAGGAATCCACAGAACAGCGCCACCGCGAATAACTCCGTCACCAGGCCGGATGCCACCAGGTTCACGGGCAGCGTCTCCACGGCAAAGACCAGCTTCTTGACGAAGCTGCGATGCTCCAGCATCACGGTGGGAGCCCGGCCGGCGGCTTCGCTGAAGGCCAGCCACGGCAGCATCCCGGCCAGGAAGTAGAGCGCGAAGCCCGTGCGGCTCTGGTCCTGCTCGAAGCGCGAATGCAGCACCACGCCGAAGACGAAGAAGTAGGTGAGCATCAGCAGCAGCGGATTGATGATGGTCCAGAAGGCGCCGCCGAACGACCCCCGGTAGCGGCCCAGAACGTCGCGCCGCACCATCACACGGATCAGCCCGCGGTTGCGCCACACCGTCAGCACCGGATACACCATCGCGCGGCCCACGGCGCGCAGCAGGCGTTCGCGGCGCAAGGTGCTGCGAGTGGCCCCGCGCGTGCGCTCCAGGCGCGCGATTCCGTTGGCGGTAACGCCCTCCACCAGCAGGAACGGCCAGCCGCGCTCGTAATACCAGCAGACGCCTTCCCGCATGGGCGAGATCAGCACGCGGTATCGCCCATCCTCCGGCGGCAGCTCGAAATCCAGCCGCACGGGCGCGCTCTCGCCGGGCTTCAGATCGCGTTCCAGTTGCACGCGCGCGCCATCCACGATCAAAGTTCCGGTCTCGGCGTCGAAGAGATGGTAGCCGATGCCGAAGCCCTCCGCCGCGGCCCACGTCTCGGCGGAATCGTTGCGCACGGTGAACCCGGCGCGGACCTGCCGCGAAGCCACGTCCAGCCGGACGTCCGGTTCCAGATACGCGGCGCTCATGCGTACAGCCACGCGGGATAGCGCTCCTTCACCGGCCCGCGCTTCCGCCCCACCGCGTAGATGCCGTCGCCGCGCAGATCCGTTTCCAGCAGGTAGCGCTCCAGCATGTGGCGCACCCAGGCGAATTCGGGATGCGGCAGGTCGCGGAACTCGCCGGTTTCCAGCAGTTCGACCGAGAAGCCCGAATTTTCCAGCAGCAGATGGATCTCCTTGGGCGTGTACTCGCGGTTATGGCGCGCATCCACCTCGCCCGATTCGGCCGGCTTGATATAAGCGTGGAAGAAGCCCGGGTGATAGCCTTGCAAAACCGCCGCGATGGCCCGCAGCGAGGCCACGTTCGGGGTGGTCAGCACCAGGTGGCCGCCGGGCTTGAGAATGCGGTTCACCTCGCCCATCAGATGCATGGGATCTTCGAACAGGTGCTCGATCAGTTCGCCGCACAGCACCGTCGTATAGTGCCCGTCGGGATACGGGAAGCGATCCTTCTCGGCGTCGAAATGGTCGATGGCGCACTCGAAAGTCTCGCCTTCGGCGGACGTCACCGTGCGATAGTCGATACGCCCCGTCGGGCCGTAGTAGCAGCCCCGCACCTCGCCATAACCCAGCTTGGTATGCAACGCGGGCGTCAATTGCAGATAGGCGCCCATCTCGAGAATGCGGTCGCAGGGGCCGCCCGGCGGGACCATCGAAAGCGTCTTGGCCAGGCGCGTCTGGTGCGTCTCGAAGTATTGGGCGGCTTCGTCGTTGAGCGCCCAACCGCGCACGTAACCGGCCAGCTCGGCGGGGTCTTCGGCCGCTGGCACCGCAACCCCAGGCGGAGCCGGCTCCGCGGGTTTCTCGGAGGCTGCCGGCGGCTCCTGCCACGTTCCCGCCACCACGGCTTCCAGGAAGGTCGCGTAGCGGCGCGCCACGGCGTCCCAGTTGCACTCGCGTTGGACGTACTCGCGAGCGCGCGCGCCCATCGCGCGGCCCACCTCCGGCCGCGACACCAGCAGGTTCAGATATTCAAAGATGAGGTCTTCCTCGCCCGCGCCTACCGGCACCTTCAGGCACACTTCGTCGGGAAACTCCTGGAACGAGCCGACCTCGGAGACCAGTACCGCCTTGCCCAGGCCGAGCGACCGCAGCAGGGTCCCGGAGCTCTCGCCCACTGTCGGATAGCGCAGGTTCAGCACGATGTCGCAGGCCGCCAGGTATCCCACAAAATCGCCGATCGGCGTGAAGCCCAGCATCCGCACGTGGGAGCCCAGGTCCATCGAGCGGATCGTCTCCGCCAGCGGAAATTCGGGATGCGGCTCGCCCACCAGGATCATCCTGGCGGCCGGCACCAGCCGCACCAGCCGCCGGAACGCACGCAGCGATTCCGCGATGCGCTTGTAGGGCTTGAGGAAGCCGAAGATGCCCACCAGCGGGGTGGTCTCGTCGAGGCCCAGCCGCTGGCGGTAAAGGTTGCGATCGGCCTCCGGAATCCAGGCGCCGTGAGGAATCACCGAAGCAGGTCCGCTGAAGCCAGCCGCGCGCATCTCTTCCAGCATGAAGCGGCTGTGCACCACCACGGCGCGCGAGCGCTCGAGGAGCCTCCGCGTCATGGGCACGCCGTCATAATCCGGTCCCACTTCGAGACGCCGCACGCGTTCGGCGAAGGCGCGTGCACGCGGGCCGCCCTGGTATTCGCACTCGCGCACGTAGCCATCCCAATCGCCGCGCTTGATAGTGAGATCGGCGATGAGGTGGTGCAGATTCGATTCGTGCATCACGGCCACGCCCGGATGTCGCAGCGCCGTTTCGTACACGAAGCCGTGGTAGGGGTTGTTGCCGACGTGGTAGAGCGCGATATCGAAGCGGGCGGGGTCGAAGGGCTGGCCGGCATCCGCGAACACCTCTACTTCGACCAGCCGGCCGAGGGCGCCCGCCAGCGCCTCCGAATAATCCGCGATGCCGCTGCGCGCCGGGGGCAGCGGCGAGAAGAACGCCACGCGCATGCTAGCCGCCACCACCGAAATTGGCTGGGCAAGCTAAAGCATGAGTGGGGCATGCTTTAGCTTGCCCTAAAGCTGCTGCCAGGCCGGTCCATGTCGCGATCGAGTCCACTAGCGCACCAGCTCCATCGAGATGGTTCCCACGCTGAACGGTATCTTCACCAGCAGCGGGGTGCGCGCGGCGTCGCGCGCGAAGAAGACTTCGAAACTGAAATCCGACCTGGGTCCTTTGGCCGAAACCACCAGCCGGTCGGTCACCTCGGGGCGTCCTTCGCCGATCGAAATCGATTGCGCGCCGGTGTACTCCAGGCGCACCGAATAGGCCGATCCGAAATAGACCTGCTGCGCCGGCGGCACGCGACCTTGCCCCAACTCGCGGCGCGAATAATAAAGGAAAGCCAGAGCGTCGTGCGCGCACGAGCCGATACTGAGATCGCTCTGTCCCCCGCCCGCCGGAAACTCGGTCACGCGGTGCGCCACGCCGGCGGCCTGGTCGAAGGTGGTTTTCTCGCGCGATTTCCGGCTTCCATGGCTGGTGTCTCGCTGGAAAACGGCGGAGCACAGATCCGCGCTGGCCGACGATTGAAACTTATCGCCCACCCCGAAGCCGGGCACACCAGCCTCGATCCCCATGTCCAGATTCCAGCCGCCGGCGGTGCGATGCGCGGCGAAGCTGGCTTCACCCAGGCTCAACCCACTGGGCCAGTTCACGCTGTAGCGCAGAGATTCGTCCTGAAACGGAAAGCCCGTCTGGGCGAAGGCCGCCGCCTGGCACAGCAGCGCGGCGAAAATCGGGGTAACCCAAGGAAAGCGTCTCATCGGAGAACTGTGGTCGCGGATGCCGCGCTGTTTTCGGTCGCGCGCGATTGCGCGGCCACCTCGTGGAAAACCTCCAGCGTCTTCCGCGCGGTCCTCTGCCAACTGAAATGCGCGGCCCGCTGCAAGCCCAGCCGCTCCATGCGCGCGCGCAATTCGGGATCGAGCAGCAGATCGGCCAGGGCCCTTACCATCTCGTCGAGCGCGTAGGGGTCGAACAGGATGGCCGCGCTATCCACTACCTCCGGCAGAGCCGTGGTATCGGAGCAGGCCACCGCCCGCCCGCAGGCCATGGCCTCCAGGACCGGCAGCCCGAAGCCCTCGTAGAAGGACGGGAACGCGAAAACATCGCAGGCGTTGTAGAGCTGCAGCAGATCGTCGTCCGAGACGAAGCCGAAAAACCGGATGCGCTCCGCCACGCCGGATTCGCGAGCCGCTTCGCGCACGCGCGGAGCGAACCAGGTCTCCTGCCCGGCCAGCACGAGGTGATGCTTCAACTGCGGATAGGCCTGCGCCAGGCGGGCGAAAGCGCGAATCAGCCCCACCTGGTTCTTGCGCGGCTGCAAGTCTCCCACCGTAAGGATGAAAGGCTCCGCTACGCCCATGCGATGGCGCACGTTAACCACGGCGTCCTCGCGCGCCAGCGGCCGGAACTCACGCGCGGCCGCGTTGGGCACCACCACGACCTTCTCCTCATCCAGATCGCCGTAGGCCTTCAAAATGGAGGCCCGCGAGAATTCCGTTCCCGTGAGCACGCGGGCCGCGCGCCGCACCGTCTGGCGCACCGTCCACTGCAACTGGCGGGCATGACCTGCGGCGAAGTACTCGGGATGTTCCAGGAAACTCACGTCGTGCACGCTGACTACGACCGGCACCGGGCAGGCTAGCGGCGCGGTATATTGCACGTGCAGCAGGTCGGCGCGGTCCCGCCGGAGCTTCATGGACAGCTCGAAGCCCAGGCGCAAAAAGGGATTGGGTGCCACCTGCCGCGTGACGATGCGCGGCGAAATGTACTGGCGCGCGTCTTCGGCCGAAACGTAGGCCAGAAACTGGGAATCCGGATCCTGCCGGGCGAATTCGTTCAGCAGGCTGCGGATGTAGACTTCGTTCCCCGTGAGATGGCGGCCGATGGCATGAGCATCAACGGCAAAGCGCATGGGCTTCTCCAGTATAACGAACGGCTGTAACCACAGTCTCCATCAGAAGCTTAGACTTAACCACGCGGTCTCCCAGGTAAAATCCTCTTCCATCAATCGCCTGCCGTTACGGCCCAGCGTGTCGCGCAATTCCGCCGAGCCCAGCAGCCGCGAGACCGCGCCGGCAAACGCGCGCGCATCGCCGGCCAGCAGGATGTCTTCGCCGTCGTGGACCTGCAAGCCCTCCGCCCCCATGGGCGTCGAGACCACCGGCACACCCGCCGCCCAGGCCTCTATGATCTTCAGGCGCGTGCCGCTGCCCGCCAGGATCGGCGCCACGGCCACCTGGGAGCGAGCCAGTTCCGCCACCGCGTCAGGCACCTCGCCGCGCACTTCGATCCGGGAATCGCCCGATGTGAATCGCCGCACGGCCGCCGGGTTTTTGCCCACCAGCCTCCACACCAGATTCGGCCAGCGATGTTTGAGTTCCGGCCAGATCCGCTCGCGGAAGAAGCCTACTGCCGAGACGTTGGGATGGTACTCCAGGTTTCCGGAGAAAACCACGGCCTGTCCGCCGGCCCGCGCCGGCAGCGGCGTCCAGGGGATCGCGTTGGGGTAAACCGTCACACGCGCAGAGGGGGCGATGGCGCACGCCGCGCGGGCGTCGTCTTCCGAGGCGATCAGCACCTCGGAGAAAGACGGCAGCCAGCGCCGCTCGAGATCCAGGGCCGCGCGTCGAAAGACGTGGTGCGCCAGGGCCTCCGCCCCATTCCCGGCCGCCGCGCAATGTTCGTGCAGGCGCGATTCGATATTGTGCAAGTTGAGCACCGTGTGTCCTGCCACCGCGGAGAGCTGTGCACAATACGGCGCGCACCAGAAATGTTCGATCACCGCCACACCGTAGCGGCGGCCCTCGAGTGCCCGCTCGATTTCGAGCTCGAAACCGGCGAAACGGTCCACCAGCGGCGGCACTTCTTGCGTCACCCGCCGGGCGTTGCGCCAGGCCCGCGCCGCCACACCGCGGGAGTGGGCGGGCAGATCGATGGCGGTGACCCGGCGCACCAGGCCGGCCGGCATGTATTTGGCCGGATGCGGGGCGCCCGGCTGGCGGAACACGATCAAATCCACCGGCCGTGTGCGCGCCAGGTAGTGAATCAGCGAGGCCGTCCGCAAAGCCCCGCCGCCGGCCAGCGGATAGGGAGCTTCCGGCGCCAGAATCAGCGCCGGCTCCCGGGTTTCAATCTCCAAATCGCCTCCGCGCTTCCTCGTAAACCTCGCGGGTCATGCGGGCCGTCCGCTCCCAGGTGAATTCCCCGGCACGCTCCTGGCCGCGGGCGCGCCTCTCCGCCGCCCACTCCGGATTTTCGATCACGCCGCGCATCGCCGCCGCCATCTCCTCGACCGTCCCGGCATAGATGGCCGCATCCCCCGCCGCCTCCGCCACGGCGCGCGAGGCGATCACACAGGCGCCGCACTGCATGGCCTCCAGCACCGGCAGCCCGAACCCCTCATACAGGCTGGGATAGACCAGCGCCAGGGCGTTTGAATAAAGATGTGGCAGCCGCTCGTCGGGAATCTCACCGATCACGCGCAGGCCCGGCTCTTCGGCCAGGGGCGGGAAATCGGCGCGCCGCCGCCCGGCCACCACCAGATCGACCGCATGGCGCCGCCGCACCTCCCGCCAGGCCTCAATCAGCGAAAGCACGTTCTTGCGCGGTTCGACCGTCCCCACGAACAGGAAGTAGGGCGTACCGGGCCGTCTTTCCACCGGCCGGAACCATGGCGCGGCAGCCTCCGGCACGGTCACAATCCGGCTCGGATTCAGCCGAAAGCGTTCGATCGCCTGCTTGCGCACACTTTCGCTGGGAGTCACGATCATGGTGGCAATCCCCCATTCCAGTAACACGGGAGTTCGCCGTTTGACTCGGCCGGCGCCGTGCTGCCAGCCCGGCTCCATCCAGGGCGACAGATCGTGGAGCGTCAGCACGCTGGGCCGGCGGGGAATATACGGCACCGAGAAATCCGGACCGTGCACGAGCTGGGCTCCCAGCCGCCCCACTTCGCGCGCGATGCCCCACAGCCACCAGCGCCGTTCGGCGGCATTGCGCGGAGTTCCGCCGCGCATCAGGTTCGGCGGGGAGTCCGCGGGCATTGGAAACGGCTGGTCGGAAATGAGGTAAAACTCGTCATCCGGGAAGCCGTGCGCCAGGGCCAGGCTAAGCTCGCCGGTGTACCGCGCCAGCCCTCCGCTCGAAAGCGCCAGGGACGCCGCTTCGATGGCCACCCGCATTCCGGTCGCTCAGCGCAGCACCGCGCGCTGCGCGTAGTTGCGCTCGTAGTAGCCGCGATATTCGCCGCTGCGTACGCGCTCCACCCACGCCGGGTTGGCGCGAAACCACGCGATGGTCCGCGCCAGGCCATCCTCGAAATCCACCAGCGGGCGCCATCCCGTTTCGCGCAGGATCTTCTCGCTCGAAAGCGCGTAGCGGCGGTCGTGGCCCGGGCGGTCCGTCACATACTCGATGAGGCTCTCCGGTTTCCCGGTGGCGGCGAGCAGTTTATGCACTACCTCCAGGTTCGGCAGCGAGCGGTTTCCGCCGATGTTGTAGATCTCCCCCTCGCGCCCCTTGGCCAGCGCCGCCATAATGCCGCGGCAGTGATCGTCCACGAACAGCCAGTCGCGCACCTGCAAGCCATCGCCATAAACGGGCAGCCGCCCGTCCTCGAGCGCGTTGGCAATCATCAGCGGGATGAGCTTTTCCGGAAACTGGTACGGCCCGTAATTGTTGGAGGCGCGCGTGATGACTACTGGAAGCCGGTAGGTGACGAAGTACGAGCGCGCCAGCAGGTCCGAACCGGCTTTGGAAGCCGAGTACGGGCTGCTGGGATTCAACGGAAACTCCTCGCTGGCTTCGAGCGGGGCCGCCAGGCTGCCGTAGACCTCGTCGGTCGAGACGTGCAGGAAGCGCGCCGTGCGGTGCTTGCGCGCGGCTTCGAGCAGCGTGAACGTGCCGCGCAGGTTAGTCTGGATCACCGGCTCCGGCGAAAGAATGCTGCGGTCCACGTGCGATTCGGCGGCGAAGTGCACGATGGCCTCTGGCCGCTCTTCGGCCAGCAGCGCGTCCACTAGTTTCTCGTCGCAGATATCGCCGTGCGCGAAGCGGTATCGCGGGCTGCCCTCCACGGGCGCCAGGTTCTCGAGGTTGCCCGCGTAGGTCAGCTTGTCGAGATTCACCACGCGCCAGGCAGTTTCGGAGATCGCCATGCGCACGAATGCCGATCCGATGAATCCCGCTCCGCCCGTGACCAGAATCGTCATAGAAGCCCGCCGCGGAGGCGGAAGCCGCACGCCGTCCTCACTTGTGCTGCGTCTCCCAATCGTAGTTGAGGGACGGGTCGTTGTAAGGGATGCGCCCTTCGTCGCGCGGATTGTAAAACCTGTCAGTGAGATATACCAGCAGCGCCTCCCGCGCGCCGATCACCTTGTACCCATGCGCCACCCCCGGAGGGATCAGCACCTGCCACGGCCGCAGAGCGCCCACGTACATCGTGTTGCGCAGCCCGAACGTGGGCGAACCCGCGCGCAGATCCGCCAGGGCCACTTGCAGCATGCCGTTGACCGCCGTCCAGCAATCCGACTGCTGCATGTGATAGTGGAACGCCTTGATGGAGCCGGGATAATTCAGGGCCGCCGAGACCTGCGTGCTTTCGGCCGGAAAGCCGGCCGCCGGCCCCTGCCCGAAGCGCTGGATTTCCAGGAAGTAGCCGCGATCGTCGGGATAGCAGACCAGCGGCTGGATGCGCACGCCCGCGATCAGGTCCGCCGAATCGGGGTTCCCGATGGTCTTGCCGATTCCGCGCGGACATTCCGGCACCAGCAATTGCAGGTTATCCGCCGATGCCAGCGGCCGGGCCACTTTCACTGTCGCAGTCTGGCCGGTCATGCGCGCCGCGCGCTCCCTTCCGCCGCGCTCGCCACCGCCTCGGCGCTCTCGTCCCGCGCGGCCACCGACCGCGCCACCAGGTTGGCCGCCCGCAGAAGCGAATCGTAGGTACCCGCATCGGTCCACCAGCCCTCGAGGTACGAAAAGCTCATATTGCCTTCGCGGATATAGGCGTTATTGACATCGGTGATTTCCAGTTCGCCGCGGCCCGAGGGAACCAGCGTGCGGACCTTGTCGAACACCGTGCGGTCGTACATATAAATGCCGGTCACCGCGTAATCCGATTTGGGATGCGAAGGCTTCTCCTCGATCCCCACGATCTTCCCGCCGGAAACTTCCGCCACCCCGAAGCGCTGCGCATCCGGCACCTTCTTGAGCAGGATGTGCGCGCCCGCCTCCTGGCGGCGAAACTGCTCCACGGCAGTCGAAATCGTGCCTTCGATGATGTTATCGCCCAGAATCACGCAGATCTTGTGGCCGTCGGCGAAATGCTCGGCCAGGGCCAGCGCATCGGCGATGCCGCCCTCGCCCTCCTGGTAAGTGTAGTTAATATGTTTGAGGCCGAACTGCTTCCCGTTGGCCAGCAGGCGCAGAAAATCGCCCGAGTTCCGTCCGCCCGTGACCACCATGATGTCCCTGATTCCGGCATCCACCAGCGTCTGGATCGGAAAGTAGATCATGGGCCGGTCGTAGATGGGCAGCAGATGCTTATTGGTTATTTTGGTGAGCGGGAACAGACGGCTTCCGGTTCCCCCGGCGAGCACGACGCCTTTCATAAGTTCTCATCATACATCCATCGGCGCGCTACAATACCGGCGTGGATCTCTACGATTGGAATACGGTACCTTCCGAGCAATTGACCCCCGCGATCGCGCGCCAGGCGATCCACCGAGCCAACATGACGGTGGCGCGTCTGGAGCTCAAGCGCGGCGCCACGGTAGCCGAGCACAGCCACGTTCACGAACAAATCAGCATGGTGCAGCAGGGCGCATTGAAATTTGTGGTGGCCGGCCGCGAGCAGATTGTGCGTGCGGGAGGAGTGCTGGCGCTGCCCTCGGGCGTACCGCACGCGGTGGTGGAGACGCTCGAAGACGCGGTGGTAGTGGACGTCTTCTCGCCGGTCCGCGAAGACTGGATTCGCGGCGACGACGCCTATCTGCGCCGCTGAGGGTTGGCCGGGATCGCAACGGCCGCAAAACGCAGGTTGACGCTAAAGCCTTGGCGACGCTACAGTAGAGATGTTCGCCTGTCATCCGGCCTGTTGTCCCCATCGTCTAGCCCGGCCTAGGACATCGCCCTTTCACGGCGGTAACGGGGGTTCGAATCCCCCTGGGGACGCCACCACACGCGCTACGCGCCTGCGAAGACTTCCAACAAGAGCGGAGATCAGAATGCGCCGACATTTTGGCCCCGTTTGCGAACAGGGGCACCGTGTTGCATCGGCGCCTAGCGCGCGCTTGTGTCATGCGGCGGGCGGCGGACTGGAGCCAATTCAGCTTCTCCTGGGCCACGTTTTAGTGGAAAGCGTCGTGCGGGTCCGAACTGGGGAAGTGTGTAGTTGCCGGGAAGATGTCAGACAAAATGCCCGCGACCGCCCGAACCCGCGCGACTGCAAGCAGAACGCGAATAGCGTAGCGCACATAGTGCCACGGCGTATTCATGCGTTCGAATTTTAGGCGCAGTGCGGGGAAAAGGGCTAGGAGTTGGAAGTGGGCGACTAAGAGGGAACTCCGGCTGCGGCAACGCTTCCGACGCTGCCGCAGCCTGAAGAAGACTGGAGGAGGAAGGCCCCCTCACTAGATCATCAGAAATACAGCTTGAGAGCCAATTGCAACTGCCGCGGGGTGTTGAGCTGGTCGGAAACGCCGCTCAGCACGCCAAACGACTGGTTCTGCAACTGCAGGTTCGAAGCGCCCGACGGGAACCCAAAGCGCACGCGGTTGAACACGTTGAACGCCTCGGCGCGGAACTCCAGCCGCACGCTCTCGTGAATCGGAATACTCTTGCTGAGCGACATATTCTCATTCAGGTTCGGGAACTGCCGGACTTTCGGGTTGTACCGCGTGGCGTTGCCGATGCTGTTCAACGAAGTCCCGGCGCCCTGAACCGGGAACGGACCTGTGCCATAAGGAACGAAGAAGTTATCCTTGCTGGGATCGAACTTCCCGTTCCAGTTGGGCTCCCAGCCGGTATAAGAGGTGATATACGGCGGGACGCGGCCGGCCGCGCTATTGGCGTAAATTGGCAACGTCTCGGAGGTGGTAATGGCCAGGGGCGTACCACTGTCGTAGACGTTAATGCTGGCGAACCGCCAGTTTCCGACGACCCAGGAAGCCGGTCCTTTGGTCAGGAATTTCTTTCCCTTACCGAAGGGCAGCTCGTATTCGCCGGCGAACTTGAAGTCGTGGGTCACATCGAAGGCGCCGATCGATTTATCGAGTCCGCGATCGAAGAAGTTGGTGGCGTACTGCACGCCCGTAACGCTCAGGCTTCCCCCGGCCGCGTCGGAGTTGGTGAGCATCTTGGAAAGCACGTAAGACGCCTGCAGCGTGAGACCGCCCGAAAGCCGCCGCTGGATCTGCGTGACGAGCGCGTGATAGGTGGAGTGGCCGCTATGATCGCCCTGCCCGGCGTAGGTGTCGATGTAGGTGTACTGCGGGTAGGGGCGCAACGCCTGCGCTACGGTTGCGCGCGATCCCCACAGCGAGTTGAAGGTCGGGAACGGCGCGTAGACGCCGGCGGCGTTGGCCGTGGCCGATCCCACCAGGCTGTTGAGCACCGTGATGCTCTGCGCCACCGTGCCCCACTGGGTGAGGTAACTCGGATTGAGCTGGTTGTACTGCAGCAACTGGGACTGCAGGTGATCCCCCATCACGCCGCTATAGCCAATGTTCGCCACGGTCGCATTCCCGAGTTGGCGCTGAATGCTCAAGTGGATATTGTCGCTTGCCGGCAGCTTGTCGGTTTCGTTCCCTTGGAACCAAGCCACGCTGGTGCCGTTCGAAACCGAAGGGTTGATAAACGGAGGCGCGGTCCAGGGCGGCATGCCCGAATCCAGCGTGTAGGTTGGGAGGATACCGTTGGTGCTGTTGCTGAACGTCTGGGTAAGGGTGAACCCCATGTTGTGGGTGGAACCGCTGACCGACACCAGAGCGCCGTACAGCCGCGCGTACGAACCGCGGATCACGGTCTTCGAATCGGTCGAGTAAGCGAAACCGACGTGCGGGCTCCAGCCGCCGGTCCACAGATTCGCCAGCGATCGGGTGCCGACGCAGCCGGAGCAGGATCCCGCGAACAGGACCGCGCCCAGAATTCCACCGGCCGCCGGGTTGGGCGTGGTGGGAGAGAAGTCGCTCCAGCGGTTATTGAGGCCGGTGGGCGGCGTGTTGATGTCATAGCGCAGGCCGAGGTTAATCATCAACTTCGAGGTGACGCGCCAGTCATCCTGAGTGTATCCGCCGAAATAGGAGAACTGCTGGCCGATAAACCGCACGGTGTCGATCTGCCCGCTATCGGCGTTCCCCAGCAGGAAGGAAGCGAAGGCATTGCCGCCCGCATTCGGATTGGTGCCGCCCGGAACGCCTGTCTCTTCGTAGCTGAAGCCCACGCACCCGGCCTCGCACTGCCGGCCGAAGCCATTGTAGTGGTTGATCTGCCACATGCCACCGAACTTCAGGGTGTGCTTTCCCTTGACCCATGTGAAATCGTCGTTGTACGCGTAGACGGTGTTCTCGCTGCCGTTGTCCGCCTGCCCGCCCCAGGTGCTATAGGTATCGCCGGTGCCGCCCGAGAAGAGGTTCACCAGATTCTCATTGCAGTTGGGCACATTGGGAAGGCAGAACTTGTTCTGCCAGTTGCCAATGTATTCCTGCGGTGGCTTGTGGTCCTGGGTCCAGTTGTTACCGCCCGCGTAGAAGTGGTTCAACTTGTTGGGTGAGAGCGACCAGTCCCAACTCATACGGAACACGTCGCTGGCCTGCATCAGGTCGTTGTAAGTGGAGTAGAGACCGGGGAGAGTCGGCGGACCATCCGGCCCGTACGTCTGGTGTTCGCGGTCGTGGCCCCAGTAGCCGGAAATCCTATGCTTGTCGTTGAAGATGTGATCTCCCTTGAGGCTGTACTTATTGACCGGGTAGATGTTGGTGCCGCCGGTCTCCAGGTAGTTATTGGAGACATACGCGGCGGTTCCGGGCGTGGCGCCGGTGTTGGGCGTCAGCACTCCATTGGATTGGAAAACGCCAAGAGCCTTCACGGCCGCCGCGCTGAACAGGCTCTTGGGGATCTGGTTCCCCGGAAACACGGTCCGCGTGTAGGTGCCGTCGGCATTCGCCACCTGGCTCAGAGGATTGTAAATGGGGATCAGGGATCCGGACGAGGTCACCCACTTGCTGAAATCGCCGTTGTACATTTCGGCTGTCGGTACGGTGAAGGATGTGCCGTTCGCTCCGGCGCGGTTGCGGAACCCCTCGTACGAAAAGAAGAAGAACGATTTATTCCTGCCCTTCATGATTTTCGGAATCCAAATGGGACCTCCCACCGTGGCGCCGAAATCGTTCTGCTTGTAAATCGAGTTCGGGATGCCGGCTTCATTGCTGAAGAAATTGTTGGCGTCCAAATCGTTGTTGCGGAGGAACTCGTACGCCGAACCGTGGAAATCGTTGGTTCCCGATTTCGAGACGTACGTCATATTGCCCCCGCCGGCGTGTCCGAACTCGGCCTTGAAACCGTTGGTATCGACCGAGAACTGCTCGATCGCTTCGACCGAAGGCGCATTCGAAGCCACCCAGCTCTTCTGCAGCGCGCGGCTGGTATTAGTAGAAACGCCGTCCAACGACGATCCGTAGGCTCCCATCTGGCCACCACCCAAGCTGAATCCGTAGTCCCCGCCGAGGTTCTTGGCATCTGGAGTAAGAGAGGCCAAGTCGAACGGCGTGCGGACCGTTCCGTTCACAACCAGTGGCAGGTCGTTGACCAGCCGGTTTTGGACCGTCGTACTCATCTTGGCGTCTTCGCTTTGGACCTGGATGGCAGAAGCCACGACTTCCACGGTCTCAGAGGCGGCACCGACTACTAGCGCAGCATCCGCTCGTACTGTTTGCGCCGCGTTGAGGACCAAACCGCTCTCTTCGAAAGTCTTGAAACCCTGCTTATCCACGCGTAGGTTGTAAATCCCTACGGGCAGCTCAGGCACGGTGTATTCACCGGCATCGTTGCTGATGGCCGGGTTGGTTACATTTGTGCCTTGATTGACAATACTGATATTTGCTCCTGGCACAACGGCTCCGGAGCTGTCGTGGATGACACCGGTTATGGTTCCGCGTTCGGATTGAGCGAACGCGACGAGAGAAAGCACAAAAATACAGCAGCCTAAACGGTAGAGAGACATAACCCTATTCACCTGGGAAAAGAGTATATACCAAAGCCTGTGCCGGTGAAAAGCGATATACAACTGAATTTTGAGATTTTAATTACTGGTCCTTGTTATAAACCGAACGGCAATCCGCCGGCTCGATCGAGCCTCCCCTGGGCGATCCATAAGCGCCCCAGAAATGATCTCGCGACGAGACCGGGCGAACGACTCACCTGAAGCCGACCGAAGGACCCCAAAATCCATTACTGCGGAATAGCGGGTTTTAACTGCCGAAGAAATGGCGCTTTCGTTCCGAAGAATGGCTTTTACAAAGACAGCCGCGGCCGAAGCGAATTACCCGAATCGCCCGGCCGCGTCCAATCTGCTTCCTGTAAGGAAACTACGCCTTGACTCGTGAATTGTGGCCGCCGGCCATGCTCCACAGCCAATCGCCGGAGCGTTCCTGATCCCACTGGGTTGTGGGTTCGAAATAGCCGGTACCGGGCGCCAGATGCTTCCTTACCGCGTCCTCATTCAGCGTGATGCCGAGACCCGGTTTATCCGGGACGGTGATGTAGCCCTTATTGATGATCGGCTTCTCAATACCCTCGACGAGATCCTGCCACCATGGCACATCCAGAGAGTGATTCTCGCAAGCAAGGAAGTTCTCCGTGGCAGCGGCGCAGTGCACCGAGGCCAGCGCGCCGATGGGCAGACCGGCATAGTGCATCGCCATGGGAACGCCGTATTCGAAAGCGGCTTCGCCGATCTTGTGTGTCTCCAGAATGCCGCCCGATGTCGAGATATCGGGGTGAATCTTGCTGACGGCGTGCTTCTCGCAGAGGTTGATGAAGCCTTCCTTGAGGTAGATATCCTCACCCGTGCAGATCGGCGTGGGACTTTGATCCGTAATGTGCTTCAGCATGTCCGTGTACTGCCACGGAATCACGTCTTCCATCCATTCCAGGTTGTATTTTTCGTAGGCCTTGCCCAGGCGGATGATGGAATTCACGCCAATATGGCCCAGATGGTCCATGGAAAGCGGAATTTCCATGCCGACGGCTTCGCGGACGGCTGCCACATACGTGCAAAGCATCTCGATGCCTTTGTCGGTCACTTCTGTGGCCACAAACGGATGCGGCAAGGCTCTCCCTTCCCAGCTACTCAGCCCGGACGGCTGCGTGATGGTACCGGGAGTCTTAGCGACAAATTCGATGCCGAGATCCATCTTCAGCCAGGTCAGACCCATGACTTCTTTACGCTCTTTCATGCGTTGGCCGTAGACTTTGGGATCGTCGGACTCGGTAGTATCGCCGTAAATGCGGATCTTGTCGCGGAATTTGCCGCCTAGCATCTGGTAAATAGGAACGCCGTAAACCTTTCCCGCGATATCCCAGAGCGCCTCTTCCACGGCGACGACCCCACCGGCCTGTCTCCCGTGATACCCGAACTGCTTGATCTTTTGCCACAGGTAGTTAATTCTGAGCGGGTTCTCGCCCACCAGCCGGCTCTTGAGGAACAGTGCATACGTGGCGCTGGCGCCGTCACGAACTTCTCCGAGCCCGTGCACGCCCTGGTTGGTGTCGAGCCGGATAATCGTACAAGGGCTCGGTCCAGGTTTTACGACCGTGGCGATACGCAGGTCCGTGATCTTCAGCGTTGACGGGCTGGAATTCGTGTTGACGTTCTTAACCGGAGTTTCCTGATCGGCCTCGGCGTTCCGGCCTAACAGCGCTCCTCCCAAAATGGCGGCCGATGATTTGAATATGCTTCGCCGCCCAATCTTATGACTAGACATTGGTTTCTTTCTCTCCTTTATTTCTCTGATTCACCCCGGCCCGTCGGAGAGGTCCTGTGGGAGGCATTTCTCTGTTACACGCCGTCCAGCGGATGCCCCGGCGCAATCCTACCCCACCAGGTCTCGCCAGGTGCCAGGTGCGCTTGGACCACATCGCGGTTCAGTTCGATGCCGAGCCCCGGCTTATCCTGGATGCTGAAGTACCCATCCTGCCAGAAGGGGCCTTCCCGGACGACCAGCTCCGGCCACCATGGTACCCAATTAGCCAGCTCGTGTATGCGGAAATCGCGCATGGCGGCCGCCGCGTGGCAGGACGCAATCGTGCCCACCGGGCTGGCCGGATTGTGGCAAGCCGTCCAGATGTAGTACATCTCGGCCAGATCGGAAATCTTCTTCGCTTCCAGCAACCCGCCCGATTTCGGAATATCGATATGCACCCCGGCGCAGGCCTGTTTTTCGATGAGTTCGCGGAAGCCCTGGCGACCGTAAAGATTCTCGCCCGTGCAGATGGGAACATTCATTGACCGGCGCACTAGCGCCATGGCATCGATGTTCTCGGGCGGTACAGGGTCCTCCAGCCACATGGGCCGGACGTGTTCCAGTTCGCGTCCCAGGCGAATAACGTCCTCGGTATCGTAGCGCCAGTGGCACTCGATGGCGAAATCGGCGTCCGGGCCGAGGGTTTCGCGCACGGTTTCCATGGCGCTGACGATGCGCCGGTAATCCTTATGGGTCAGCCCTCGCGTGTACGGATCGTGGCCGGGTTCCTTGAGGCCGCGATCGGCACGGGGCGGGATGCCATCGCCCTGGAACTTGAAGGCCGTCCAGCCCCATTTTTCGGCGCGTGCCTGCTCGGCCTGAGCCCGCCACGCGGCCGGATCTTCCACGTTGCCCTGCGGAAGCTGCAGCGTGCGGTAGAAGCGCACGCGATCGCGATAGCGGCCTCCCAGCAAGTTGCACACGGGTGTTTGGAGGAGACGTCCGCAGAGGTCCCAGAGGGCGATCTCCACGCCGCTCGCGGCGCTGACGGTAGCACCGCCGATAGCGCCGGCGCCGGCGCTCTGCATGAGCATCTTGGTATAGAGCTTGTCCACATTGAAGGGGCTCTCGCCCACCACGATGCCCTTCATCTTGTTAACGACCAGATCTTTGACGCCCCAGCCCCAATAAGCCTCGCCGATACCGTAAACTCCCGCGTCAGTCTCAATTTTGATGAGGTTCCAATCCCACGTGCCGCGCACGATCATGCACTTCACGTCCGTAATCTTGACGGATTTCTGGAACGCTCGAGCCAGACGTTCGTAGGGGGCGGCGAACCCAAAACCGGCGGCGCCGACGGCGCGCAACAGTTCACGACGGGTCATAAGTTGGCATTATATCGTCGCCTCGCTCCTAAAGAAACTCCGGACCATATATTCTGTCGCTAGTGTAGTGCGGCCTAACTAGTAACGAGTATCGTTAGCGCAGCGTCTT
>CAYRWE010000016.1:0-41666 GCA_964427655.1 uncultured Solibacteraceae bacterium | reverse complement strand
GCAACAGCAACACCTGGCGCATGCGCCATTTCTGGGTGAACGTGGCGCGCGGAAAGTGGGAGGTGCTGGGCGGCCAAACCTGGACGCTCATGACGCCTAACCGCTTCGGCACCTCGCAGGTCTCGAGCAACGTTTTCGTCGGCCTCGGGGAGGATTCCAACTACATGCCAGGCCTGGCGTGGGGGCGGCCGGGGCAGCTCCGCGTAACGTATCACCCCAACTACCATTGGTCGTTGGCCGCTTCGGTCGAGAACCCCGAACAGTTCGTTACCACGTCCACCGTGCTGCCCTCGTTCGCCACTACACAAGTAGATAACGGGAGCGTTTCCACCACGCCTAACGTGAGGCCGGACTTGGTCGCCAAGATCGCCTACGACACGCAGGTCTCCGGCAAGGCGCTGCACTTTGAGCTGGCGGGCTTCTCAAGGCAATTCCGGACCTCGCCCGCGGAGGGCAAATACTACGACGCGCAAGGCCTGGGCGGGTCGTCCGATGCGGTCCTGGAAGTGGCCAAGAATCTGCGACTGATCGTCACCGGGTTTTACGGCAGCGGCGGCGGGCGTTACCTGGCGGGGCTGGGGCCGGACTTTATCGTAGGCCCGGATGGCTCCATTTCGCCGGTGCATTCACTCGGCGGCGTCGGCGGCTTCGAGTATGCGCCCACTGCCAAGTCGCAATTCTTCGCTTATTACGGCGCTACGTATTTCGACAAAAACTACACCATGATTTCGCCGGGCAACTACGTGGGGTTCGGCTTCCCTGGTTCATCCTCGGCCAACCGCCAGTTTCAGGAACCCTCGTTCGGCTATTACTACACCTATTGGAAGAACCCGAAGTACGGCTCGCTGCAGCTTATTACAGAGTACGCGTATTTGACGCGCGCACCCTGGTTCGTGGCGCCGGGAACCCCCTCCACGGCCCACGCCCACATGATCTTCGGCTCGCTGCGGTTCACGTTACCGCAAGGTGGGGGGAAGGAGCCGGCGCCATCGAAGTGAAGGCGGGGCGCCGGCTTCGAATCTTATAGTTCAAACCATAGACGGCATCTATCGAAGGCTGGACGAGTTGAGAGTGCCGATCGCGGCCACCTTCTTGCTGCGCGACGCCTCACGCGCGCGGGTTCCCTCGTCTGGACTCTCGCGATCAGCGTTCGCCGCCCAAAGCGCGGTCCAGGTTGAATGCGGCGCTGATCAATGCGAGATGCGTGAACGCCTGAGGGAAGTTCCCAAGGGCCTCACCGCGTGGGCCGGTCTGCTCTCCGAACAAACCGACGTGGTTCGCATACCCCAACATACGCTCGAAGATCAGGCGCGCGTCGGCAAGACGAGAGCGATCGACCTTCCCGGCCCGGGTTAGCGCCTCCACCAGCCAGAAGGTGCACATGTTGAACGTTCCCTCCCGCCCTTTCAATCCGTCCGGGGTTTCCTCTGCGTTGTAGCGATAAACCAGACTGTCCGACACCAGCCCCCGCTGGCTCGGCGGCCGCGCGATGGCATCGATCGTGGATACCATCCTGGGATCGGTGGGCGACATGAAGAAGACCAGCGGCATAATCAGCGTGGAGGCATCGAGAGATTCGCTTCCATAGTGCTGGGTGAAGGCCTTCCGCTGCTCGCACCAGCCGCATTTCTGAATCTCGTCGTAGATCTCGTCCCGAGTGGCCAGCCATCGCTCGCGATCGGCCGGGAACGAGCGTTTGTCCGCCAGCCGCAGCGCGCGGTCGAGCGCTACCCAGCACATCACACGCGAGTAGACGAAGTGCTGCCGGCCGGATCGAACTTCCCAGATTGCCTCGTCCGCCTGCTTCCAGTTGACGCACAGCCAATTGATCAGGCGCCGCACGTGCGACCACATCTCGTATGAGATCGGCGCTCCGTATTTGTTGTAGAGATAGACGGAGTCCATCAACTCCCCGTAGATGTCGAGCTGAAGCTGTTTGCAGGCGCCATTTCCGATCCGCACCGGCGCGGAGCCGCAATATCCTTCGAAGTGATCGAGGATCTGCTCCGGGATCTCGCGGCGGCCGTCGATTCCGTAGAGAACCTGCAGCCCCCCGTTCTCGTCCAGGTCGTGGCATCGGGCATCCACCCATTCCATGAACCGCGCCGCTTCCTCGGTAAATCCAATGCGGATCAGGCTGTACACTGTGAACGCGGCGTCGCGGAGCCAGGTGTAACGATAATCCCAATTTCGCGTTCCGCCGAGCGCCTCGGGCAGACTGCAAGTTGGCGCGGCGACAATCGCGCCGGTAGGGGCGAATACCAGAAGCTTGAGAAGCAGCGCCGACCTCCGAACCATCTCCCGCCACCGGCCGGCATAGGTGCAGCGCCCCAGCCAGGCGTGCCAGTACTCGACCGTCTGCTCAAAGAGCCTCTTGCATTCCTCTTCCCCGATGCCAATCGGCCGATCGGCACTTCCCGGCTCGATCGCGTGCAACTTAAAGCTGAGGGTCTCCTCCGCACCCAGACAAAAATCGAGCACGACGCCCGCGCCGTCCCGCGTCAGGGGCCGTTCGGATGTTAAGGCGAGGCTCAGTTGCTTGGACAGGAATCTCGCGCCACGATCGACGAGCTCCGTCTCGTGAAGATCCCGGCCATAGTTAAAAGCCGGATAACATTCCAGACGAAACACCACGCGGCCGCGCACGACACGAACGTGGCGGATGAGCCCCTGAAAGCCAGCCTGCGCTTTCGGCGCGTCCACCGGCATGTAGTCGACGATTTCCGCCACGCCCTGGTCGGAGAGAAAGCGTGTAATCAGGACGTTCGTGTCGGGCCAGTACATCTGCTTGAACACGACGCCATCCGCGGAAGCCGGTCCGATCCGGAAGCGGCCGCCCTTGCGTTCATCGAGAATTGCCGCGAAGACGCTGGGAGAATCGAAATTCGGAAAGCAAAACCAATCGATGGATCCATTGATCCCCACCAAAGCGACAGTCCTGAGATTTCCAATGACTGCGTAGTTTTCAATCGGAAGGTACCCCATGTTATCAGGGTAACGCCAGGGGAGTGATGCGCAATCGGTCAACCTCGGCGCCCTCCGAGCCTACAGTGTTTGCCCAGACACACTTCAGGATTGAGCCTGGTGAGGCGCCTACCCACCAACATGTATTGCCTTTAGGCAGATTTGCCGGCAATATGTTGCTGCTGAACGATATGCAGAAAGTGTACCGGGGGAATGATTCGCAGAAGGTGGAGTTCGTGGCTGACTTCATCGCACCTTGACGTTTGGTTCGACAGACATCCCCGGCCTGAGCAGGTGCTCCGCATCCTGACCCTTTTCGAACACGATTTTGACGGGGATCCGCTGGACCACCTTGACGAAGTTTCCCGTGGCATTCTCGGGCGGCAACAAGCTATAGCGTGCTCCGGCGGCGCCGGCAATGTTGAGAACGTGGCCGTCGTAGGTGCGGCCGTAAGTGTCCACCGAGATCTTTACGGGTTGACCGGGCCGCATGTTCCTTAACTGCGTTTCCTTGAAGTTGGCTGTCACCCAGATGTTCTGGCTGTCGAGTGGCACAACGGTCATCAGTTGTTGGCCCGGCGTGACATTTTGTCCCGGCTGTACCGATCTTTGCCCCACAATCCCACTGACAGGCGCAACAATGATTGTATACTGGCGGTTCAGTTGAGCCTGCTGCAAGATCGCGGTGGCGCGCTGCGTTTCCGCCTGGGCCGCCCGTGCCCTGGATTGTTGCACGGAAATCTGCTGGGGCCGAGTCTGCGCCAATTTCAGTTGGGCCTGGGCTTGCGCAAGTCTGGCGCCGGACTGAGCGACCGCCTGTTCCTTGGCCGCCGCGGCAGCCCGGGCGGATTCGACTGCGGCGGCGGTCGCCCTTTGGGTGTCCACAGCCTGAGTGTATTGTTGCTGCGGGATCTCATCCTTCGCCGCGAGGGGCTTGTACCGGTTCACGTCGTCCTGAGTCTTCAGGTCATTGGCCTGCGCCTGCCGCAACGACGCCTGCGCGGCATCAAATTCCCGCCGGGAGGCAACTAACCCGGCGTCGGCGTTCGCGATTTCGGCCTCGGCGCTGGAGAGTTGGCTCGATGTGCTTATAGACGTGATGGGAATATTGGTGGCGAGAGAAGCGGCGCTGGCCCGGTCATTGGCCAAAGTCGCTTCGGCATTTGCGATGGCGACCTCATAATCTTTGGGGTCGAGTTCCACCAGCACCGTGCCGGCTTTGACGTACTGGTTGTCGTCTACTGTGACGCGATTCACGTAGCCCGGGATCCGGGAACTGACCGGATAGATGTAGCCGTCAACCTCGGCGTCGTCGGTAGACTCCCAGGCAGCAAGGTGGCGATACAAAAGTATCGACGCCGAGACGATAACCGCAAGACCAAACACAATCAACAAAATTCGCCTGAGTGTCTTTCCGCGGCGGCGTGCAGGCCGGCCTGGCCCGACTTCCGTGGAGCGCTCTTTTTCGCCGGGCGCTGTTGCTTCCGAAGCTTGTATCACTGGGTTTGCCATAGTTTCTTGTTTTTTACCTCCGTCCGATTGGAGAGATCAATCAGGTCCGCCCCTTTTCGTACTGCGCGATCGCATCGAGGATAATCTCGACCGCCACCCCGTCACCCATGCCGGAATTAACCATCAAGTGAAACCGGTGCCTCCCCGGCCATTCGACGTCAAAGTATCGCTTGATGAAGGCCGCGCGGTCGCGGTCCACCGATTCCGCCAATTCGATCGCTCTCTCCTCGCTTTTGCCTGTGGCGCGCAGCCGGCGAATCCTTTCCTGAAAGGGCGCGTAAACGAAGACGTGGAGGGCGTCGGTGCGGCTTCCGAGGTGGTAAGCCGACCCTCGCCCCACGATCACACAATTGCCGGCGTCGGCGACCTCCGGCAGAAGTCTCCGCACGACCTCGCGGACGCATTCCGTGTCCACCATCCCCAACCTCGGGGCGTTCTGGCTGCCTTCGTAGCTGCCGCGCATGAAGGCCTTCAAGAGACGGTAGTAAACCGGGTCATCTCGCTCTTCATGCCCCTCCAAGGCACGACAGTCGCAGCCCAGTCTTCGCGCGATTTCCTCGGTCAGCGACTGGTCCCAGAGCTTCCAGCCCAAGCGAGACGCCACCTGCTCGGCGATCGCACCTCCTCCGCTCCCGTATTCGCGTTCAAGGGTAATGACCCGGACTGTCATAAGTGCCTAGGTAATTCTCGCGCGCCCGACTGAAACGTCCTATCCCGCGGCCACTTCTCCTCCCGCGCCGGGCTTATTGCTTTTCAACGCAAAAGACAACAGGAACATAACTGCCGCTCCTGCGCATAGAACCCAGAATGTATCGATGTAGGCGAGAGTGGTCGCCTGGCCAATCAAGACCCGATACAAGCGGCCGTATCCCTGACTCGCCGCCCGCGAAGAATCCAGGCCGGACAGAGCAAGGCGCGCGGCCAGAGCCTTGGCAGCGCGGATAAGAGCTGGCTGGCCCGGGGTGACGTGCGCCACCAGATACGCTTGGTGGACTTGTGTACGTCGTGCAATGAGCGTGGTCACCATGGACGTCCCGATACTGGCTCCGATGTTACGCATGAAGTTCACTAAACCGGCCACACTGTTGCTCTTCTCGGGCGGCATACCGACGTAGGCGGCCAGGTTTATCGGAACGAACAGGAAGCCCAGACCGAAAACTTGCACCAGCCGCAGCAGGCTAGCCGACCGAAAGCTGATATCGAGGTCGAGACGCTGCGTTGAATAATACATGGCTAACGAGAGCGCCAGCCACCCGAAAGCGATGATGTAGCGCGCTTGCATCTTAGAGGCGAGCGTGCCTGCGACTGGCATAAGAAACAGCAGCAGCAGCCCGCCGCCAGAAAGCACCAGACCCGCAGACTCGGCCGTGTAACCCATCAGAGTTTGGAGAAACAGGGGCATCATGACAAGGCTTGAAAACAACATGATCCCCAATATGAACATCATGAAGTTGGCGCCGAGGAAGTTCAAGTTCTTGAAGAGGCGGACGTCGACGATCGGATCTTTGTGAAACCATTCCCATATAACCAGGGAAACCAGGCCTGCGCCTGCAAGAATGGCGAGCGTGAGAATGAAATGCGATCCAAACCAGTCGTCCTCTTGCCCTTTATCGAGCAGGACCTGCAGGGCTCCGACGCCAAGAGTGAGCAGAGCCACGCCGATATAGTCGATCTTCACTGCCGCTCCGGCCGTGCGCTTCACCCAGGGCGGATCTTCAACCAGGCGAATGACCAGGAACGATGCCAAAATGCCCACTGGCAGGTTAATGAAGAAGATCCAGCGCCAGGTGTAGTTGTCTGTGATCCATCCGCCCAAGGTGGGGCCGACGGTCGGCGCTATGATCGTCGTAATGCCATAAAGGGCGAATGCCAGGCCGCGCTTCTGGGGAGGAAAAGTGTCTGCCAGAATGGCCTGTGCCATGGGTTGCAGTCCGCCACCTCCCGCGCCCTGCAAGACTCGAAACAGGATGATCGCCGAGAGACTGGGTGCTATCCCGCACAGCAGCGAGCTCACGGTGAAGATCGAGAGGCACACCATGAAGAATCGCTTTCGTCCGAACAAACCGGCAAACCATCCACTGATGGGCAGAACGATGGCGTTCGAGACCAGGTAGGACGTTAATACCCAAGTACTCTCGTCGCTGCTGGCTCCAAGGCTGCCTGCGATATAAGGCAACGCCACGTTGGCGATGCTCGTGTCGAGCACTTCCATGAAAGCCGCGATGGCGACCACCACCGCGATCAACCACGGGTTTACCTTCGGCTTCCAGGGTTCGGCCGGCGCAGAAGACGCCGATCTCCCGACCGCGGCTTCATCCGGTCGCGAATCGAGATGGCTTCCTCCGTCTGCCATAATGGGCCGATCCTATTTGGGTGTCCGTCGGATTTAAACGATTCCGACCAAGGCCAACACGGCACCGAAGAATTGTGCGGTTGGGCCCGATCTCTGCCCTGACTTCGTTAGAAGCCCAGCCTCCCGTCGCGGAAACCTCCCTCAGAATTCAAACGTCCGACAAACCGCCGTGTTCGAATGCGGCCCCGGGGCATACGGCCATAACAAGACCAGTGGCGTGCCAACACGCGGAAACACAGCGGCGCCGCGACCATGCCAACGCCCCTGGCTGAGTCCCTCCTCGTCAGGGTTGGCGCGAATGTCAGGCACCCACGGGGCGCTCACAGTGTTAGCCCGGCATCGACCGATAGCAATGCAGGCCCCATTTCAGGCGGGATATACTGTACAGGACTCGAAAATCCGGAATGAAAACCCGGATTCTTGAAAGGAGTGTCCGATGCCTGATTCCACCTTGACGAGGCGCGGGCTTATCGGCGCTGCCGGTACGGCGTGTCTCTCGACCGCGGTCCGCGGCGCGGCTCCCCCGAGCGCATGGCCGATCGTCGAGAGCGGCGCTACGCCCAAGCTGTGCATGCTCTCCGATCCGGCGGCCGACGAACGCGCTATGCGCCGCATCACACAGCTCGGCGTCACGCACGCCATCATGAGCGGACCGCCCATTCCCTGGGAGGAAGATCGGCTCCGGCAGATCATGGAGCGATTCCAAAAGGCCGGCATCACGGTCTCCAACATGATGATCGGCGGCTTTCCAAAAACCATCTACGGGCAGCCGGGGCGGGACCAGGAGATCGAGAGCATTCAGAAGTCGATCCGCGCCGCGGGGCGCGCCGGCCTTCCGGTCATCGAGTACAACTTCTATGCGCACCGCGCGATCGAGGGTTACTTCGAAGAGCCGGGCCGCGGCGGCGCGGGAGTGCTCTCGTTCGATTACGACAAAATTAAGGACCTGCCGCCACTGCCGGAAGAGGGCGCGCACAGCATCGACGAGATGTGGGGCAACGTGACCTATTTTCTGAAGGCGGTGGTTCCGGTGGCCGTCGAATCGCGCGTGCGGCTAGCCCTGCATCCCAACGACCCGCCCGCGCCTATCAGCAGAGGCTCCGGGCAGATCATGGGCAGCGTGGAGGGATGGCAGAAGCTGGTGGATATCGTGCCGAGCCCGTCTAACGGCATCACCTTCGATTGCGGCGTCACCCGCGAAATGGGCCACGATCCGGTGGAGGTCTGCCGCAACTTCTCTAAGCGCGACTGCATTAACCACGTGCATTTCCGCAACGTGATCATGCGCAAGCCGCGCGAGAAGTACACGGAGGTTTTCCCGGACGAAGGTGAAGTCGACATGATCCGGGTGATGAAGGAGCTGGTGCGGCAGAAGTACCCGCGGCTCATCTATCCCGAACATCCGCGAAGCCTGGATTACGATCGTGAACGTCAGGGCGGCGGCGATTACGCCGGCTGGGTGTTCAACGTGGCATACGCCCGCGCATGCCTGCAAGCGGCGCTGGAGGCCGCCTGAGCGGCGAGGCGGGCGCCGGAGCTTGGAATTCGAAAATGAACGATCGAGAGCGATTTCACGCCGACATGAAGTACCAGGCGCGCGACCGCGCGCCATTCCACGAGTTTCCGTGGCCCACCTGGCCGGAAACGGCCGACCGCTGGCGCGTCGAAGGCGCTTACGACCCCGCCACGGCGGATTTCGGATGCGACCGGTGGGTGATCGAGTCGGAGTGGTTCTTCCCCAACCCTCCCTTCGCCGCGCAGGTGATCGAGGAAGACGACACCCATGTGACGTTCGTCGATCCGCAGGGAATCGTTATGCGGGAGTTCAAGCAGAACCCAACCAGCTCGATGCCGCAGTTTCTGCGGTTCCCTGTCGAGACGCGCGAGGATTTTCGCAAGTTCTGGCGCGAGCGCATGCAGCCCGACCTCGCCCTGCGCATTGGGCCCGACTGGAAGGAGCGGCTCGGCAAACATCGCAACCGGGACTACGTCTTCGTCGTCCTGGCGGATCGCTGGGGCGGCTTCTTCGGCTCGTTGCGCAATCTGGTGGGCGTCGAGAACCTGTGTACGCTCTTCTACGACGATCCGGCCTTCCTCGAAGAGATGATGGAAGCCGACGCCGATTTCCTTATCGCCATGCTCGGCCAGATGCTGGAGGCCACCGACATAGATGTTTTCGGCTTCTGGGAAGACATGGCGTACAAAGCCGGGCCGTTGATCGGTCCCAACATGGTTCGGAAATACATGGTGCCGTGCTACCGGAAGGTGATCGACTTTGCCCGCCGCCGGGGCGTGCACTTTTTCGCGCTGGATAGCGACGGCGATGTGAATCTGCTGATCCAGCCCTGGATCGAGGCCGGCATCGACATCCTGTACCCGTGGGAGGTTCAGGCCGGCATGGATCCGGGTGCCGTGCGAAAGAAGTACGGCCGCCACCTGCGTCTCTGGGGCGGTATGGACAAACGCGCTCTCACGCGCGGCAAGGCCGAGATCGACGCCGAAATCGCGCGGCATAAGTGGCTGATCGACGACGGCGGTTTCGTCCCCATGCTCGACCACAGCGCGCCGCCGGATGTCCCTTACGAGAACTATCGCTACTTCATGGAGCAATTGAAAAGGTCGCTGTAGACGGGCGTGTCGCCGGGTGTCCGTGCCGGTGAAATTGGCTACCATGATTGGCTACCATGATTAGTTGCGGAGTTCGTACGGCTACCGGAGCCAGACGGTTCTGACGCGATTGCAGGCGGCCTGCGGACGACACAACACAGGAGGCCTATGGACACGGCGGCTACCTCACTGAAACCGGTTAGCGGCGAAGCCCGTTCGATACGCTGGATGATCATCGGGGTGCTGAGCCTCGGAATGATCATCGCGTACGTGTCGCGTTCCGCTTTGTCGGTTCCGCTCGCGCTACCGGCGTTCATCAAGACGTTCCATCTCACCAACCTGGATCGCGGGGTGCTGAACTCGGCCTTCTTCTGGACCTACGCCGTCCTTCAGATTCCCGCCGGCTGGCTGGTGGATCGGTACGGCGTCAAATTTCCCTATTTCCTGGGCTTCACGATCTGGTGCCTGGCGTCCGCGAGTACGGCCTTCACGCGATCGATCCCACAGTTGATCCTGGTGCAGGTTCTCCTGGGCGTGGGTCAATCGGTGGTGGTTCCTTCGAGTTACCGCTGGATACGGCATCACTTCGCGGAGAAAGAGCGCGGCCTGGCGATCGGTCTCTATATGACCGGCACGAAGATCGGTCCGGCTATCGGCGCTCCGCTTTCCGCATGGCTGATCGGCATGTATGACTGGCGGCTGATGTTTGTGCTGATCGGGCTGGGCGGCCTGATATGGCTTGTGCCCTGGCTGCTGCTGGTCAAGAACGACGACCGGCAGATCGAGCGGGCCGCCGCCAAGGCGGACGGCCGGCCTCCCATCCCGTTCGGGCGGATCATGGCCAGCCCGGTGACGTGGGGCACCATCATCGCCTCCTTCTGCTACATGTACTTCGTCTACTTCTGCATAACCTGGATGCCCGCCTATTTCATCGAAAGGCGCCACCTTTCTTTGGGGAAAATGGGCCTGTTTACGTTCTTCAGCTTTGGAGGCATGGCCATCGTGGCCACGGCGGCGGGTTGGGCGGCCGATCTGTTGATCGGACGCGGATATAATCCCGTGACGGTGCGCAAGTGGTTCACGCTGGCCGGCTTCAGCATCGCCTGCCTGGAACTGATCGGTGCGCGGGCCACCTCGCTTGAAACGGCATTGCTGTTCGCGGTGGTGTCGCTCTCCGGCCTGGGATTGGCGACGGCCAATTATTGGGCGCTCACCCAGACCCTCATCCCGGCCGCGGCCATCGGGCGGATCTCGGGGATTCAGAATTCCGCGTGCAGCGTGGCGGGAATCGTCGCGCCGATCCTCACCGGCTGGCTGCTTGAACGGACCGGAAGCTATGAAACGCCGATGTTCGCCATCCTGATTGTGCTGCTGATCGGTTTCCTGTCTTATCTGCTGATGGTTCGCGAGGGTTACGCTCCCAAGAGGGTGTAGTAGCTTTGCGTTCGCTGCTGGCGGGACGATCGGCACGCAGGCGCATCCTGTGACTCGCCGCCGCAATGTTGTACAACTGAATGATGCGATTAGATACGGGCGCGGCACTGCTGGCGCTGGGAACCGTTTGGGCCTGCGGATGGTCGGCCCGGGCTCAATCGACGGTCGTGGGTATAGCCGGCTCCCGGTTCACGATCGACGGGCATCCCACGTACACGCCCGCGGCCGGATTTCCGAACGCCGACGCGAACCTCGCGGGCACGCTCGTGAACGTGCGCGCCGTGCAGGCGATTTTCGACGACGCCAATTATCCCCGGCAGGGATCCGCCACCCATCCATATCGCTCGAATACCATGGGCGCGGTGGCGTTCGATTATCCGGGCGGCAAATGGAATCCGGAGCGGCAGACCGATGAGTTTGTCCAAGGGCTGCCCGATTGGCGCCGCTGCGGTGTGCTGGCCTTCACCGTGAACCTGCAGGGCGGAGGCCCCACGGACGGGAATTACGGCGAAAACGGCCCCACCCAGCCGCACAACAACTCGGCGTTCGACGCGCACGGTGAACTCAAACCGGACTACGCCGGGCGCCTGGCGAAAGTGCTGGCCGCGGCCGACCGGTTGGGAATGATCGCGATCGTCGGACTCTTTTATCAGGGAGAGAACCAACGCATTGAGAATGCGCCGGATGGCCGGTACGTGAAGCGCGCGATCGAGAGCGCCATCGCGTATTTGAAGCAACTGGGCCATCGGAACGTGCTGATCGAAGTGAACAACGAGGTCAGCGTGGGCGGCTACAGTCACCCTATTCTCCAACCGGACGGCGTGCTGGAAGCTCTGAAGACGGCCAAAGCGGCAGCGGGTGGACTCTTTCCCGTCTCGACAAGCTGGTCCGGGGGAATTCAGGCCAGGAGCGCGCGGGCCGATGCCGCGGTCGCGGAGATGGATTACATCCTGATCCACACCAACGGGAAGACTCCCGAACAGGTGCGGGAGACCATTGCGGCCTCGCGGCGCCTGGGCGGAACAGGCAGGCCGCTCGTGATCAACGAAGATGGCGTCAGCGCGTTCAACCTGGAGGCTGCGGTCGGCGAGGGCGTGGGGTGGGGTTTTTACGACCAGGGGTGGAACAACTATCGCGACGGATTTCAATCCCCGCCCACCAATTGGGGCATCAACACGCCCGTGAAATGGCTCTTTTTCGAGCAGGTGGCCCGGCTGACAGGCTCACCGGCCCCGCCCATTCCGCGCTATGAAACCGACGATTCGCCAGTGATCCAGGTGATCGGACTAACCGCAGGACAGGTTGTGAAGGACCGGATTTGGGTGGAGGCCGTCGTTCAGGACCGGCATCCGCGATGGCCCATCAAGCGCGTGGAATTCTATCTGGACGACCGGCCGTACAGTTACAGCCGGAACGCGCCCTGGATGCTGGGCAACACGGAATGGTGGAGTCCCGCCAGCCTGTCGCCCGGCCGGCACGTGCTGCGCGTGGCGGCATTCGATATGCGCGGGCCGCGCTTCACCGAATGCGCCAGCTTCGTGGAAATCCCCTTTATAGTGGCGCGCTGAGGCTTCTAGAATTAGCGATGGATTTTTCGAGCCACTGCGCGTCGGCGGCGATATCGGTTTGCGGATCGCCCGTGGCGGGCGTCCAGTTTTCGAGATAGATTTTGGGCGCCCCGGTCTTGGCGAATATGCGCCGCAGGATGGCGCGGGCATCGATCTGGCCTTCGCCGAACGGCGCGCCGCCTACCGAGAATCCCACGTTGGAGCCGGCAATCCGGTAGTCCTTCATGTGATAGCAAACCGCGCGGTCTTCTAGCAGATCGAAGACTCTCTCCCAGTCCTCGAAGTTGCGCAGCGAATTGGCGACATCGAGGCAGAAGCCGATTGTCTCGGCGGGATAGGAAGCGGCGGCCTCGGCCAAGGTTCGCGAGGGAATGGCGAAGTGGTTTTCGATCGCGAGGCGGATGTGGCGAGATTGGAGCTCGGGCAAGATCACGTCGAGAAAGGCGCGAATCCGGCTAGCGGAAAGCGGGATGCCGGCTTCGTTCTCCAGCACGAGCCGCAGATCGGAAGCGCCGATGGCCTCGGTCCGGTCGAGATACTGAAAGACGGTGGCTGGCGACAGGGTCATACAACCGAGGCCGATCTCGAGGCCCAGATCGCCGGCGCTGCGCTGGAGATCGGTCCAGCCGGAGACGCTCAGCTCCAGCGGCCGGGCGTTCTCGCAGATCTGCAGCCGGTCGAGGCCCGCCGCCCTGGCCAGCCGCACCAGAGCCTGGAGCGATGCGCCGCTCGCCGGGTCGCTCAGCAGATAGCGGAAGACGTAGCTGGTAGCGCCAATGGGAAGTTGCATATCCGGATCTTTAAGCGCATGCGCCGGCGCCGTCTGGCCCGGTTTCGGGTTTGCGCTCGCGCATGGCCACCCAGGAGAGCGCGGCCGCCAGGTTGATCGCCGCGGCGCAATAGAAGTAGGTATCGGAGCTGGAGGTCCAGCGCAGCAACAGCGGGAAAGTGACGGAGCTGACGAACGAGCCGATATTGCCGAACATGTTCATCGCGCCGCTCAGCGTGCCCGTGCGGTCGCCGGCGATATCGATGCACAAGGTCCAACTCGGACTGAGGGTGAGGTCCACGCCGAATGTGGCGATGGCGAAACAGGCCACCGCGCCCGTAACCGTGGTCGAGTGAATGGCGCCCAGAAGGGCCACAGACCCGAGCAAGAACCCCAACACGGCGGGCAGAATTCTCGACTGGCGGCCCCAATTGCTCCGGTAAAGCGTATCGACGACAGCACCGCTCACCCAGTTCGCGGCGGCGCCGCAATAGAGCGGAATCGCCGCAAACGCTCCCGCGGCCGCCAAGCTCAGGTGATAACGGCTCTGCAGATACGGCAGCAGCCAGCTAAAGCAGAGGAAGAACGTGAAGTTCGAGGCGAAGTACTGGAAAAGCAGAGGGACCGTCTCCCGGTGGCCAAAAGCGCTCCGGAAACCCGCGCCGGTCTCGCGCGGCGGGTCGGCGCGGCCGGCCCGGATGTAAGCGCGCTCGGCCTCCGAAATACCTTTGGCCTGCTCCGGGGTGTCGCGAAACCAGAACATCCAGGCCGTTCCCCACGCGATTCCAGCGGCTCCCAGAATCAGGAACGGCGCGCGCCAGTTCAGCCCCGCGACCATCCATGACACCAGCGTGAGGCCGAAGGCGGCGCCCAACCGCGAGCCGCTGAAGAGCAGGCCCTGGGCGAAACCGGTCTCGCGCGCCGGCAGCCAGGAGCGTATGGCCCGGGCGGAAGCCGGAAACGCTCCTGCTTCGGCCGCTCCGAATATGAAGCGGACGGCGATCAACAGCGGCGCGGCCGTCATGACGGCGGTCACCGCCGTGAGAAGCGACCAGCCGCCTACCACCGCCGTCACCAGGCGGCGCGGGCCGAAGCGGTCGGTGAAATAGCCGGCGGGGATCTGAAACAGCGCGTAGCCGAGTGCGAACGCGCCGAAAATCAGGCCGAAGGTGATATCGGTCAGCCCCAGGTCCCGGGACATATCGGCCTTGGCCGCGGAGATGGCCACTCGATCGACGACCGTCAGCATCGCCAGCGAGAAGAGCACCGCGACCACGGCCCAGCGCCGCGCAGGCACGGACTTCCCGCTCCGCTCGAGGGCCTTCGGTGCGCTTTCCATCGAGATCCGTCAGACCACGCCGGCCCTGGCCTTCACGTCCGCAAAGAGCGCCGGTTCCAGCACTTTCAGAATCGGCATGAACTCATGGCGTTCCAAATGATGCCCAATCATCTCGCGATCCACCTGGTCCAGCCAGTTCCAGATGCGGTTGGTGATTCTCACATTGAAGGCGAACATTTCGACCGCATCCTGGCGGACGGGCGAGCTGTCCGAGGTGATCCAGCCATCGTAGCCGAGATCCTTTAGGTAATAGAGGAACTCGACGTATGACCACAGGTTGCAGGTCCCCGCCATCAGGTCCCAATCCCATTTGCCGTTGTTGTCGTTGATGTGCACGTAATAGGGGAACCCGCTAAGGGCGACGTGCGCGAGCGCTTCGGCGGGAGTCTCGCCGGCGTAAATCGAATGGCCGATATCGATGGTGACGCCCACGTGCGGGCTGCCCACAGCCTCGCAGAGCATGATGGTCTTGGCGGCCGAATCAAGCGTACAGTGCACACGCGTCTCCGAGGGCTTGTACTCCATGAAGAGCGGAATCTCAGGAAGGTGGCCAGCCGCTTCGCGGACCACCTCCACCATGCGGGTCCAGGCCTTCCGGTAGTCCGTGTGGAAGGGATAATCGTAGCCATCGCTGAGCGGACAGCACGTGACCTTATCCGCGCCCAGCGACTTGGCATAATCCTTGGCGGCTTTGATCATCTCGCAGGCTTTGCTCCGGATGAGCGGGTCGGGAGAGGTGAGCGATCCGTGGGCAAAGATCGGGTCGGCTTTGATGTTCACGTTGATTGCCGAAACCTCGAGCTTGAGCCGGCGCAGATGGGATTGCATGGCCTCGACCGTATCGACCTCATACGGGTGGACCACCTCGGCGCCGCTCACGCCCGGGATCTGCGTCATGCGTTCGAGTTTCTGCTCGATGGATAGCGGCTCCTGGTATTCGCAGAAGCGGTCCCGCAGTTTTCCGAGGAACGATGTAATAATGGCCTGCTTCATATGTGGCTCGTTTCCGGACCGCGAACACTCATTCGGTGAATCGTGGCCTTGGATGGTCGTATCTTAGCACGCGTAATAGCTCACCGCCCTGGGGTGGGCGTCTCGCGCGCGGCGCGCCGGTGCGAACCAGGAACCGCGCACCGCGTCGTGGCACCGGTACGCGCGCCGCTCTATAATTTGAGTGCCATGAAAATCGACTCGATCGCCCCGGCGGCCGCAACGGTTCTGTGCCTCGCCCTCTGCTCCGTCCTTCCGGGCGCCGATGCTCCCCGCGTCACCCGTGCGGATGTAGACCAGATGATGAAGGAACTTTCCAACTGGGGCCGCTGGGGTAAGGACGATCAGAAAGGGACCTTCAACCTGATTACGCCCGCGGTCCGCCGCCGTGCCGCCGCTCTGGTTCGCGAGGGCCTCCCAGTGTCTCTGGGACGCAACGTTTCCACCGAAGACGCCCCCGACAACAAGCCCGCGTTCGGCCATGCCATGCTGATCACGGGAGCCGACCCTACGGCGCAGTACGCCATGGACCGCTACACCGAGGAGTATCACGGTTCCGGCATCACGCACCTGGACGCCCTGTGCCACATGATCGGCGCCGCCACGCTGTTCAACGGCTTTCCCCGCAATTCCGTCACGCAGACAGGCGCAACCAAGCTCGACGTGTTGAATTACAAAGACGGCATCTTCGCGCGCGGGATTCTCATGGATATTCCCAGCCTCAAAGGCGTCCCGTATCTGGAGCCGGGCACTCCCATCTACCCGGCGGATTTGGACGCCTGGGTCAAGAAAGCGGGAATCAATATCGAGCCAGGTGACGTCATCTTAATCCGGACCGGCCGCTGGGCGCGCCGGGCGAAACTGGGACCCTGGGACATCGGCTCCAAGGCGGCGGGCCTTCACGCGAGTTGCGCTCGCTGGCTGCGTCAGCGCGACGCCGCGATTCTGGGCAGCGATTTCGCCGCCGACGTGATGCCTTCGGGCGTGGACGGCGTAGCCATGCCGATTCACAAACTGGCACTGGTCGCCATAGGTTTGCCGATTCTCGATAACTGCGACCTGGAAGCGCTGAGCGAAACCTCCGCGCGGCTGGGCCGATGGGAGTTCCTGATTGCGACTGCACCCGAGGCCGTGCCCGGCGGGACGGGGTCCCCAGTCAATCCGATTGCAGTTTTCTGAGGCGCCGGGAGAGCCGATTTCGTCGAGCTTTTTCCTGCTTCCGCCGACGGCTGGACGCCGCGCGTTGACCTCGTCGTCAATCGGCAGAGAGCGTGCCGCGAAGTGCAACAGATGGCGCTGGCGCATCGGGAGCCGTTGCGAGAAAATGGATATTTGGCTCAACGTAGGAATCGCCAGGCCCTGCAATCGCTGAACGAATTGGCGACGCTGGGCCTGGAGAAGCTATTTCACTGGAATCGCGCGGTATCCGAGCGTTTGCCGCTGCGGCGGGAGGCGAGCGCGTAACACCGCTTCCGGCCAGCCGCGAACGTCTGGCACTCTTCCATCGGCAACCCGCCAGCGATTAGCTTATCGAAGATTAGTTTATTGAAAAGGAAAACTCTATGATTGCCTCATTCCCTGTTCTCACTGCCCAGGAAGCTGCCTCTTTGATCCAGCACGGACAAAATGTCGGTTTCAGTGGATTTACTCCGGCCGGAGTGCCGAAGGCCATTCCCCTGGCGATCGCCGAACGCGCGACGGCCGCTCATAACTCCGGCAAGGAATTCCAGATTGGCGTCCTGACCGGAGCCTCGACGGGTCCTTCGCTCGATGGCGCGCTAGCGAAAGCGCAGGCCATGAAGTTCCGCACCCCCTATCAGACGAACGCCGACCTGCGCGACCGCATCAACGCGGGACAGACGCGCTTTTTCGACCTGCACCTTTCGCTGATGCCGCAGGTGACGCGCTACGGTTTCCTCGGGAAGGTGGACGTGGCCGTTGTGGAAGCCGCCGATCTTACGGCCGGCGGAGGTATCCTGCTGACGGGCGGAGTCGGCGCGGCGCCGACCTTCTGTAATCTGGCGGACAAGGTCATCATCGAGCTGAACCACCATCATCCAGCGGCTCTTCTTGGGGTGCACGATATTTATGAGCCTGCGGATCCGCCAAACCGCAAACAGATTCCGATCTACAAGCCTTCGGACCGCATAGGCTCGCCGATCGTCACGGTAGACCCCTCGAAAATTATGGGGGTAGTGGAAACCGACCTGGAGGACGAAGCGCGCGGCTTCAGCGCGATCACTCCGCTGACGGAGCGCATCGGCGACAACGTCGCCGAGTTTCTCGCGGAGCAACTCGCTAACGGAATGCTCCCAGCGTCGTTCCTGCCCATTCAGTCCGGTGTTGGGGATATCGCGAACTCGGTGCTCGGTGCGCTCGGCAGCCATCCCGGGATCCCGCCGTTCGAGATGTATACAGAGGTGATACAGGATTCGGTGGTCGGGCTGATCGAGCGGGAGCGGGTGCGGTTTGCCAGCAGTTGCTCCTTCACGGTCACTCCGCCGGCGCTGAAGAGGATCTACGACAATTTGAGATGGTTCCGTTCCCGCGTGGTGCTGCGGCCGCAGGAGATCAGCAACAGCCCTGAAGTGATCCGGCGGTTAGGCATCATCTCCATCAACACGGCCATCGAGGTGGATATTTTCGGGAACGTCAACAGCACGCACGTGATGGGGCGGAAAATGATGAACGGAATCGGCGGGTCGGGCGACTTCACACGCAACGCGTATCTCTCGGTTTTCACCTGCCCGTCCACGGCCAAAGGCGGCAAGATCAGCACAATTGTGCCGCTGGTTACGCACGTCGATCACAGCGAGCATTCGGTGCAGATTATAGCCACCGAGCGAGGCGTGGCGGACCTGCGCGGCAAGTCGCCGTTCGAACGCGCCACCGAGATTATCGATAAGTGCGCGCATCCCGAATACCAGGAGCAGTTGCGGAGTTATCTGACGATCGTGGAAGGCGGCCACACGCCGCAAACCCTGTCGGCGGCATTCCGCATGCACGAACAGTTTCAGACCACCGGCGACATGCGCGGCTGCGGCTGGGCCGCGCACGCGTAAATCGAACGCCGGCCGGGCGGCAAGGGGAGCCCGGCCGGCCTCTCGCATCGCCCATTCTCGCAGAGGCTCGCGCTTTCTTCTTCAGGCGGATTCCGCCAGCGCCCTCAAACGGGGTACGATCGGGAGATGCCGGATGTCAAACTCACAACTATCGACAGCAACGCGCTCCCCTGGGAGGAGCGTCCCAACGAGAAGATAGGCCGCTCGCTTTATCGCAAGAACCTGATCATCGATCCGGATACGGGCATGGAGGTCCGCTTGGTCCGTTACCCGGCTGGCGCTGTCAACCCGCTGCACACGCATCCCTGCGCACACGGTATGTACATCCTGGAAGGGACGCTGGTGACCCATGAAGGTCAGTACGGACCAGGGCATTTCGTCTGGTTCCCTGAAGGATCCCAAATGGAGCACGGCGCCACTTTGGACCAGGATGTGACGGTCCTGTTCATTACCAACAAGCCCTTCGAGATCCACTATCGGTAGCTTGCCGGCCAGCGTCCAGCGGCTGCCGATACTACAAACACGCCGGGCGGGCGGCATTCGCTAGGTGCGAGGGTGTGGAGTCTGCGCGGTTCCGTGCGGCAGTTCGGCGCCGGGCGGGGCACCAGCGCCGAGTGAGCTAGACCGCGAGACTACTGCAGCTCCGTGCTGAGTTTCAGGAACGTCGTATTCTTTTGGGATTGGACCTTCCCCAGCGGGGAGTAGAAGTACCGGAAGGCCAGGCTGACTTGCGTGTGGACACCCGGTGGAACGTCGAACCAAAAAACTTCGGAGCGTTTTTCTTCGGGGGCCAGGCGCGTGTCCGAAATCGCCCGGGCGCCCCGTTCAAATGCCATGTACTCACGTTCTATGGGCTTCGCGTCGCGGTCGACGACGATCCGCTGGTAGACCCGCTGCTGAACGAGGTGCTGTCCGGCTTCCGTGTCCGCGTGAACCTCTAGTATCAATTGGCGGAGCGCCGATCCCGTGGGCACATAATGGCCGGCAGCCCGGTTAGCGACTTCCACGTTCACCCTCACTTTGCCGCCGTCCCGCACCGCCGCGAGTTGCGCCTGGACCGCGCTCGCCAGCATTTCCGCAGTCTGGCTGCCCTTCATATCGTGCACGTTGAGCTTGCCCCGCTCGCGCAGACCGCTTCCGGCGGCCGGTGCCTGGCCCGCCCCGGCACTGGCCGGATTGATCGTGTGACAAGTCGGACAGTGGCTGTGCCGCTCTACGTCGGTCGGTGCCGGGACGATCTGCTGCACCAATGCCACTCGCCCCACGCTGGGCATGTGGCAGAATTCGCATTCGTGGCCCTCTTTCGCGTAACGGCTCGCCTGCCACTCCGAAAAAGTCGAGATTACTGGAAATCCGAGTGCGTTGCGGTATTCGTGGCAAGGTGCACAGAGCAGCGAGGATTTGTGGATCTCCGTGTCGAGCGCACCGTGCTGGCTCGGCGTTTCGCCCTTCCATGGCCCCGTCCTCACGCGCGTGAACTCCAAGGTAGCTTCCGGGTTAGGTCCTTTCGTCGAAACCTGCCGCATGGAGTGACAGTAGTCGCACGTGACCCCCTCCCAACTGATCTTGGTTTGCATGCTTGCGTCGCCGGTAGTCAATACGAGGGGAGAGTGGCAGCCGATGCAAGTCCGCGTCGCCGGAGCGCCCAAATCCAGCTCCGTGTAGTGCAGGACATCTTGGAATACCCGGCTATCCATGGCATGTGCATGCCTGGAAGGCCTCCACGCCTCAAGAGCCGCCCGGTGGCACTCGCCGCAAAGCTCCGCGCTGCTGGGCGATTTCAGGCCTGAGGCTGGAGATGGCTGAGCGAGCGGAACCGGGGATCCCGGCCCGGACTGGCCGGCGTTCCCGCCGGACATCTCGGCGGCGTCGATCTTCTTTCCGGCCACGTGCGCCCAAGTGACCAAGGCGAGGGCAACCAGAACCGGTACCGGCCAGCGTGTGTGACGGAACATGGTTAACTTCTCCTATCCGGCTGTTCTTCAGCGCGAAGGCAATTTCGGGCTTCTAGCTCCTATTTATCACATATCGGTCTGCGCCGCAGTCCTCGCCGGCGCCAGAAGTCCAGGCGCACCTGTCCGGCCTGCGCCCGATGGCGCTACAGAAGTTCTCCGACACGTCCGTAATGAGGTGTTTACGGCCGAACCAATCTGTTAGTCGCCCATCCCGTGTGTGATCGTTAATGAACCACCGTTCGGCCGCGCGGCCGGCCCGGCGAGGGCCTGAAGGTCCGCCGCCAGATCGTTAGGATTATCCGGAAGCGCGTCCAGGTCGGAGCCGCTTATCGCCACCGCGCTGGTCATGAACGGAAGCGGCGCCGGCCAGCGGCCGCATCAATATTATGCGACTCTGGCGCGCGGCCACGGGCAAGCTAAAGCATGCCTAACCTAGGTTAGAAGCCGAAATGGCGCGGATTGCGGCCGATCAGGATGGCGGCGAATACTTTGGGCACGTACTCGCGGGTTTCCTCCGGCAGCGCCCGCGCGCGGTAGAGATACCAGAAATTGCGCTGCTTGATGGGGTCGCGAACGGTGTGGCTCACGGCTTGCTTCACTCGCGAAGTGCCGCTGTTATAGGCGGCTAGCGCCAGTAACACCGAAGTTCCGGATCCGAAATCGAGGATCAGGTCCCGCAGGTATTTGCATGTCGCGCGCGTCGATTTCACCAGGTCCTGGCGTTCGTCCACGCCCCCGGCAATGCGCAGACCGTACGCCTTAGCGGTGACCGCTGTGAACTGCCACGGCCCCACAGCCCCGGCGGCGCTCGCCTGGCCAGGTGCCAGCGAACCTTCGACCAGCGGAATGTAGGCGAGATCCGGCGGCAGTTGCTCGTCTATGAGAATCCGCTTAATGGTGCGGATCCGGCCATCGGATTGATTGAGCGCGCGAGCCACTATGGGCCGCTCGGGTCCCTGGTCACGCTCGATGTAGTGGCGCACGCGTTCGAGGAAATCGGGAGGGATGCTGTACTCCTCCGCGCCGAACTCCCGCATGACGGAACGCAGCTCCTCAGTGAGGAAGGTATCACCCTCGTGGCTCTCGCCCAGGCGGTAGAGCAACATGCGCTGGAGAGATTCGGCCTGGCTCTGATAATCGTTGAGCTGACCGATCAGCCGGTCCGTGTCCGTGCCGTCCTTCGCCGATTGCAGCGCGGCTTCGAGAGCCTTGATGTTGGCGTCGATCGAGCGCTTCTCCCGGTTCAGCGCGACCGTTTTCCAGACGGCGAACGAGGTAACCACCAGCAAGGCGGCCGCCAGAGAAAACCCGAGCCTGCGCCATTTGCGGTGGCCGCGACGAAGGGCCTGCTCGATCACGCCGCGCATAATCGACATGGTTTGGCCGCCCACGCCATCGGCCCTCATCTGGCGGGCGCGGGCTACCGCCGAGGAGAGCAGCGCATGCTCGGGCTCGAGGGGCTCCGGGCCGCCGGGCGGCGCCCCCGGGGATACCGGCCCTTCGATGGTCCGGTCCAGCTCGGGCGGAGCATCTTCGGCCATCAGCAGCGCGAATCGAGGCCCCTGGCTGCCGAGCTGAATGGTGGCACCGGCGGGAAATTGGGCGTCGGCGATGCGCTGGCCGTCGCTCCACGTTCCGTTGGTGCTGCCGAGGTCGCGCACCCGCAGTACCGCACCGTCGCGGCAGATTTCGGCGTGATAAAGCGAAACCATGGCCGAATCGGGACCGTCGAGGACGATGTCGTTGTCCGGCGCGCGCCCGATGCGAGTGGTGCCGCCGGGGACGGGGAAGCGGGTGCCTGCGAGGGGACCCGAATGGCATATGAGCCAAGCCCTGTCCAGCGTACCGGCGACGACCTCATGAGACATGGACGTGGTCCGTTTCTCCTACAGCTGTCAGCAGATTAAGGGCCAGGACGGCGATGCTGGGTACGAAGAAATACGGCTGTGGAATGCCTCCCGAAGCGCAGTATGCAAAACACAATGTGCGTGATTACGCTCGCATGGAGACGATCGCGGTGGCCGGCTTCAAACCGGGCGATGCAGCCGTCGGGCAGGCCCTCGCGCTGCCATCCCGAAGCACAGATTCTTTATGCTTCAAATGTGAAGAAACCCAGCCATTTTGGCCGATAAGTAAAGTGGATGTCTTTGCCAGCACGGATCATCTGGATTGCCAGCTTGTGGTGCCTGTGCCCCCGGCCAGGAGTGGCACAACACTGGTCCTTCCAGATGTATGGAATCGACCAAGGCTTAACCAATCCAACCATTCTCGCGTTGCACCAGGATCGCCGAGGGTTTCTCTGGGTTAGCACGGAAGGCGGCCTATTCCGCTACGATGGCGATCGCTTTCAACATTTCGTCGCGAAATCCGCCGCCAAACAAGGTACTTGCAACTCCCTGCATAGCTCGGCCGATGGCCAATTCTGGGCGGGATCGAACGCCGGTTTATTTCGCTGGACCGGAGATGCCTTTGTCGCGGTCCCGGGGTTTGAAGACGTCGAACTGATGAGCGGCCAGGCGATCGCAAGCGATGCCACTAACCTCTATGTTGCGGCACAGTCGGGGCTTCGCTCGATGCCACTCCAGGGCCACGGCCAACCGCGCCTGGTGTCGCCGAAAGAGTCCAATAGCGTATTCGTGGCATCCGACCAAACGGTGTGGTTCGGATGCGGGCTGGTGCTGTGCTCGCTCCAAGGTGGTCGCGAGCAGGAGTGGGCCGGCGACCGCGGCGTGACCGGCGGGCCCTGGAGAAGCATCGCGGAGGATAGTGCCGGACGCCTGTGGATTCGCTCCCACGAAAAAGTTCTGGTACGCGATTCGCCCGCGTTGCCATTTCATGCTGTGCGATGCCTCCCCGGCCTGAACTCCACGCACAACTCAAACATGGTAGCCACCCGTGGCGGCCCGGTCCTGATTCCCCACGGTGACGGGTTGATGATATGCGACAGCGGCCATTGCCGGAATTACGGCACGGAAAGCGGCCTGCGGCACACCGAAGTGACCAGTGTGTTCGAGGACCGCGAGGGCTCGCTTTGGGTGGGCTACAGCGGCCACGGACTGGCCCGCTGGCTCGGACGCGAACAATGGCAGAGCTTCGCCGAGGAAGAGGGACTTGCCCATCCGTCCATTTGGCGCATCGTACGCGACGCCACCGGTGGCCTGTGGATCGGCACCAGCCGTGGTTTGTTTCACGGCACCCAATCTGGCGGCCGCTGGCGGTTTCGGCCAGCGGATCTTGTGGGCGGTTTGTGCGTCTATGGATTGGAAGCGGAAGCCGACGGCTCGGTCTGGGTGGGCGCATATGAGAGTGGAGCGAATGGGCTGCTGCGCTATAACCCCCGGACCAATCGGCGGCTCGTGTATCCTCCGAGCCGACCCGCCCCGCGATTCTCAGTCAGTGCAATCAGCCGTGATGACACCGGCACAGTTTGGGTTGCGACAGCACACGGCGTGATGCGCCTCCGGCCGGGCGATAAGCAGCTTGAATCGGTGCCGCTATTCATAGGCGACGCCCGGATCTCCGAGGTCAGGTCCACTCCGCAAGGCCTCTTTGTGGCTTCTAATAAGGGGCTCTACGTTCAGCAGGGGCAGGGGCGGCGCTTGCTTACCGTAACGGATGGCCTGAAGGATAATTCGATTCAATCGGTCATCATCGGCCCCGATGGGGCAGCCTGGATTGCTTACTTCGCGCCGGTAGGGATCACGCGCATCGAAATCAACCGCGGCAATTTACGCATGCGGCACTTCACAACCGATGACGGGCTCCCCAGCGACGTCGTTTACTCGCAGTTCTTCGATGCACGCGGGCGCCACTGGCTGGGTACCGATAGCGGTGTAGCCGTGCTGGATGGCGATCACTGGGTCAAATACGACACTTCCGACGGCTTTGTCTGGAACGACTGCAACGCACACGCGTACCTCCCCGAGGCCGATGGCACCGTGTGGGTGGGAACCAGCAACGGCCTCGCCCGATTCTCCCCGTCGACCCTGTCGAGGACCGTTCTGCCAGACGCGCTGATCACCTCCGTGCTGCGCAACGACGAGCCGGTCCGGAGCATGGAATTCGACGCCGCGACCCATTCCCTAGCGCTTCGTTTCACGATGCTCTCTTATAGGCTGCAAGCGCCAAAATTCCGGTACCGCATCGGAACGGCCGAGAGCCCGTGGGTGCAGACACAAACACGCGAGGTCCGTTTCGCCGAGCTCTCGCCCGGGTCCCACCGGTTCGAGGTTCAAGGCGAAGCCGAGCCGGGAGTCTGGACCCACCCCGCCGTGCTGCAATTTCGCATTCGACCGCCGTGGTTCCGGGCTTGGCAATCTCAGGCAGGTCTGGCGATCGCTCTGGCGGGCCTGTTCTGGTGGTGGTGGCGGCAGCGGGAAATTCGCCAACGTACCGTTCGAGCGAAGCTCGAAGCGGCGGTAGCGGACAGGACACGCGAGCTGCGCGAACAGGTGGACGCCAAGGAACGCGCCCGGGTCGAGTTAGAGGAAACGCAGCAACGCCTCATCGGTCTCTCCCGTCTGTCCGGCATGGCCGAAGTCGCTACCGGCGTGCTCCACAACGTGGGCAACGTGTTGAATAGCGTGAACGTCTCCGCCAATATCGCCACCGAGAAGATCCGCGAGCTGCGGGTCAACGCGCTCGGCTCCGCCATGGACATGCTACGGCTTCACGAAAAAGATATGGCGGAGTTCCTCAGTCACGATCCGAAGGGCCAACGGGTAATGCCGTACCTATTCAAGCTCGCGAAGCACTTGCAGGAAGAGCGGGAATACTCGCTCCGCGAGCTGGCACTCCTGCGGGACCATGTCGGCCACATCAAACAGATTGTGGCGACACAGCAGAATTACGCCAAGGTTTCCGGACTTACCGAAGATATCCTCCCGTCCGACCTGGTGCAGGATGCGTTCCGCATCATCGAACCGAGTTTTGAACGTCTTGAAATCCAATTCGAGCGGGATTTCGAGGAAGTACCGGCCGTCAATGTAGACAAGCACAAGGTTCTGCAGATACTATTGAATCTCTTTCGCAATGCCAAAGAGGCCATTAAGGAGAGTAACAATGAACCTCGTGTGGTGCGGGCTCGCATTCGCCGGCCTGAATCCGGACACATCCGAATCGAAGTAATAGATTCCGGCATCGGCATCTCCAGTGAAAATCTCACCCGCATTTTCGCCCACGGATTCACCACCAAGAAAGACGGCCACGGCTTTGGGTTACACTCCGGCTCGCTGGACGCGAAACAGATGGGCGGCTCGTTGTGGGCGGAGAGCGATGGTCCCAGCCGGGGGGCGACGTTCATCCTCGAACTTCCGATAGTTCAGCCCCAAGAGAGAAATATTGCCTGAAACCGCCAACCCTGTCGGCATGCATACTTATCGCGGAATCCCCATGGCCCCAGCCAGGTCTACCTCGACATGCAGCTTGCCTTCCCGTGTGGTCCAACTCTTCATCCGCCAGCAGGAGTCGCTCGGACGCCGGTGGGGATCCCGCGCAAATCTCCTCACCGGCTTCGGGAATTCATGTGAGCACACACCAGCGGTACCACCCGCTGCCACTCGGAGTGAGGAATGTCCTCGCTGAATTGCAGCATGAAGGGAAAACCTTGGCCGGCCGCGGCAACCAATTCATCCAGCAATTGCTCTATCTCCGTCTTCGAGCCGTAGCACCGCGAGGCCGGGAAATTGGGAAGCACGAGCTTGCCCGGCCACGCCGCTCGCGCTTCCGCAAAGCTCAAATCCCCGCCGATATCCGGGGACGATAACGATTCCACGGCATCGATGGCGCAGCCCGCGATCATCTCCCGTAGCGCGCGCACCCGTCCATCCATATGCACCAGGTACGGCTTGCCTGCCTGCCGGCATTCCGCCCCGTGCTTCTGATAGAACGGAACGCAGTACCGGCCGAACCATTTAGGCGGCGTCATGGCGGACGTGATATTGTCCGGTTGCCACACCACTTCCGCTTTGGAGTCCAGGATCAGACGGAAAACTTCGTCCATCCTGCGGTCCAAAGCCTCCAGCAGTTCGAGGACCGGCTCGGGCTCGCTGCTCAAGTCCAACAGGAAGCGTTCGGGCCCCGCCAACTCGATCAAGATCTTCTGAAACGGACTGCGATCGACTCTCCCCAAAACTACGCCATCTTCCCCGAGATCCGCGCGCGCGGCTTCGAGCGCATCATCGTTGCGCCGGAAAACTGTGTGCTCCACCAGGTACTGCACCACGCGATAGTCTTCGGGCCGCTCGATATAGTATTTGCTGATCCAATCGGAGCCGTACGGGTCCTTTTTGGATTGCTGCGATACAGAGCCGACGGGCGTATGGTACGTGCGCGCCTCCACGCGCTGCCCTTCGTGCCAGCCGAACCGGACCTCCAGTTCGGCGCCTTTCACTTCGGACAGGTACCCAGGCTGCAGGTGCCAGGGAGGCGCCAGCATCGAGACCACCGGCCGATAGTCGATGATCGCCAGTCCGGCGTTCCGCACTTCGCGCTCGGCCCACCCCCGCGGCAGATATCGGCTATAAATTCCCACCGGCACGCCTTCCACCGGTTGCTTCCGATAGACCGCCAGGAGCCGTTCGCGCGCGGTCATCGGGCGGCTGTAGCGGCTGCCGCGCGGAGGCTCACGAAGCTGTCCATGACCTCCGCCAGGGTTGGGATTGCGCCGATCACGCCCAAGCGCGTGACCGACAAAGCCGCTGCCTGATTGGAGAAGACGATGGCGTCTTCCACGGATTTACCTTGCGCCAAGGCTGCCATCAGCGCCCCGGCGAACACATCGCCCGCTCCAGTGGAATCGACCGCTTCCACCTCCGGCGGGACATAGTGCTTCACGCCGCTCCTGGTGACGAGCACCGCTCCTTCCTTCCCCAAGGTGACGATCGCCGTCCCCACGCCTCTTTCGAGCAGCCAGCGGCCGGCCTCTGCCGCACTGGCCGGATCGCAAACCCGTATGCCGGTCAGAACCGTGGCCTCGGTCTCGTTCGGCTTGATGTAATCGAGAAAAGCATACAGGCTTTCGGGAAGGCTGGCCGCGGGGGCCGGATCGAGCAGCGTCGGAATGCCCATTTCGTGAGCCGTGCGTATGGCGTATGCGACGACCTCGAGAGGGTTCTCCAATTGGAAGCCCACGATACCCGATTCGGCGAAAGCCGGCCGAGCCTCATCGATGTCTTCCGGGCTCAATTTGAAATTTGCGCCTGGCACAACCATAATCTGGTTCCGTCCGGCCTGATCCACGAAAATTACGCTGATGCCCGTGTGCGCCTCCGGATCGATCAGGATCCGATCCCCGGACACGCCAAAGCGCTGGTACATCGCCAGCGCATCGTTTCCGTACCTGTCGGAGCCGATCTTGCCGATGAAGCGCACCCGGGCGCCGAACCGCGAGGCCGCGATCGCCTGGTTGGAACCCTTCCCGCCACCTCCCTCCCAGAAGCAGTTGCCGATCACCGTTTCGCCGGCCGATGGAAGCCGCTCGGCCTTATAGAAAAGGCCGACGTTGTAACTGCCCACGACGGTAACGGACGGTCGCTCCTCTACACTTCGTGATTGTACGCAGCCCATTTTCGCTCGATGATGTGACTAGGCCGGACCCGCGGCCGGCCGGGTTCACCGCGTCAGAATAGCACATCGTGCGCCGTTCCATCCGAGAATCGCCAATTCCTGTGACGCGCCTCCAGGACTACTTCCCGGATGGCTTCCACAACCCGGTCCATGCGGTCGCCTCGTTCGCTGGTGGAGGCGAGCGGCGGGTACGGCTCTCACACACGCGTTCACACCCAACTCAGGTTGGTGATGGAATTGGCGGGCAAGGAGGCCTCCGTCATCAGGCCTGGAAGGCGCAACTGGACCCTGCGCGCCGAGCCGGTGTTGCTCAGAACCACGGTCTTCGTGTCGTCCGGGTTCACGAATGCCACGTGCGCGACTCCTTTGAGGTCGCCCTGCGTATCGAAGCGCTTCGATCCCCGGCGAGCCGCGTGGGTGTAGTGCTTCATGGCCCAATACTCGCCAGTGCGGGTGATTTCTTTCGTCTTCGAATCGATCGTAACCAAGCCGCGCGCGTGCAAAAACGGCCCAATGTTGGGGTTACCGTTTTCGTCGAGCGCCAGGTTCCAAACGGTGATGCACTGGATCCAATTGCGCACGGCATTTGCGGCACCGACGCCTGCGCGGGCAATTCCTACGGGAAAATCCTGGTCGTGGCGACTCTCACTCGGGGGTGCGGCGGCGATCTCGGGGCCAGCACCCCCGGGAGCACCGGCCCCGAAAGTCATTGGACCGACCAGCGCGAACGCCTCCTCGAAGTCCCCTTCGGTCCAGTACATATTTTTCTGTGGGAACAGGTCGTGCACACGGGTCACCGCAGTGACCGAACCTACATAGGGGTGCCACGCCACGCCATCGGCGTAACGGCTGAGGACGGGGTTCTCGAGTTCATTGATCACGCGGCCCCAAAGATTGAAATTATGGTCCAGCACCCAAATTTTCGTCGGGATTTTGTTTTGCTCGATGGCCGGGCCGAGGTGCTGGCTGACGAATACGATCTCATGTTCCTGGGCCCAAACGCAGGCGGGCATGCGCCCATCCTGGTCGGTATCTACCTCGTTCTGCGGCGTGATGGCGTCGACCGTTACGCCTTCGGCCTGGTAGCTCTGCAGGAATTTCACCAGGTACCTGGCATACGCCGGGAAGTTCTTCGGCTTGAGCGAGCCGCCCAACATAGTTCCGCTGGCCTTCATCCAGCCCGGAGGGCTCCAGGGCGAAGCGAACACGTACAGATTCGGGTTGTGCCTGCGCGCGGCCCGCAACTGCGGCAGTATATACAGTTTGTCGTGATCGATGGAAAACCGCTTCATGTCGGGGTCGGGATCGCCCTCATCGAAGCTGTACATCGTGTGGGAGAAGTCGCTGGACCCTATGCAAATGCGCGTCATCTGCAAGCCCAGTTCGGAGGGATGATACAACTCGTGCAAGAACTTTTCACGCGCGGATGCGTCGAGTTGATTAATCATGTAGGCCGCAGCGTCGGTGAGTGCGCCGCCAAAACCGAGCATCTCCTGGTAAGTCATGGAGGGGTCGAGCACGATGGCATCGTTCGACGATCCCTGCACCGGCTGCCATTTCAGGGCCGGCTCCTCCGAGAACCTCTTAGCGTCCGCCGTCTGTTGAACGGCAATGGTCCCCGCCACTTGCGCCGAAGCCGGGACAGTTTGGGACAGTGCCGCAGCTCCGGCGGCGGTCAAGCCGAAAAAGTCGCGACGATTGACTCCCTCACGCATGATTGAACCTCACTTTCCATACTTGCGAATGTGTCAGATCCGTGGCCACCGAAAGCTCGATGCAAATACAACCGGCTTTCTTCCTCAAGGGCTTGGTGGCCCGCCCGGCTTTGCGAAGTGCATCCGGCGCCGCCGATCTACGGCAGGAATTCGAAATACGCCAGGTTGTTGCCAGTGTTATAGTACAGCGTCAAGAGTTGCAGGCCCTTCTTCGGAAACACCATTGTTCCGATCTCGGCCTTGTTCCACTTATGCGGGCTTCCCGTATCGAGCGGAAGCTTGTACTCGCCCGCCGGCTTGCCATTCAGCGAAAAGTGGATGGTATTGGCGGCGTTTGAATACAGGACTACAACCTTATATTTGCCGGGTGTCTTCACATCCACCGTGTAATTCGTCCATTCGCCGTTCTCCTCCCAGCCGAGGTAGAACTGGTTTAATTCGGGGGTCGCAAAGTTTTCGTGGTTGAGATCGGCGAACGTCTTGACATAGGAGATATCGACGCCTTCCTTCTCGCGGAAGTAGCAGATATAAGGCGGTGTGCCAAGCCGACAGTGATCCGACTTATGATTCAGTTCGCCGCTGCCGTGGTTGATCGCATCGGTGTCGTGATAAGCCACGCCTTCTCCGCCCAGATCGTAGAGGGCACATTGCAGGATTCCGGGGATCACTTGAGGGCCCGACTGGTGCTGTTCGTCCTGGAATGGCTTGCCTTGGTAGCCTGGCGGCAGGTTGCCGGCCATGATCAGACAAGCAAGCGAGCATGCCGCAAATGGCAGTAAGATGGGGCGTCTCATAACTCCTCCTGGAAAATGCTCACCCTGGCCCCAGGTTCATTGGGGGACGTCCGCATCCACCTGTTCAGGCCTGGTCTGCAAACGCATTTCTTTGTATATCTCTCGAAGCTGGTCCTTCATTTGCTTCAGCCGTTGGAACTCGGCCAGCTCCCGCCGCGAATCCTCGCTGCGCCCCAGTTGGCGGTATACGGTTCCCAGGCGGAAATGGGCCACCGCGTCGAACGGCTCCAGCCGCACGGCACGTTCGAAAAGCGGAGCCGCCTTCGCCGGCTGGTCCATCGAGACCAGGATCTTCCCAAGATCGAGGTTGGCTTCGGAGTCGTCGGGCTGTAAGTCCAAAGCACGTGAATAATGGGCGTAGGCGCTTTTCAGATCGCCCCTGCCGGCCGCGATCTTTCCCAGGCGGCATTCGGATTTTTCGTCGAAGGGGCTCTGTTCGAGCGAGGCCTTGTATTCCAGTTCCGCCTGCCCCTGATCGGAAGGCGAGGAGGAGCCGGTCAGCGCTTCCGCCAGTTCAAAATGCAGACCCGGAAGCTTGGGGTCGATCTTGAGGGCTTCGCGATAATGCTGAATGGCGCCCTCGATGTTGCCCTGCCGGACCATCTCCCCGGCCATGATCTGGTGCATCCGGGCGGATTTCGGCGCCGCCATGGCCATGCCGAGCAGATCTTCGTCGGCCTGCCGCGAGTGAATCTGGTGCAGGGTGTATAGGATGTCCGGATCGGCGGGGCGCAATTGCTTGAGAACCACGGCGACACTGGCGGCTTTGTCCAGGTCGTCCGCGCCGTAATAGATCTCGATCAACTCCATGCCCCCCTGGATGCGCAGCTTTTCCTCGCGCAGCTTCGGGAAGGCCTTTTCCAGGTCGGCGCGCGCACGATCCGTTTGCCCTATGCGCTTTTCACACATGCCTAGGAGGGCCTCGGTCTTCACCAGGGCCGGAGAGAGCTTCAGCGCGGCGCGAAGCTCCGGTGCGGAAGCCGGATAGTCGCCTTGAAAATACAGCAAGGTGCCGAGACCGTTGTGCGCTTCTGCATTATTCGGTTCGAGCTTCAAGACCTCCTTGAATTCACCCAAAGCCAGCTCAGGCTTGCCCGCTTTGAGGAAGTCGTTGGCCTGCTGCAAATGGGAGTTGGCCCGCGAGTCACCCGGGGAGGATTGGGAAAACCCGGGGAGACTGCCCACGAACCCGAGGACCATACAGAGGATGACTCGATCGACCATGCTTCTCACTTTATCGCCGTCGGAGCTACGCGGCAGGGCCATATGCCGGCTGTAGGCCCGGACTGGACCGAAGAGGGCCGGGTTACGCGGCCGAGAACCGAATGCCACATGTTTAAAGCGGCCGCGCCTGGGCTGGCAGCCACGCGATCATTCGCGTTGTGCGGCCAGTCCGAACGCGGCCTTTGGGGGCTGTCTTATCCGCGCGGCTTAGAAGAAGAATCGCGCTCCAAGTTGCATATTGCGGCCGTTCACGGTGACGCCTGTAATCTGGCCGACTGCGGGGTTGGGAACACCCGATGCCAATGCCGCCGCGGACAACTGGTTATCGGGCAAAGTGAAGCATGGATGGTTCAGGAAGTTATTCATGTCCATGCGGATCTGCAATCCGGCTCTTTCCCACTTGGGAATTCTGAAGGTCTTGGCCAGAGAGAGATTGGAAGTCACCAAGTCTGGTCCGCGCAGCGTATTGCGCCCGTTGTCCCCAAAAGTGTTTGTCTGCGGGGTTGCGTAAGCGAGCTGGTTGAACCATTGATTGATGGACTGATTCGCCACCTTGGGATTCCCAATGATATTCGGATACCAACTCCCGTCCAGCGCCCCGGAACCGGTGTTCGAATCCATGACGAGCGTAAACGGGTTGCCGGATTGGGCGATGACCTCCGAGGATGCCTGCCAGCCGCCCAGAAACGCATCGGTGATGGGGTTATTCAGCAAATTATGGCCCTTCCCGAGCGGTATCTGGTATACGACAAACAACTTGAACGCTTGCGGCACGTTGAAATTGGAGGGGCCGTAGTTGGCGGCCGGATTGAACGCATCCTGGTAAACCGCGTTGCCGTAATGGCTGCCCCAGCCCGAGGTGTCCTGCTCGTCCAGCATCTTCGACCAAACGTAGCTGAACTGGGCGCTGACCCCATGGCTGAACCGTTTCCGGAGCGAGAGCTGCAAGGCGTCGTAGTTGGAGTAGTTGTTGAACAGCCCGGTTAAGCCGCCAGGAACGCTGGGGCCGATGCCGACGTATTGCGGAAACGGACGTCCTGCCTGTCCTTCTCCCAGCTTGCTCCCCGGTACCTGGTTGATATCCTCCTGGAACTCCAAACCAGTGGCGTGGCTACCCACGTAGGCCGCTTCGGCCACAATGCCGCCGTTTAGTTCCCGCTGAAGGCTCACCGACCACTGGTAGACTTTTCCGACCGGCGTGTCGTAAGGCATGTACGGTATATTGCCGTTTCCTTGCCCGTTGTAAGCGCCGGGGTTCGTGGAGGCGTGGACATATGGCAGAGTGGAGCCGCTGCCCGCGAGAGTGGCTACCGGAGCCTGGCCTGGATTGGCCGAAGTGCTTCCGCCGCTGGCTGTGCCGAAGCCCAGAGGCGAGCCGTCCACGTCCATACTCCACAGGGTCGTGTACATACCGAAGCCGCCGCGAACCGCCCACTTGCTCTTAGGAGACCAGGCAAAACCAACGCGGGGCAGGAACAGCTTGTAATCGCTATTGAAGATCAGATTCCGGTTGGCGTTGGCTCCGAACAGAATAGCTCCCGGCGTGTTGGTGACCGGATTCGTCAGGGTCGGATCGAACGTGCCCCACTGATGGTGGACTTCGCTAAATCCGCCGTGACCCTCCCAGCGAAGGCCGAAATTCACGGTGAGATTGGGCCGGAGCTTGTAATCGTCCTGCACGAAAAGCGCCGGGTTCTTGGACCGCATACCCGCCTCTCCCTGCACGAGGGCGCTCCACGCCTGCACATCGCCAAGCAGGAAATCCGCATATCCCACATTGCTGTTGGTGAACTGACCGGTGAATGTGAAAGTCCCGGCATTCAGGTTGCCCCAGGGAGTGGAATTATCCTGCTCCATCAGGACCTCGCCGCCGAAATGCAGGATGTGCTTGCCGCGTATCATCGTGACCGTGTCGGATGGATCCCAGGAATTCTGGATATAGATCGCCGAAGTCGCGGAATCCGCTGGGTTCAGGCTCCGGTTACCGCCCGTCCCGTTGATAATGATGTTCGGGAAAACGTTCGCGTCGGCGTAGGTCCAGCCGATTTTCGACGGGTATCCTAGCCCCTCGCTGCCGGGCGTAAACCAGTTGCCCCCACGGACATAACCCCATCGGAATTCGTTTACGGTGCTGGAGCCGAACATGTGCACGTCCGAGAACTGGGCGTCGTAGCCGTCGCCGGCGGCGTTCTGGCAGTTGATGGGGCAGATCGTCCCGCCGTCAATGCTGTGGTTGCCATTCTCGGTGATCGAAAACGTTGCGCGGTTCTGGCTGCTGACGGCCCAGTCCCATCGCCCGAACTCTTTCATATCGGGGCTGCTGTTGGCGACTAGAACGCGGTAGTTGTTGGTGATTCCAGGCAGGTTGGGCGAGGGGAAGTAAGCCTGGATTTTGCCTGCGACGGAATCGAACCGGGCCGATGGAATAGTATTGTTCGGGAAGGGCTTTCCTGTGGTGGGATCGGAGATCACTCCAAAGACCGTCGGGTCGAAAACCCCCTGCAGCATAGCCGCTGTCGGCATGGTGGTTGTGGTGGTCGATTGGCTGGGATTGGCGGTCCGGTCCACGTTGAAATAGAAGAACATCTTGTTCTTGATGATGGGTCCGGATACCGCCCCGCCGTAGTTGTCGTAGCGTTGCCTCGGCTTGGTTGGGTCGAAGAAGCTTCGCGCGTTAAAGGCGTCGTTCTCTATGTAGTTGTATGCAGCCCCATGCCATTGATTCGCACCGGATTTGCTGATCAGGTTAAATACGTCGCCGCCGCCGCCATACTGCGCGGAGAAGGTCGATGTGGTGATCTGCACTTCCGATATGGACTCGAAGATCTGGTCGCCGCCGATATTGGCGCTGTGCGGCAGCCGGATGGAGGCGCCGTCAGCGAGGAAACTGGAGTAGTACGGCATCGTGCCATTGATCGCCATGGAAACACCTGGGTTGACGACTCCACCGCTGCCTTGGCCGGTAGCGGGAGTCCCGTTGGCACCCGGAAGCATCACGACGATGTTTTGCCAATTCTGGTTGACGTTGGGCAGAGAATCCATGGTGGTCGAAGTTATGGTGCTCGCCTGCTCGGCGGTTTCCGTCTTCAATTGGACCGCGTCTCCCGTCACCACGACTTCCTGCTGGGTTTGGCCGACCGCGAGCTGGGCATCGACGCTGATTGCGCCGACCTGCAGAACGATGCCATCGCGAACAACCTTCCCAAAACCCGCCTTCGAAAAGGTGATTCTGTAGGGTCCCGGCAGAATCGAAACCGCGTCGTAAAGGCCGACCGAGTTCGTAACAAGTTCCTTCACGACGCCGGTTTCGGTATTCAGAAGCGTTACGTTTACACCGGGGACCAGGGCGCCCGTGGCGTCGGTAACGGTGCCCCGGATATCACCGGAATTTGTGTTTTGCGCCAGCGCGGAAGTGGCCAGGCCTATGGCAAGGATCAGAGCCACTACCATTCGCACGCCGATACCCCCCGCAGCCAAGGCCGGAGGTGAAAACCTATACGGTGCCGATGTCATCATAGTCCCTGGTCTCCTCGTTTGCACTTAGGAGTTACTCCTTTTCGAATAAGGTGACTGGCCCGGCGGCGAAACCTGCGGCGAATCCCGGGCTGGCGGTTTCCCGTCGCCGGTCCGTTCGTCGCACGAATTGACTGGTAGCGAGCCGTATGCGCCAATGTGAGCGCCGCGTCATGGCGGACAAACCCTATCTAGCGGTGTATGGTGTGCCGACTCCGAGCGGCCTTCAAGCTGCGTACGGTAGCGAGCCGGTAGTGAACAGAACACGGCTATTTTTCAATGAGTTCGGAGTGCGTCGAGGCAGACTTGTAATATTCTTCGCTCAGGTATAATACGGGACCTAACCGGAGCATGGGCATCCGCCGATGCCGAAGTGTTCACGGGCAAGTCTGGTCTCAGTGTTTTTCGCGGGAACCTGCGTCGGGCTCGATCACGGTCAGAATCTGGCCGGCCTTCACGCCTCTCAGGACCTGCCTAGCCCCGAGCGGCCAAATGACTTCGAGATCCGCGGTTTCCGAGTCCCCCAGCCCGAAGTGCAGCCGCGGATCGTTGGCCGAGAGGTAACTCGATTGCGCCGCTAGTTCCTGGGCCTGGCGCTTCCCGTTATAGGAACAAATCACGCGCGCTCCAATGCCGCTGCGGTTGGATTCCCTACCGATCAGCTTGACCTTGAGCCAGTGGTTGTTGCCCCCCAGGTCGTTGCGCAGCAGGGACGGCGGTTCGTTCAAGTTCACTATAAGAATGTCCACATCGCCGTCATTATCGAAATCGCCAAAGGCGCAACCCCGGCTGCAATGCACCTCGGACATGGCCGGACCGGCCTCCTCGATCAACTCCTCGAAGTTCCCGCCGCCCAAGTTGCGAAATACCACCCGCGGGGTTTTCAGGGGCATTTCCGGATGTTTGGCTTCCACCTCGGGGTAAACGTTGCCCGTGACGAAGAAGATATCGGGAAAGCCGTCATTATCGAGATCCACGATTCCGGCGCCCCAGTTCACGTAGCGTGTTTCGACTGCCAACCCGGAGGGCAGCGTGCGGTCCTCGAAAACTCCCTTTCCGCGATTTACGTAGAGCACGTTGGTGTCGCCCCGGAAGTGAGTCTTGAAGATATCGATATTGCCGCTGAGATGAGTGTCGCCGATGCCCACCCCCATGCCCGACTGTTCGACGCCATCCTCGCTCAAAGCGGTCCCGGCAACTACGCCGATCTCCTCGAAGGTACCGTCGTGACGGTTGCGGAATAGCAGACTGGGGCTGGTATCGCACGCTATGTAAATGTCCGGCCAGCCGTCCCCGTCGAAATCCCCGGCGACCACAGTAAGCCCGTAACCCGGGGCCACTTTCGCTATCCCAGCTTCTTTGCTGACATCCGTGAATGTGCCGTCTATGTTATTTCTATAGAGAGAATGGTGCGAGTACGGCAGCCCGCGCGGGCCGCAGTTGACGGGAAGGTCCATCCACTTGCAGTTGGCGCCTTCCCCCGGCTTGGGCGCAGACTTCAGATCGAAATGCAAGTAGTTGGAAACAAAGAGGTCGAGGTACCCGTCGCGGTTGTAGTCGAGGAAGGAGCAGCCGGTGCCCCAGCGGTCGCGAGAATTCAGCAGGCCGGCCTCTCCGGTCACATCCGTGAATGTTCCGTTCCCGTTGTTGCGGTAGAGAATATTCTGGCCGTAGGCGCTGATGAAGATGTCCTCGAAGCCATCGTTGTTGTAATCGCCAACGGTTACCCCGGCCGCCCAGCAGGTCCGCAGCAGTCCGGCTTCGGCTGTAACGTCGCTGAACGTGCCGTTGCGATTATTTCGATATAAGCGTGTGCTCGTTCCTGGGGGCGCACCGGTTACCCGAGAGCCGCTTAGCACCAGCACGTCCATCCAGCCATCGTTATCGTAGTCGAGGAAGGCGCATCCGCATCCCATGGTTTCGATGATGTAATCCTTGTGATCCACCGGTCCGTAGATCGTGGGATGCCGCAACCCGGCCTCGAGGGCTATATCGGTGAAGCGCGCCAGAAAGGGTCTTCCAGAAGGTTTGGATCGCGGCGCGGCCTTTACGGTGCGCACAGACATCCCTTGCCCGCGCATTAAGGACGCGGCTGCCAACGCTAGAAAACCACGGCGAGAATGCACGCTAACCTCCTATCCCGCCAGGTACGAACCAGGCGTCGAGTACATGAACAGTGTAAGGCACGTGAGCGTATGAAGCGACGTAACAGGGGGTATCATACCCCCGGCGCTCTTGGCCCCGGCGGGTGCGACGGCGAAGGCTGCCGAACCCATTCGCGCCGGGCCACCGCTTTAGCGTAAGGAAAGGGGGTGATATACTGATTCGTGGTATTTGCGAGCTTGGATTAGCGATTCTCGCTGGATTTTTGGGACCATGGAGCCAGAACCTTTCGGAACTGTGCGGTCCCCCCCCCACGCGGAGCCGGACCGGGCGACAATCCGGGAACAACTCGAGCGCATGGTGGCGGACCCTCTTTTCAAGCACAGCAAGCGGTACCCCAACCTCTTGCGGTATGTTGTCGAGAGGACGCTGGAGGGCGCCGCTGCCGACCTGAAGGAGCGAACTTTGGGGATCGCTGTCTTCGGCCGCGAGCCAAGCTACGATACCAGCACCGATCCCGTAGTCCGCGCTACCGCCGGCGAGATCAGAAAACGGATTGCCCAGTATTATCAGGAGCCTGGCCGCGAGCACGAGATCCGAATCAGCCTCTCTCCGGGTTCATACGTCCCCGAATTCAGTTGGTCCCCGGCCGATACCGCATCTTCCGAAGCTTCGCCGGGTATCAGGGAGCGCCGCTGGCGGCCGAAATACACGGTGATCGCCAGTGCGCTCGCTGTCGCTCTTCTCATCGGGGCTCTTCTGGTTAAACCGTGGGTCCCGCGCACCGCCCTGGCCGACTTCTGGCGGCCGGTGCTGGATTCCTCGAACACGGTGCTCATCTGCATCGGGCAGCGCCGGTTTTTGGCGACCTCTCCGGAATCGCCCAACGACGCCACCGGCGACATCGATCAGGTCCGTAAAGGCCTGGGGGATCCCAACGCCCCCATTTCGCTCTTCCAGCTCTATTACAAGGGTAGTGAGAATATCGGGATTGACGATGCCGTGAGTTTCGGGCACATTGCCGCAGTGCTTCAATCGAACGGCAAGACATACCGTGTGCGCGGACAAAGCTCAACAAGCGTCTGGGATCTGCGTGACGGGCCGGTAATTCTCATCGGCGCATTTAATAATGACTGGACGATGCGCCTGATGGGGCCGCTGCGTTTCAATTACGAGCGGGACGGCAATACATTTTGGATTCAGGACCGGCAGAACCCCGCCAGCAGGAATCGAGCCATCGATTACTCTGGACCCTATTTGAAGATAACCGAGGACTATGCCCTGATTTCGCGCACTCTCGAGGCCAGCACGGGCCGAATGGTTGTTGTGATCGGCGGGCTGACCGGTTACGGCACCCTGGCTGCCAGCGAGTTTCTTTCCAACCCGAGTTACATGCAAGCGGCGGTTCAACAAGCTCCCAAGGATTGGCGGAGGAAGAACATCCAGTTCCTCATCGAGACCAGGGTGGTCGGCGGCGGCTCAGGGCCGCCGCGCTTAGTCGACCAGTACTTCTGGTAATCCCCGGAAGGCTTCGCTCCCCGACAAGACCGTACGAAACCCCTGGAGAGCATTGGCGCAAAAGCAATCTTCGAATGATTTTAGGCGGGTTCGGCGGTACTGTTCCGTAAACGACCGCCACCGCGCATACGGTATAGGCTGGACTATGCCGCACCGACCCAGCCGACGCAGCTTCATCCAACTCTTCTCCGCCGCTTGGCCGCCGCCGGAAGCATCTCGGCCCGGGCCGACGCGCCTCTCGATTCGGACGGGACTTCGCCCGAGATCCAGGTTCGGCTGACCGCCGGGATCAAGCGGTATTCCACGGAGCCCTCCATCCGTTGGGAGCCGGCCAAGCCCATCGACGCCGCCGTCATCTAGCGATGAAGGCGAACCCGATCCCGAGCTGCACCGGTTTTCCATCGACCACGACCGCGAGTACATCTTGCCCATCCTGCGTCTGGCGCGCCAGACCAATCCCAGTTTTTTCCTCCTGGCCTCTCCATGGAGCCCGCCGGGGTGGATGAAAACCGGCAACTCCCTTTTCGGCGGCTCTATGCGAAAGTTCCACCCGTACTTGCAATCCCCCTCAGCGCCAGCCATCCGGACCTCCGCCTCCTCCGTGTTCTCAGGTTTTGACTTTGGTCTTTTCTTCTCCGCGTACCTTCGCTCCTCCGCGTCTCCGCGGTGAAAGCGAACCCTCAACCCGCCCCGTAACCCGTCCCCAAGCACTTCCTCACAAACTCCCCGTCCCGCCGTATCGCCGCCAAGTTATCCTGCGCCCGATAATCCACCTGCAGCGTGATCGGCCCGGTGAATTTCGCGCCCGCCAGCAGTCCGAAGAAGTGCCGCCAATCCACCACGCCCTCGCCGAGCGGACACGCGGTGGCATCCTTTTTGCAATCCCGCACGGTCACCATCTTGAGGCGCGGCAGCGCCATCGCGAAAGCGGCGGCCACCGCGTCCGCACCGCCATCCACAGCGGCTGGCGAGGGGTCGAAATCGAAGCCCACCCAACGCGGGTCGAGCGGCCGCACGATCCGGCTCACGTTGGCTACCGTTCCGCCCGCCGCCTCCCCCGTATTCGGAATCCCCATGGCCGATTTGCTGGCCCGCCCCACCGCCCCCAGGCCGGCAATCTCGTGCTGCAAGGCCGGCGAGGGCGCGCTGAACCGCCACGGCCCCGGCCGGAAAAACGGCACGCCGATCACGCCCGCCAGGCCCAGAACCTCCCCGGCCGTGGGATCGGCCATGCTGGTGAGCGCGGTCGTGATAATAGGGACCTCCAGATCCACCCCGCTCATCGCCTCCAGCGCCGGCATGAGGCTGACGTCGGCGGCCTTCGGATTCACGTGGCCGCCCGGCTTGACTGTGAGATTGCAGCCATCGAAGCCCAGCCCGCGCACGATCTGCGGCAGCTCGATGTAATCTATTTCGATCAGCGCCTGCGAATACAGGCAGACTAGCGGCGTGGCCCGCGGCGGCGCCGCTTTGCCCGAACGTTCCTGCGAACGCGCGCGCGCCGCGGCCAGCGCTCCGGCCAGAAATTGCCGCCGTCCCAGTGCCATGATTGTAGTGTAGTGCCAACTCCACGTCCCGTCCGCGTACACGGCCACCGCGGGGCCCGCGCGGTGCTGCCCGAGAACACGCTGGCCGGATTTCAGTACGCCATCGCCGTAGGCGTGGATGCCATCGAGATGGATGTGGCCGCCACGCGCGACGATGTCCCCGTGATCTCGCACGATGCCTGGCTGCGCGGCGGCCATCCCAAAATCCGCGAGCTGACCTTCGAGGAACTGCGCCAACGCGCGCCCCAGATCCCCACGCTCGATGAAGTGCTGGCGCTGGCTTCGCTCGGCGCGTTCCTGTTCAACATCGAGATCAAGTGCAATCCCCGGCGGCCCAAGCTCTCGCCGGCTCCCGAGCCATTCGCGTGCCTGGTTCTCGATGCCGTACTCGGCCGCGGTCTGGCCGGCCGCGCCATGGTGCAGTCTTTCGATTTCCGCGTTTTGCGCGCCGCGCGCCGCCGGGCGCCCCAGTTAACTCTCGGCGCACTATTCGACCGCACGCCCCGGAGTTTTGCCTCCGTCGCCCACCGCGCGGAAGCCTCCATCGCCGTGCCGCATCGCTGGCTGGTAACGCCGCGCAAAGTGGAGGCCGCCCATCGCGCGGGCATTCAGGTGTATGTCTGGACCGTCAACGGCCCCTCCGCCTGGCGCCGCCAGATCGCCGCCGGTGTGGACGCCCTGATCACCGACGATCCCGCCGGCCTGATTGGCTTTCTAGAAACGCCTCACGAGTGAGAAGACGCCAACTCACCGCGGAGGCGCGGAGGCGCGGAGACTCGCGGAGTACAAGCTACTACGGTAGAAAGGCCGCTGGACGCAGGCCGTCCCGCAAGCGCCAGCCGCACTTCTCCGCGTGCCTTCGCGTCTCCGCGTTGAGCTTGTTTGGAGTCCGCCCCCGCGCCGCTACGCCAGCACCGTGAAGCTGGTCTCGCTGCGCTGGACGGGCCGGTACAGCGTGTCCCGCTCCACCGGTTCGCGCCCGGCCCTGCGGATCAGTTGTAGCAGCTCGGCGCGGCGCAAACCCTGCTCGGTGGTGGCGCCGGCATCGTGGTAGATGCGCTCCTCCATGATCGTGCCATCCAGATCGTCGGCTCCGAAGCGCAGCGCCACCTGCGCGATGCGCGGCGTCATCA
>CAYRWE010000015.1:0-41920 GCA_964427655.1 uncultured Solibacteraceae bacterium | reverse complement strand
CGGCATGTCGCAGCTCGTGGTGACCGATTCGCCCGACGAGAAGCGGCAGCCCACCATCGTGGTGCGGCCGGAGACGGCCCAGGGTTCGCGGTCGGAGGCTAAGAAATACTTGATGCCGACGCACGCGCACCTGATGGTGCACGACGGCGAGGAGGTTCACGCCGGCGACGTGCTGGCCAAGATCCCGCGCGAGACCACCAAGACCAAGGACATCACCGGCGGTCTGCCGCGCGTGGTGGAGCTGTTCGAAGCGCGCAAGCCGCGCGAGACGGCCATCATCGCGGAGATCAACGGCGTGGTGAAGTACGGCGAAGTGACCAAGGGGCAGCGCAAGATCTTCGTGGTGGGCGACGATGGCGAGCAGCGCGAATACTCGCTGCCGCGCGGCGTGCACATCAACGTGCAGGAGGGCGAACGCGTGAAGGCCGGCGAACCGCTCATGGACGGCCCGCGCAATCCGCACGACATCCTGGACGTGCTCGGAGAGAAGGAGCTGCAAAAGTACCTGGTGAACGAGATCCAGGAGGTCTACCGTCTTCAGGGCGTCAACATCAACGACAAGCACCTGGAGGTGATCTCCCGGCAGATGATGCGCTGGGTAAAGGTGGAGGATATCGGGGACACCGAATTCCTGCCCGAGGAAGTTGTGGACCGCTTCAAGTTCCGCGACGAGAACCTCAAGACCATCGAGGCGGGCGCGCGTCCGGCGCAGGGCAAGGCCGTGCTGCTGGGCATCACCAAGGCTTCGCTCTCGACCGATTCGTTCATCTCGGCGGCCTCGTTCCAGGAGACCACGCGCGTGCTCACCGAAGCCGCCATCAACGGCAAGGTGGACTACCTGCGCGGTCTGAAGGAGAACGTGATCATGGGCCGGCTGGTTCCGGCCGGCACCGGCATGGAGTACTACCGGCAGGTGAAGATTGCGGGCGAGGACGTGGTGGAGGAGCCGGTGGCCGAGGTGCCGCTGGACGCCATTCCGGGCTACGACGAAGAGACGCGGCTGCAGTATGCCGGCGGCTTAACGGAGGAACCCGGCGGGGACGAGACCCTGGCCGAGTAAGTCATATGCGATTCGGGCCGCCGGCGTGGAGACGCGCCGGCGGCCTTTTTATTGTCCGACGATTTGTATGCGTGGCTTGCCTGCAATTCATAACGGCGTAGAATACGAAGGTGCGCTTGCTGTTGGCGGTGCTCTGGTCCTGCATCGGGATGTACGGCCTATATATCTATTTCCGGCATCGCCGCTACCTGCGAACCCGGCCTCGCTCTTCTGGCAACGACTCTCTGAGGCAGAGACACCGAATCATGCTCGTTGGAGCAATAGCTTCGTTTCTGGTCGCCGGTTGGCACCTGACGAAACTCGTGGAATCAGGCAGGTGATCCCTTATTGAGGACGGTCAAATGAACGAGATAATCTTCATTGTTCATGAGCCTCCGGAAGGCGGCTATGCGGCGGAAGCCTTAGGGCAGCCGATCTTCACGGTAGCGGATACCGTGGAGGAGCTGAATGCTATGGTGCGGGACGCAGTTGTGTGTCACTTCGAGGAGGAAAGGCGGCCGAAAATCATACGGCTGCATTTCGTGCGGGAAGAGCTGATCGCAGTATGAGGGTTCCCCGTGACCTATCGGGCGCGGATCTGGCCGATTCTCTGGCGAGGCTGGGTTATCGGGTCACGCGTCAAACCGGAAGCCACCTGCGGCTTACGACTTCGGAACTGGGCGAGCACCATGTGACGGTTCCCGCTCATAAGACTATTCCTCTCGGGACGCTCCGCTCCATTTTGAAACAGATTGCGGGGCACTTTGGAATCACCACCGAGGAGGTCACAAGCCGCTTGTTTGCCGACTGATGCCCGTGAGCGTACTTTCGAAAAATGGGATCGGCGCGGGAATTCGTGGAAGCGAGCGAAATAAGGCATATGACCGCGTTGGAACCTAACGAGAGGCGCTACTATGCTTCCAATGGCATTCAGCGTGATGCTCACGCGCCAAATGCCCACGGGGCCGCTGGCAGGGTTTCTGTGGTTGGTGTTTGGTCTCGGCGGAATCTGCTACGGTCTTTTTGGTAAGGAGTATCGGAAAGGGCGCTTTGGTGAGGGCGACGTCATCACCAGTACGTGGCGAATTCTGCGCGATCGGATCGGCTGGTGCCTTTGGGGAGCCGCGTTTCTATATTTCAGCTATTACGCATTTCGGCACTGATGGCGCTCGTAAGGCATCCTAAAACGTGAGTTCTAATGGTCAAACTCGGGTCTTGCCTTCTGACAACGAGTTCACCCGCATCCTCCAATGGCCGGGATACCGGGTAAACCGGCACAAGATCGACAAAACATAAACGAAAAGCCAAATGGCCGCCAAGCTGTTTCCATCACTGATGTAGAACACGCGGTAGCGCGCCCGAGCCACAGGGGGCTGACCGGCGTGGCCGGCGAAGCTACACGCCCCGGAATCAGTATCCGTGCCCGCCGGTCAGCCCGGAGATCTTCCCCTTGAACAATCGTCCGAGATCTTGTGCCCGTTCATAGCAAAAATGCTATACTAAGGAAGCCCGGATTAATGGCTTGGACCGTAGAAACGCTCAATGCAGTTGTCGACGCCGAGCTTGAAGAGTTGCCCGCGGATATGCGGGCTCGGTTTGTCCATATCTCCCGGCTCATCGAGGAGTTTGGCTTGGAAAGAGTCCGGGAGCCTCATGTGAAGCACTTATGCGGCCCGCTCTGGGAAATGCGCATGAAGGGCCGGGATGGGAGTTCGCGGGCGCTTTACGTGACCGCTGTTCGCCAGCGGGTCGTCGTGGTCCGGGTGTTCACCAAGAGGACGCGGAAGACGCCAAGCCGGGAGATTGAGCTGGCCCTGAAGCGGGCGAGGGAGGTTTCGCAGTGACTCAGGTAAAGGACCTTCATCGGAAGTGGATGAAGAACAAGCCATACCGCAAAGCTCATGCCGAGCTTGCGGAGGAGTACGAACTGGCGCGGGCGGTTATCGCCGCGCGGGCTCTAGCGGGGTTCACCCAGGAGCAACTCGCCCAACGCATGGCCACGACGCAATCTGTTATTGCGAGACTAGAGAGCGGCCGAACCCGGCCATCCACGAAGACACTCGATCGGGTGGCCGCAGCGACCGGAACCCGCTTGAGAATTAGTTTTGAGGCGCGCCAGGCATAGGGTACACGGGCGGCGGCCAGATGGAAATGCCCGTGCTCAGTATCCGTGCCCGCCGGTCATCCCCGAAATCTTCCCCTTAAACATCCGGTACACGAAGACGAAGTAGCCCACTGCCAGTGCCATCCCGAAACCCCACCAGATCAGCCCTACGCTCAGCGAGTGCTCGCCGGAATGGGCATTGAAAACCGTGATGTTCAGGCTCGGATCGGTGGTGGATGTCAGCAGGTTCGGATACACCGCGGCGGCCGCGCCCACCAGCATCAGCACCAGATACGCGCACGATGCCAGAAACGCGCCGAGTTCGTGGCCCCCGCGGCCCAGGCGCCACATCGCCGCGAGCGATACTCCCACCAGCAGCGGAATCACATAGAGCACTGGCATATGCTGGTAATTGTCCAGCAGGGCGGGGCGGATGGCCAGCGTCGCCGCCAGGCTGGCCAGCGTCAGCAGCAAAAGCACCGGCAGCAGCCAGGCCGCCACGCGCCGGCAGCGGAGGTTCAGGTCGCCGCCGGTCTTGAGCGCGGCGTAGTTGGCCCCGTGCAGCGCCAGGGCCACCAGCGCCACTACGCCGGCCAGCACCGTGTACCAATCGAGGATGCCCGGCTGCGGCCCGACCGTCCAGTTCGTCCACAGCGGCAGAAAGAAATAGCCATCCGGCTGTAACGGGACGCCGCGAATCACGTTGCCCAGCGCGGCGCCGAAGAATATGGTGAGCAGCAGGCTCGCGATACTGAAGAAGCCGTTGAACAGGCCACGCCAGACGGGTGAATCGAGTTGCATGCGCAGTTCGATCCCGATGCCCCGCAGGATTAGCAGCCACAGCACGATCATCAGCGGAAGATAGAAGCCGCTGAATCCCGAGGCGTACAGCAGCGGGAAGGCGAAGTAGAGCGTGCCACCGCCTGCCAGCAGCCAGACTTCGTTACCGTCCCAGACCGGGCCGATGGTGCGAATCAGCAGGCTGCGCTCTTCCTCGGTGCGCGCGACGAAAAGGTGCAGCACGCCCACGCCGAGGTCGAATCCATCGAACACCACGTAGGCCACGATCATGATCGCGACGAGCAGGTACCAGGTCAGCAGCATGGCGTCATCCCTTCATTCGACCGTGAGCGGCGTTCCCGCGCCGATGTCGGTGGCCTCTTCCTCCACCGGGCCGCGCGCCATCAGCCGCAGCACCAGGAACAGGAACAGAATCGCCAGCAGCGCGTATAGCCCCATGAACCCCAGCAGCGTGAACAGGCTGTTGCCCGCATGGACATACTTCGAATAGCCTTCGCTTGTGCGCATCAACCCGTAAACCAGCCACGGCTGGCGGCCCACCTCCGCCGTCATCCAGCCGGCTTCATTGGCGATGTACGGAAAGGGCAGGCAGAGAAGGATGATCCACAGCATCCAGCGCGTGGAGAACAGCTTGCCGCGCCAGAGAAGGAACGCGGCGGCGGCCATCACGGCCACGAAGAGCGTGCCCAATCCGGCCATGATGTGATAGCTGTAGAAAAGCAGCGGGATGTTGGTGGGCCAGTCGGATTTTGGAAACTCGTTCAAGCCTTTCACCTGCGCGGTCCTGGTGCCGTAAATCAGAAAGCTGAGCATCTCGTTGGCGACCAGCGGATTGTCGATGCGCTGGCTTTCGGCGTCGGGCTGGCCCAGAATCACGACCGACGCGCCGGCCTCGGTCTTGAAGAGGCCCTCCATGCCGGCCGTGGTGGCGGGCTGATGCGCGGCCATGAAGCGGCCGTGCAGGTCGCCGGTGGGGAAGATCTGCATTACGCAGGCGAGTACGCCCACCACCACCGCGACCCGCAGAAACGCGCGTGCCTCCTCGGTGAACTTATTCTCGAGCAGATAGTAAGCGCCCGCGCCGGCCATCGCGAAGCTGCCCGTGATCAGCGCGCCGCACATGTTGTGCGCGTATTGAATCAGCGCCCAGGGGTTCAATAGCAGGCCCCAGAAGCTGGTGACCTGGAACATCCCGTCCGCCGCGCGCGTGTAGGCCACCGGGTGCTGCATCCAGGCGTCCGTCACGATGATGAAGAAGCCGGAGAGCCAGGAGCCTGCGCAGACCGCGAAACCCGCCCACCAGTGGCCTATCCGGCTGAGCCGGTGCTCGCCGTAGAGAAACAACCCCAGAAAGGCCGATTCCAAAAAGAACGAGAAGACGCCCTCCATCACCAGCGGTTGCCCGATCACGCCGCCCGTAACGCGCGAGAACTGCGCCCAGTTGGTGCCGAACTGAAACTCCATGGGGATTCCGGTCACCACGCCCATGATGAAGTTGACGCCGAAAATCTTCGCCCAGAAGCGCGCCGCGCGGTTGTAGAGCGCGTTATCGGTGCGCAGGTACATGGTTTTCAGGATCACGATGAGTGGCGCCAGTCCCATGGTGAGCTGCGGAAAAAGATAATGAAACGTCACCGTGAAGGCGAAGTGGAGCCGGTGCATCAGGAGCGCGTCATCCATTGAAGCTCACCACCAAGCCTTCATTATCGCTCCCGCGCGGCGCGCCCCGGCCGAAAAACGCCAATGCTAAGCTCAAATTTGCGTACGCCCAAACCCGCACTCGAAGCCCCGCCGCGGTGGATGGCGGCGGCCCTGGTGAGCTTCACCGCCCTGCTGCTCATGGGACTGTTCTCCAGCGAACTGTCCGATCCGGATTCGTGGTGGCATCTCAAGACCGGCGAGTACATCGTCACCGAGCACCGCCTGCCATATCCCGATCCGTTCGCCTATACGACCGCGCACGCCGCGCCCGCCTATGCGGGCGAGGAGCGCACGCGCCATTTCAACCTGACGCATGAATGGCTGGCGCAAGCGGGCATGTATCTGGCCGAGAGCGCGGGCGGCCTGGGGGCGGTGGTGCTGGTTCGTGCGTTCCTGCTGGCGGCGATGTGCGGGTTCGTCGGGTTGGTCGCGTGGCGGCGCGCCGGGTCCCTGCTTTGGGGCATTGCGGCGGCTCTGGCGACGGCGTGGCTGGCGGTCGAATTCGCGCACGATCGTCCCAGCATTCTCAGCTTCGCTTTCACGGCGGCCTTCATCGCGCTCTTCGAGTTCGAGCGCTATCTCTGGCTCGTGCCCGCGCTGGCGCTGGTGTGGGCTAACTGCCACGGCGGATTCTTTCTGGGCTGGGTGGTTTGCGGAGCCTATACGGTTGAAGCCCTCGTGCGCCGCGCGCCGGACCTGCGGCGGGTGGCCGCCGTAAGCGCCGCGGCGGTGCTGCTCTCGGGCCTCAATCCCAACGGCTTCGGCGTGTTGGGCACAATCCTGGATTACCGCCGCAGCGCGCTGCAATCCACGCTCATCGAATGGTCCAGGCCGGCGCTATGGGGCGAGCCTTACGCTTTCGACGTGCTTCTCTATGCCGCCGCTCTAACGTTGCTGCTGTCGTGGCGGCCCGCGCGCCCGGCGGACTGGCTGCTGTTCGCGGCCTTCGCGGCGGCTGCGCTCACGGCCTTTCGCAACGAAATGCTGGTAGGGATCGTGGCACCCATTCTCATCGCCACCTACTTTCCCTGGAAGCGCGCTCTGCCCTCCGCCGCGCGGTGGATCGCGGCGGCCGCGCTTCTGGCGGCTCTGGTTGCGGGGATGGCTCGGGGGAGCTTCTTCCAGCTTCGCGCCGCCGAATGGCGCTTTCCTTCCGGCGCGGCGAGTTTCCTGCGCGACCACCGCATTTCCGCTCCGCTTTTCAACACCTATGAATCCGGCGGCTATCTGATCTGGCGGGGGATCCCCGTCTTCATCGATGGCCGCGCGCTGAGCGAGAGCGTCTTCAGCGACTATCGCACCATCCTGGCCGCGCCTCCGGGCGACCCGGCCCGCCGGGAGCTGCTGGCGCGTTATGGCATCGGAGCCGTGGTGATGAACGCATTCGAATACAACTCGGGATCTCTCTACGGGCTGGCCCTGGCGCTGCCCGGCTCGGCGGAGTGGAAGCTGGTGTACGAAGATCCCCAGGCGATGGTCTTTCTGCGCGAGGTGCCGGCGGGCCTGCCGGTGCTCGATAAAGGGCGTATCCTCGATCACCTCCAGGGCGAGTGTGAGATACATATCGCGCGCGACCCGGAATTTTCGTTGTGCGCGCGCACATTGGGCGACCTGTTCTTGCGGGCCGGCGATAACGCCCGCGCGCGCCACGCCCTGGCCCTTTATCTGCAACATCCCTACAATGGCATCGCCGATCCGGAGGCGCGCCGCGCCTATCTCCAACTGCTTGGCCGATAACTCACTGCAAGGCCCCGCGCAATCATGCGATAGTAATAGTTCCGGCAAGTCCTTCTGTCTCGTGCCCAGAAAACTACACTGGTTCCTGATTGCCTCCGCCCTCCCGATTCTGGTTATCGGAGCGCGTACTGCCCCTTTGGCCTTTACCGTGTTGAACGCGGCCAGTTGGAACTCCGGCCGCTTGCCGGACGGCTGGCAGATCAAAGTTAATCACGGCATTCCCAACGTTTCTTTTTCGAGGGACGACGCGGGTCCCTCGGTGCACCTCAAGAGCGTCAACTCCTCGTTCGGACTGGAACGCGGCGTGGACGTGGATCCCGGCGAGATGCCTTTTCTGACCTGGCGCTGGAAGGTGGCGCAGGTGCCGCCCGGCGGCGATTTCCGGCATCCCACCACCGACGACCAGGCCGCCCAGTTGCTGATCGCGTTCAGCGACCGGCACATCCTCAGCTACCTGTGGGATAGCACGGCGCCCCGGGGAACCTTGCAGAGCGCCAGCGCCATTCCGCTCGTGCATATTTTCGCGGTGGTCTGCGAATCGGGCGTGGCCCAAACCAACCGCTGGATTGTGGAGTCGCATAACGTGGCCGCGGATTACGAGCGGGCTTACGGCCACGCCGCGCCGCATGTGAAGGGCATTCGCATCCAGATCAATTCGCAGCACACCGGCAGCACGGCCGAAAGCTACTTCGGTGAAGTGGCTTTCCGTAGCGCGCCACAGTAATGATACTGGTAACGGGTGGCACGGGCTTCATCGGGAGCCATCTGGCGGCGGAGCTTGCGCAACGCGGCCGGCCGGTACGCTGCCTGGTGCGGCGCAAGTCCGCCGTCAGCTCCTTGCCGGCGGGTGTCGAACCGGCGTTCGGGGACCTGGCGAGCGGGCAGGGCATCGCGGAGGCCGCCGCCGGCGCCGATACGATTTTTCACCTCGCGGGCGTAACCAAGGCCCTCCATCCGGACGATTATTATGCGGGCAACGCCCGCGCCACCGCCACGCTGCTGCACGCGCTTGCAGGCCGGTCCTTCCGCCTGGTGCACGTGAGTTCGCTGGCTGCCATCGGTCCCAGCACGGATGGCCGGCCGGTGGAGGAAGATGCCGAGCCGCACCCTCTGACGCACTACGGAAAATCGAAGCTGGAAGGCGAACACATCGTGCGCGCGCTGGCGCCGGACGCGGTGATCGTGCGTCCGCCGGTGGTCTATGGGCCGCGGGATACCGACGTTTTCCAGATTCTGAAGGCCGTCTCGCGCGGCCTGGTGGTGCAAATCGCGGGCGGCGAGCGGTGGTTCAGTGCCATCTACGTGGAAGATCTGGTGGAGGGCCTTATCGCTGCGGCCGAAGGGGCCGCCCCCGGGCGCGCCTATTTCCTGGCCTACCCCAAAGCGGCCTCCTGGAGCGAACTGGGGGCCGAGGCCGCCCGCATCATGTCCCGCCAGCCGCGCGTGGTCCATGTGCCGCCGCTGGCCGCGTATGCAGTAGGGTATGGCGGAGAGCTGTGGTCGTACCTGACCCGCAAACCAGGCATCATTTCACGCGAGAAGGTCGCCGAGGCGCTTTGTCCTTATTGGACCTGCGACTCGCGGCGGGCGGCTGTCGATTTCGGATTCGAGGCCCGCACTCCGCTCGGCGCCGGGCTCGCCAGAACGCTGGCCTGGTATAGGGAGGCCGGTTGGCTGAGCTACTGAAAAACTGCCCGATCCCGGCGGCCGCCCGCGCCACGCGTTTCTGGGCGGTCGATCAAGTGATTCTGTCGTATTACGCTTTCGCTGCTGCCGTGGTGGTGGGCTGGTGGGACCATGTCCCCGGCGCGGCGGTGTTGCTGGGCTGGCATATCCTGGGCTCCGCCATCCTGATATACGAGGTCAAGCGCCCCAACCGCACCACCTGGGTTTTCCACAACTGGTATCCCCTGCCATATGTGGCGGCCTGCTACCGGGAAGCGGCCCTTGTGGTCCCCGCGATTCGGCACTGGGATGCCGACGCGTGGCTGGCCAATCTGGATTTCCGGATTTGGGGAGCCTATCCCACGGTCTGGCTGGAGCGCTTCCAAAGGCCCCTGTCGGTGGAATTCTTTCAAATCGCTTACACTTCTTTCGTTCCGGCCGTGCTCCTGGTTGCCTATCTGTTGTGGCGTAAGGGTTTATACGACGAATTCCGGTATTATGCCTTCCTGATCGCGCTGGGCTTTCTGGCCTCGTACCTGGGATACCTGGTGGTGCCGGCGCGGGGCCCCCGGTTTTTGCTGAGATCCCTGCAACATCTGCCTTTGCAGGGTTTGTGGCTGTTCCAGGCCATGCAGGCGGGGCTGGACCGGCTGGAAACCGCCGCCTATGACTGTTTTCCGAGCGGCCACACGGAGATCACCATCCTGGCGTGGTGGTCCAGCCGGCTAGTGTCGAAGACGGTTTTCCGGATCTATTTCGCCTACACACCGCTACTCATTTTTGCTACAGTTTATCTTCGATATCACTTCACGGTGGATGTGCTCGCCGGAGCCGCGCTGGCAGCTTTCCTGATTGCGACCGCACCCGCCATGTTCCGGAAACTCTCATGAAGGGACCGAGATTTTGGGAGGACTAAAAGTCGTAACGGTCGAGGACCGGAAAGCACTCCGGCAGTTCGTCGAATTGCCTTATACGTTGTACCGCGACGATCCTCACTGGGTCGCTCCGTTACGTATCGCCGTCAAAGAACTCCTCGACCGCCACAAGCACCCCTTCTACCTCGATGCCGAGGCGGAGTTTTTTTTGGCCCTCGAAGATGGCCGGCCGGTGGGGCGGATCGCCGCCATTCTCGACAAGGCGCACAACCGGTTCCGAGAGGAGAACGCCGGATTTTTCGGATTCTTCGAGTGCACCGACAACCAGGCTGTCGCCGGGGAACTGCTCTCGCGGGCGCGCCAATGGGTGATGGACCGAGGAGCTCAGGTCGTTCGCGGCCCGGTAAATCCCTCCATGAACTATGAGTGCGGAATTCTGGTCGATGGGTTCGATTCGGACCCCTACATCATGATGACCCATAATCCGCCCTACTATCCCGTTCTGATGGAGCGGGCGGGCCTGCGTAAGGCCAAAGATCTGTTCGCCTATATTTGCCCGACCGCCACCCTGGAATCGAAAAAGATCGACCGCATCGCCGAGCGCGCGACGGGGCTTAATGGCGTGCGCGTGCGCCCCATCGACATGAAAAATTTCGATGCCGACGTGGAGCGCGTCTGGGAGGTGTACAATTCCGCCTGGAGCCGCAACTGGGGTTTCGTGCCCATTTCGCGCCAGGAGTTCGCCGCCATGGCCAAGGAAATGAAGCAGATCCTGAAGCCCGACCTGGTTCTGATCGGGGAAATCGGAGATCGCCCGGTAGCGTTCGCTTTGGCCCTCCCCGACATCAACCAGGCGCTCAAGCCGGCGCACGGGCGGCTGTTCCCCACCGGGTTGCTCAAAATTTTGTATCATCAACGGTTGATTACAAATGTACGGGTTCTTACACTGGGAGTTGTGGAGGAGTACCGGGCCTCGGGCCTGGGTGCGGTCCTTTATGCCACGCTTATCCGCAACGGCCGGAGGCTTGGCTTTCGCGAAGTCGAGATGTCCTGGATTTTGGAAGATAATGTACTAATGAATCGCTCCGCCTTGCTGATGGGGGCGAAACGGTACAAGACCTACCGAATTTACGAATGGAACTGAGGACCATGCGCTTATCCACTAGCGACATCAGCGGGAAGAGGAAGGGTAACGTAGCCAACGACATTTTCGAAAAATGCCGTGCTTTCACTCGTCCGAACGATCTGCAGGCCGCCGGGCTGTACATGTACTTCGAGGTTTTCGGCGATCGCGAGGGCTGCGGCCCCGGCGAAGTTCGCATGGGCAAGCGTAAGGTCCTGATGTTCGGATCGAACGACTACCTGGACCTCATCACGCACCCCAGGGTTAAGGAAGCCGCCGCCCAAGCCGTTCGGAAATACGGCAGCGGATGCAGCGGATCGCGCCTCGTCAACGGCACGCTCGATCTGCACGTCAAACTGGAAGCCGAACTGGCCGCCTTTGTGCACAAGGAAAGCGCGATCATTTTCGGCACGGGCTTCCAGGCCAACTACGCCACTCTCTCGGCGCTCTGCGACAAGGGCGACGTGATGATCTGCGACCACAACCTGCACGCCAGCCTGGTGGAAGGCGCGCTGCGTTCGCCGGCGCGGACGGTGCGCTTCCGCCACAACGACCTGGAGCATTTCGAGCGGTGCCTGGAGAACTGCCCGCCGGACGAGAAGATCTTCGTCGTTTCCGAAGGCGTATTCAGCATGGAAGGCGATATCGCCGACCTGCAGGGCATCATGAAGCTGGCCAAGCCGTACAACGCGCGCGTGTACGTGGACGAGGCGCACGGCATCGGCGTGTTGGGACCCACGGGAGCGGGCGCCGCCGAGCACCTGGGCGTGCTGGACGAAGTCGATATCGTCATGGGCACGTTCTCCAAGTCGCTGGCTTCGGTGGGCGGTTTCATCGCCTCGGAGCGCGCGGTGGTGGATTATCTCAAGCACACCGCGCGGCCCTTCGTCTTCTCCGCCAGCCTGCCGGCGGCCTCGGTAGCCGCCGTGGGCGTGGCTCTGGAGATCCTCAAGAGCGAGCCAGAACGCCGCCAGCATCCGGTGCGCATCGCGCGCCTGCTGCGCGACGAGCTGCGCGCGCGCGGATACGCCGTGTTGCCGGGCGAGACGGCTATCGTTCCGGTGGTCATCGAAGACGAATTGGACCTGTGCCGGCTGTGCAAGACCCTGCTCGAGGAGGGCGTCTACATCAACCCGGTGCTGCGTCCGGCCGCCGCGCAGAACCTGCTGCGCATTTCCTGCACCGCCGCGCACACCGAAAGCCACATCGAGCGGCTCGTCGAGACGCTCGATCGCGTGGCCAAGAAGCTGGGCATCGAGCGGTAAGCGGCGGCGGCGTGAACCCGGCGCCGCTCACCGGCGCCGCGAAACACGCTGCGTTCAGCCCGCGGTCGATGTGTGCCCGACCGCGGCTTTGGCCTGCAGCAAGCGCTTCCGTTACTCGCGGGTTGCGCGCGGTCGATCCACCAAGTCGAACTCGACCTTTTCCACGGGAGAGGCACTTCCAAAGAGCTGATTTCCCTCAAAGGCGGCATAGGAGCCGCGGATCATGGAGAAGCGCGCACGGCCAGCGGGGTCGACCTGATAGTACAGAAATTCGGCATCGCTGGCCCATGCGCCGGCAGTCCATGGGCCCGGACGTGAGGCAAAGCCGAAGCGATGATGGCCGGACACGCTCGCGTACTCGTAAACTACCGCGCCATCGCCGGCGCAGCGTCGCAAGCAGCCGGCGTCGCGGCGGGAGCCGAATGCCAGAACCGCCGCAAACTCGGCGGGACAGGCAGACCGCAGGCTCCACAGGGCTCGCCGGGCGCTAACACGCCGGCCGTATACAGGCGAGTAGTCGTAGTCCTCCAGGCGCAGATCCCAGGAGGTATCGGCGGCGGGGATCACCAGAAGTTCCGATCCCTCCGCGGCTGCCGCGACGGCGTTCCGGTCCGCGGTGACGCCCAGTTCGGGAGCGAAGTGCCAGGCGAGCTCGAAGCTGTGATCGCCGCCACTTCCCTCGGCCAGGTCGCGCACCAGGAACAACTCTCGCCCGGCACGGATCACCCAGCGCCGATGGGTAACCGGCGAACCCAGCCGGAGATAGCCATCGTGAGCGCCCTCGAAGAAATCGATCGCCTGGCCGGGAATCCAGCAGCGGGCCTCCGAGTGCGGCAGAGTTGCCCAGGAGAAAGCCTCCCCCGGCTCGGCCTGGCTGCGCCCATCGACGGTGAGGGTGTTGTGCGCGGAGGTGATGCGAAAGTGGTCGCGCTCGGAGGCCGGTCCCACGTAACAGAAGGTGCCCGGATCGGTAAGCCACAGCCGGCCCGCCGCGGCAACCTGCAGGCTCAAGGCATCGGCGTGGCCATGCCCGGCGGCCAGAGAACCTTGCGGGCCGGCGTCGATGAAAAGCTGTGCCACGGGCGGTCCGGCCAAGCTCATGGCGTAAAGACCGGCATCGGGCAAGGCTACTGCGCGCGCCATGGCGGAAAATGGTTGAACCTCTTGGATAGCCCGGTCCGGGCCCAGTAGCCAGACAGTCTCCTCGCACAATCCAGCATGAGCCGGCCTCCACTTCGCATCCGGGAAAAGGCGCGTGCCGGTCGAGAGGGGGTCCGACATTTGCTCGGCGCGATTGCGCGAGCCGTCGAAGAGGCGCCCGCCATCGTCGTCGCCGAAACGCGGCAGCGCGCCCGCCTGGTCCAACCCGTCGAGCGCAGCCATCATCGATTCGATGGTGGCATCCAGCTCCGCGGGTATGGCGATTCGATTCCGCGCGGCCGCGAGCCTGGCATAAAGGAACAAATCGAGAGCATAGACGTGGTAATAGATGGACTGCTCGAAATGCAACCCATCGGAGCGGATCTGGCGGCGGGCTTCCTCCCGCACGATCCGCCAGCCCCGGTCACGCCAGCGTTCCGCGGCGGCGAAATCGGGGTACCGCAGGGCAATCAGGAACAACACCACGGCTTCGCCCAAAAGATGCGTGTTCGGCGCGAAATAGGTGGACAGGAAGCGCTCGATGTACCAGCCCGCGCGCTCAAGCTCGCACGCCAGATCGCGCTCGAATGCGGCATCCGCTGCCGTCCCCTCCAGCAGAAAGGCCGTCCAAAGCCAGGAGTGCGCGCGAAAAGCCACCTCCAGGGTGCTGGCCCAGTTGATCCCCATGGGATACGGGTTCTTCTTCCGCCAGTCGTACCAGAGCGTCTTCAGATCCGCGGCGAACCGCTCGTCTCCGGTCAGCCGGTAGGCTTTCGCCAGAGTGACGAGAAACTGGTGGCGGTTCAATTCCCAGACAATCTTGTGGTCGCCGACCCGGCTGAAATCGAGAAACGGCACGCGAGCCCATGGCTGAAGCCGGGCGTGCCGCCGATGGACGGGATCGCAGGACCAATCGATATCGTGCCCGAAGTCGAGGCCCTCGAACCCGAGCAGGTCAAAGCGCCGATCCAGGATGCGCTCGGCCCGGCCGACAATCGCCTCGACCTCTGCCGGCAAGTGACGGCGCAGGATTTCCAGAATGCGAGGGATATCCTCGCGATCGCAGAAGAAACGCCCGCGCGGAGGATGGAAGGGCGAAGGCCGAAAAGGGTCCACGCCGAAACGGCTCAGGGCCGCGTGGGCATACTTCGCGACCATCTGGCCGGAACGGGTATGGATCTCACGGGGGGTCATGCGCGCCAGGCGGCGGGCATACGAAAGCAGGTGCTGGGGGGCGAGCATATGGGCGTCGGCGCGACGGTCCGGCGGGCTTGCCAAACCACGCAGCTCAGCTCCGATTCTGTCTACCAGAGACTGTAACATGGGGAGCTTCGGGCGAGCGCAGACGCACCCTTGATGTAACAGGCCGTGCCAGTGGAAGGCGAGGTACTCGATACCATCCGGCAATAGCGCAGGCAATAATAGAGGCGGTGTATGGCGCGCGTACTGATTATCGGTTACGGCAATCCGCTGCGTGGCGACGACGCCTTCGGCTGGCTCGCCGCCCAGCGGCTGCGCGAGCTGCTCCACGATTCGGATATCGAGATTCTCACGGTCCAGCAGCTCACTCCCGAGCTGATGGAGCCGATCAGCCGCTCCTCGACGACCATTTTTCTCGACGCGGCCGCCACCGGCGATCCCGGCCATTTATCGGTCACGCCCGTCGATTCCACGGCTGCCGGGACCGCCTCCTTCACCCATTTCGCCACCCCCGACGCCCTGCTGGCCGGAGCCCGCGCGCTCTATGGAGGCGCGCCCGAGGGCCTAATGATTTCGGTCGCCGGAGCCGATTTTAGCCTTGGTGCTGAACTTTCCGAGCCGGTGCTGCGGGCCACCGAGGAACTGATCAGTCTGGCGGTCCGGGATGGGTGTTGGGTTCTACCACCATTTGCCTGACCGAGCGCTTGTTTCGTGCGCCCGAAGTTGTGCATACTTGATCCGGAGGAACCCATGAAATTTCTGCGCTTGCTTCTTGCGCTGGCCTTTCTCGCAGGCGCGCAGGAGACTCTCACGAACGATTCGATCGTGAAACTGGTCAAGGCTGGCCTGAGCGACAGCCTGATCGTTAGCATGGTACAGAACCAGCCGGGCCAGTATTCCCTGAGCGCGGACGCTATTGTGAAGCTGAAACAGGCTGGTGTATCCGAGAAGGTCATGGCCGCCATGGTAGCCAAGGGCGCCGGAGCGCCCGCCGCATCCGCCGTTCCCGCGCCGGCCAATGCGATTCCGGCACCCGCCAACGCCTTGGCTGCGGATACCGATATTCCGCAATCGGCCGAAATCGGCGTGTATTTCAGGAAGGGCGGCGTTTGGACGGAGATGCTGCCCGAGGTCGTCAACTGGAAGACCGGGGGCGTGCTCAAGCACATCGCGTCGGCGGGGGTGGTGAAGGGCGATGTGAACGGCAACATCCAGAGCCCCCATAGCCGGAACTCGGCCAAATCGCCGGTGGAGGTTTTCATCTACGCGCCGGAAGGCATCGCCATCACGGAGTACCAGCTCGTGCACTTGCACGAGAGCCCCGACTTTCGCGAATTTCGAACCGTGACCGGCGGCGTGATGCACGAATCCGGCGGCGCCACTCGCGACCTCATCCCGTTCGAAGGCAAGAAGGTGGGTCCTCGCATGTATAAGGTTCTGCTGCCCAATCTCGGTGCGGGCGAATATGGTTTCTTGCCGCCGGGAGCCTTCGGCTCGGCCAATAGCGCTTCGATCGGCAAGATGTACACCTTCCGGCTGCTCGAATAGCATGGACATCGGTGTAATCCGCGAGCGCGGCGCCTACGACCGGCGGGTCGCGCTGACGCCTTCGGTGGCCCGCCGCCTGGCAGGGGCCGAACACACGGTGTGGGTCGAGACCGGAGCCGGCGAGCGCGCCATGTTCCCCGACACCGAGTATGCGCGGGCCGGCGCGCGCATCGCCTATTCGCCAGCCGAGGTCATTCAGCGCGCGGACCTGATGGCCAAGATCGGGCGGCCGACCCTGGAGGAGCTGAGCTTCAGCCGCCCGGGCACCGCCTGGATGGCCTTCTATCACATGCCCGTGGCGGATCGCGGGCTGCTCGATGCCCTGGCCGAGCGGTGCGTCACGGCGATCGGCTGCGAGGTGATCCAGACCGCGGACGGCCGCCTGCCGGTGCTGGCGCCCATCAGCGAAATCGCCGGGCAGATGAGCATCTCGATCGCCGCCCACCTGCTGCGCTCGAGCTCCGGCGGCCGCGGCATCCTGCTCGGTGGAACGCCGGGCGTGCCTCCGGCGCGCGTGGCGATTCTGGGCGCCGGCTCGGTGGGCTTCTCGGCCGCGCGCACGGCCGTGGCCACGGGGGCGCGCGTGGCGCTTCTCGATATCGACCCGCGCAAGCTGCGCCACGCCGTCGAGCGTCTGCCGGGCATCGAAACCTCGCTGGCCGATGAAGAGGCCATCGGCGCCGCGGTAGCGGAGGCGGATGTGGCCATCGGGGCGGTCCTGGTGGCGGGGACGCGCTCGCCGCACGTGGTCAGCCGCGCGATGGTCGAAAGCATGAGGCCGGGATCCGCCATCCTCGATGTGGCCATCGACCAAGGCGGGTGCGTGGAAACCAGCCGGCCCACCACTATCGCCGAACCCACCTTTGCCTACCGGGGAGTCACGCATTTCTGCGTGCCCAATTTCACTGCGGATCTGGGCCGATCGAGCAGCGTGGCGATCTCGCAGGCCATGCTGCCTTACCTCGAGGAGATCGCCGGCCGCGGCGTCGAGGGCGCCATACGGGAGAACGCCGAACTGGCGCGCGGCGTCTATACGCTGCGGGGAAGCCGCCCGTGACCAACAATTACCGCGCGCGCATCGTGACGCCCGAGCAGGCGATGGCGGTGGTGCGCTCCGGCCAGCGCGTGTACGCGCATAACGGCTGCTCGCAGCCCGAAACGCTGCTGCGCGCGCTGGTGGGGCGGGCGGACGAGCTGCGCAACGTGGAAATTGTGCACATGGCCACCTTCGGCTACGCGGATTACACGCTGCCGCGCTACGAGGGCATTTTCCGGCATAACGCCTTTTTCCTGAGCGGAAATGTGCGGCAGGCCGTGCAGGAGGGCCGCGCCGATTACACGCCCGTGTTCCTGAGCGAAATCGAGGGCGTGATCCGCTCGGGGGCGTTTCCCATCGACGTAGCCCTGCTGCAATGCTCGCCTCCGGATCATTATGGGTACATGAGCCTGGGGCCGAGCGTCGATATCTCGATCACCGTGGCGCAGTGCGCGCGGCACCTGATCGTCGAGATCAACGACCGCGTGCCGCGCACCCTGGGCGATGCCTTTGTGCACGTGAGCCGTGTGAATGCGTTCATCGAAACGTCGCACCCGCTGGTGGAGTACAGCGTGCACGAGACCACCGATCTGCACCGCGCCATCGCCCGCCACGTGGCCGGCCTGATTTCCGATGGGGCCGTGATACAGGCCGGCATCGGCGGCGTGCCCGAGGCCACGCTGGGCCTGCTGACCAATCACAAGAACCTGGGCTTCCACAGCGAGCTGGTGCCGGACAGTGCCATCGACCTGGTGGAATCCGGGGTGATCGACAACTCCCGCAAGGCCATTCACCGCCACAAAGCCATCGCCGGTTTCGCCCTGGGCGGGCAGCGGCTGTTCGATTTCATCGATGGCAACCCGGTTTTCGAGTTCCATCCCACCGCCTACACCAACGACCCGTTCGTCATCGCGCAGAACGATAACATGGTGGCGCTCAACGCCGCCATCGAAGTGGATCTCACCGGGCAGGTCTGCTCGGACTCCATCGGGACGGCGCCTTTCAGCGGCATCGGCGGGCAGGTGGATTTCCTGCGCGGGGCGGCGCGCTCCAAGGGCGGGCTGCCCATTATCGCGCTCCCCTCGACCGCCAAGAATGGAACGGTATCGCGCATCGTGCCCTTTTTGCGGCCGGGGGCCGGCGTGGTGACCTCGCGCGGCGACGTGCATTACGTGATCACCGAGCACGGGGTGGCTTATCTGCACGGGAAGACCGTGCGGCAGCGCGCCGAGGCGCTGATTCAGGTAGCCGAACCGAAATTCCGAGACGAGCTGGCGCGTGCCGCGGTGAAGGCGCGACTATTAACGGCCAGCCGCTCGACGGTTCCGGTGGGAGGTTAGCTTACCGGCTGCCCAGTCCCACGAAGAAGACGCCCAGCAGGATCAGCCCCAGCGCCGCGAACTTCTGGGCCGTGAAGGCCTCCTTGAAGAACAGGCGCGACCAGAAGAGCGTCCACACGTTGCCGAGCGAAACCATCGGGTAGAGCACCGAGAGCTGCCCGTGCCGTATCCCCATCACAAAGAAGTACGAAGATCCTAGGTACAGCACCACGCCGGCAGCCAGTTGCGGATTCAGGATGTGCCAGAAGCCGTTGGCCAGTTTGCCCGATCCCAGCTTCAGGAAAACCGCGCCGAAAGAGCCGATTACCGAGGCCGCCAGGATGAAGAGCATCGAGCTGATGGGTGTGGCGGTCATCGCTTGCCTTTCCAACCCAGCACCCCAACTCCCAGCACGATGATGACGATGCCAGCGAGCTTAGCGGGCTTGATGCTGTCGTGGAAGAGGATGAACGAGAGTACCGTCACCCAGACATATGTGAGCGCAATCACAGGGTATAACAGCGACAGCTCGCCATCCTTGAGGGCCAGCACCAGTAGAACCGTGCTCATGCCGTAGAGCGTGTAGCCGATCATCAGCGGGATGTTGGTGGCCATGCCGATCAACCCGGGGTTGGCCAGGTGATTGGCGCCATATTTCATCACGATCTGCGCGGCCGCACCTAATATGGTGCAGCAGAAAACCAACAGGATCGAGCGCCGGTGGGAGGCCTCGGCGGGCATTGCAGCGGGTGTTGTAGCAAGGGTACTCAAACGGAAAGCCTCGTCAATCTTCATCAGGATAACAGGGAATGGCCGGAAATTCCGCTAGAATAAGTATCAGTGGACCCAGAACACGTCGAGGTAGCGGACGGCGAGCGGGAGCAGCCTTTACCGCCTCCGGAAGATCGCCCCGCGCCCCCGTATCGTGGCTTTATCGCGGAGTGGACCATCACCATCATCCTGCTGCTGTTCGGCACCACCACCCTGGTGCAGGCCTTCGTGATCCCCACTGGATCGATGGAAGATACCCTGCTGGTGGGCGACCACCTGCTGGTGGACAAGCTGGCTTACGCGCCCGAGGGGGGGCTTTCCCGCCACGTGCTGCCGTACAGGGATGTGAAACGCGGCGACATCATCGTGTTCCGCTATCCCGTGGATATCGACCAGACGTTTGTGAAGCGCTGCATCGGCGTGCCGGGGGACCGTCTGCACCTGGAAAACAAGCAGCTATTCCTGAACGGAAAGCGGGTCCCGGAACCTTACGCGTATCATAAGAGCGACTATCTCGATTCGTACCGCGATAACTTCCCGTCCGAACCCAATACCCACGTTCCCGATCCGGCCGTGGACATGCTGCTGCACCACGTCAGCGGCGGTGATGTCGTGGTACCGCCGGGATCGTATTTCGCCATGGGCGACAACCGCGATTCGTCGCTGGACAGCCGCTATTGGGGCTTCGTGCCGCGCGCCAACATCATTGGCAAGCCGGTCATCGTTTACTGGTCGTACGACGCGCCCACCGACGCGCTATCCGATTCCGCCATGAGCGCGAAGCATCTCATCGACCTGATCGAGCATTTTCCAACCAAGACGCGCTGGAGCCGGACGCTCCGGCTGATTCGCGGTTATCCGTTGAACTGATGAGATCCGCAATGCGGGGCGGACCGGGCGGTCCGCGTGTGCAGGCCCGCGGTTGCACTAGGAGAGAGAGCGAACCTCGATGAATCCGCACCATTTCGGGCTGATATTGGCCGGCGGCCGCGGAACGCGCTTCTGGCCGCGGAGCCGCAAGCGCTCCGCCAAGCAGGTACTGAATGTGGTGGGCGAGCGAACGCTGATCCAGGCCACCGTGGACCGGCTGGCGCCCGTGATCCCGCCCGAGCGCCTGTGGATCCTCACCAACGAGTACCTGCGGGAGACCATCGTGCGCCAGCTCCCGGAGGTCCCCGCGCGGCAGGTGCTGGCCGAGCCGGCGCAGCGCAACACAGCCCCCGCCATCGGTCTGGCCGCGCACATCCTGGGATCGCTCGATCCGGATGCCATCATGGGCGTGTTTCCGGCCGACCACGTGGTGGGAAAGCCGGCCTTTTTCGGGCGCGTGCTGAACTCCGCTCTGAAAGGCGCCGCGGCGGGCCGCCTGATAGTGGTGGGGATCGCGCCGCGCTGGCCCGAAACCGGTTACGGCTATATCGAGTTCCCAGAGGGGACCAAGGCCGGCGCGAAGCCTGTTCCGGTGCGCCGCTTCCACGAGAAGCCGGTGCTGCGGAAGGCCCAGCGGTATGTGGCCGCGGGCAATTTCTATTGGAATTCCGGGATGTTCTTCTGGCGCGCCGGCGTGCTGCTCGAGGAATTGCGCCGCCACCTGCCCAAGACTGCCGCGCTGCTGGCCTCCCTGCCGCGCTTCGGAACGCGCCCATTCGCCGCCCGGCTGAAGGAGACGTTTCCGCTATGCGAGAACATCTCCATCGATTATGCCGTGATGGAGCGGTCCGCCAACGTGTGCGGCATCGCGGCGGCGGATTTCGCATGGAACGACGTGGGAAGCTGGAACGCGGTCTATGAGCTGCTGCCGCGCGACGGCGCCGGTAACGTCAAGCCAGGGGACACCATCGCGGTGGACGCGCGGGAGAACTTCGTGGACGTCCGCGGCAAGCTGGTGGCGCTCCTGGGCGTGCGGAACCTGATCGTGGTGGATACGCCCGATGCGCTGCTGGTGGCCGCCCGCGACCGTGCCCAGCAGGTGGGCGAGATCGTCAAGGAACTGGAACGGCAGAAGCGTGAAGATCTGCTGTAAGGTGGGGCATGCTTTAGCTTGCCTGTGACCGCACGTGAAACTGCGCTAAGTATCCTTTATGGCTCCCAGAAAACTGGCTTGGGGGGCGCTGGCCCTGCTGCTGATTCCGGCGTTCGTCCTGCCTTCCGAGACGCCCGATTGGCCGGCCTGGATCGTGGGCGCGCGCCTGGCGGGCGATGCCTCGCGGCTCTATTCCTTCCAGGAATCGCAGAAGATCACCAGCGCGTTCGCCGAACCGCGTAACGGCGTATGGGCCTTCGTGCGGCCTCCGATCTACGCCACGCTCCTGACGCCTCTGGGCTGGGTGAACCCGCGGCAGGCGTTCATCGTTTGGCAGATCGTCAACCTGGCGGCGCTGGCGGTGGCGGCGTGGCTCTTCTGGCCGTCCTTCTGGACTCCGCTGATCGCGGTGTGCTGCCCGCCCATACTGGCCAGTTTCAAGCAGGGCCAGGACATGCCGCTCTTCCTGCTGGCGCTGGCGGTGGCGGCGAAGCTGATGCACAAGCGGCCGGTGCTGGCCGGTATGGTGCTGGCGCTCTTGGGATTGAAGGTTCACCTGCTTTTGCTCATCCCCGTCTTCTTCGTGATGAAGCGAGCCTGGAGGATGGCGGCGGGCTTCCTGGCGGGCGGAGCGCTGCTCCTCGCGGGCTGCTTCGCGCTTTACGGGAGGATCTGGCCGTCGCTCTATTTTGGAATCATCCTGGAGAACCAGAAGCACCTCGGAGATGCGGGCTGGTTCGGGAATTTCAGCGTGGCGCGAGCGGTCCTGCTGGTTGTCTCGGCGGGCGTGTCGGTCGTGCTGATGCGTAAGATTGAGGATCGGGAATTGGCCTTGTTCACGGCGCTGGCCATCAGCCTGATACCCGCGCCGCATCTCTACCCCTACGATTTTGCGCTGGCTTTCCCGCTGCTGCTGTGCCTGGTGCGGAAATACGCCCTGCCGACGGCATCCGCCGCTTCCGCCTGACCCGCGGGCCTGCCTACTTCGCCAGCATCACGCGCCCGGCGCGCGGTTCCGGGACGGCCGCTTCGAAGTGCACGCGAGCCACTACGGCGAGCGCGGCCAGATAGAAGAGGCCTCCGATAACGAGCGTCTGGATCAGCCCCAGGTAGATGGCGCACACCAGCGCGCCCACCGATCCCAGGACGCTCGAAGCCGCGTTCAACGACCAGGCCCAGCGCACCGAGGGGGCGTGCCAGGCTTCCAGGCGCGCCAGGCCGGTGGGGAAGGGCATGCCCATGGCGAAGCCAAGCGGCGCCACCAGCGCCACCGTCATGGCGATTTTGACCGTCAGCGGGAGCCACACCGTCGCGGGCAGCAGCGAAGAGACCACCACTCCCAGGACGGCCGCCAGGATAGCCACCAGGCCGAGTGTTTTGACCAGGGCGCCCTCGTTTTCGCCCACCAGGCGGCGGCTCACCGCGCTGCCCAAGCCGCTCGAAAGCAGCAGTGAAAAGATCACCACCGTCAGCGCGTAGGTGGGATTGCCCAGGAAGAGCACGAATTTCTGGATCAGCGCCACCTCGATCAGGATGTAACCGGCGCCGATGAACACAAAGAACGGCAGGAAGCCGAGCACGCCCTTGTGGCGCGGCAGGCGCGTTCCCAGCACCACGGGCGGCAGCACCAGCACCAGAGCGGTGGCCACCAGGCTGACGCCCATCAGCCCGAACAGCAGCGGCACGGCCTTATTGACTTTGTAATCGGCGGTGTCGTGCGAGGCCGTGGTTACGAACGACCACAGGTCGCGCGGCTGTACGGTATAGAAAAAGAACGGCCGGTTATCGGTGACGGGCGTAATGTCGAAGGTGTATTGGCGCTCGTAGTCTTCCGGATGGGGGCTGTGGAGCAGGTTGAAGAACTGGTTGCGAATCTCCACGCCCGGCACGTAGATGGCCTGCATTCCGGCGGCCGCGAACAGGGCGCGGGCGCGTTCGAGATCGGCCGCGGCGAACGGCTTGCGCGAGATCAGCACGGTGTCGCGCGCGCCCCAGCCCTCGACCGAGCCTTCGCGGCCCACGATGGTGTGGCGCCATGGCTCGCTTTCGCCCATCTTACCCAGGGCCTCCATGCCCAGAGCCACCAGGCGCAGCGATTCGCGCGGCGGTTCGAAGCCCCAACGCGTGAAGGCCGTGAAGCCATCGGCGGTCAGGTGCGTCAGATAGTCCTGCAAAGCGTCGGTGGTGTACAGGTTGTTCTCGGAGAGCGCGAAGGCGCCCGCCGCCGTGGAGGCCCATGTATCCACCAGAGTGGCCTGGATCACCTGGTATTTATCGGCGCTGCGCCGCACGAAACTGCGGCCGTCCTCCACCACGATGTGCACGTCCGGGCGCAGGTACAGCCCGCGGCTGAGATCCGGGAAGCGCTCGCGCATCACGGTGGTGGCGATAATAGGGTTGATCTCGACGCCGGTCACGTCATGGCTGCCGGAGGCCAGCGCGCGCGCCACATCCCATCCGCCGCCTGGGCCGATGATCAGAGTCTTGGCGCCGGGGCGGACGACGTAGGGAAGCGCCGGGCCCTGCTCGAGCAGGTCGCGGCGCTCGTGCGGGGTGAGGTGGTCGAAATCGAAATCGGCGATAGCGGTGGAAGCGTCGGCATCGATGAAGATCATCTGCATGCCGTCCTGCTGCCGCACGCCGATGCGCGAGAAGCTGTTCCAGCGGACGAAGGACTCCTCGGCGATGGTGCGGCCCTTGGCGTGGCGGATATCGAGGATGTGGTGCTTCTGGTTGTAGGTCAAAAAGGCGACCAGGACGAGGGCCAAGGCCACGCTGCCGGCCCGGCCGGCGATGGATCCGGCCATGCTGTGCCAGATGGCCGCTGCCACGGCAAACAGGATGGCCACCGCCAGCACCGTGCTGGGTCCGCCGAATTGGTTCAACAGGGGGATCAGCAGCAGGCAGCCGCCGGCCGCTCCCGCGAGGTCCCAGAAATAGACGCGGTTGACGCGCTCGATGGTCTCAGAAATGGCCAGCGAGACGATCGCGCCGGCTCCGAAGAAGGGCAGCGCGGTGGTGAAGTAGACCAGCGCCAGGTCCCAGTTGGTGGGGTTATTGGGCTGCGCCAGCAGGCCGATCAGTGCCCCCACCACGAGCAGGCTGTTCACCGCGCTGAGGCGCCCCAGGCGCGTGAACAGGGGGGCTTTCCAGCCCGCCACAAGGTACGAGAAGACGCCACCCACTCCCATGCCGAACAGGGCGATGGAGATGGCCAGAAAGGCGAAGTGGTAGTAGAAGACTACCGAGAAAATGCGTGTCAGCGACAGCTCCAGAAGCAGCGTCGCCATGGTGGTCAGGGCTACACAAAGGTAAACCTGGGGCCAGGGGGCGGAAGACGGTTTCACAGACTTCAAACCTTATGGTAGTCGATGGCGCTCCTACTGGATCGGGATGTTCACGCTGTTGCTGTTCGATCCCGGGAACTCCAACAGCATGGGAACAATTCCCGTGGGCAGGCCCGCCGGCACCTCGACATTCACCTGGTACAGGCCGACGGCTCCGGGCGTCAACCCGGCGTAGGCCGGCGTGACGAGGACCCCGCCGATATTGACCTGCGGTGTGTCGACGAGGCGGGCCAGCGGTTCCGCCGAGGGCGAACCCACGCCGCTGGCCACCGAGGGACTGGTGGCGCCCAAGCCGATGCACCAGATGGTCAGGACGTCGCCCGCCGTGGCGGGACGCGAAGTTACGCCCGGATAGGCACCCACGGGCAGAGCCCAGGTGACGTAATCCGGAAACGTTATGATGCCGAAATTCCCGGCGATGGCCGCCGGCAGGATTTTCGGAGCGCGGCTGGCCACATTCACCGAGACGGTATTGCCGATGGTCCCATCGCGCTCGACTTGGACCAGCGCGGTGCCCGATGCGATATCCACGGGCATCTGAAAAGCGAGCTGAGAATAGAACGACGAAGCATAATACAGTGGCGCCGTCTCGCCATTCACCAGCACGCTCGCACCGCCAAGCTGCGTCGGCAGGGGGACGGTGGAGCTGTTATCCAGGTGGTTGGAACTGAAGGAAAGCTGCTCGCCCTTGACGATCATGACGTCACCGGGCGTGACGGTGTCGCCGGGAATATAGGTGGCGTTGTCCAGCACGCCCTGATAATAGATGAGCGGCGCCCCTTGGGGGACTACCTGCAACGAGACTGGCACGGCGATGTTGCCGTTGGCGGCGTTCGATGCGATCGTCACCGTGGTGTTGTAGGTGCCCGCGGCCAGCGAGCCGGGATTGATCGTCAGGGCCACGGTGCTCGCGGAATTGGCGGTCGATGTAATCCACTGCGCGCCTCCTACATCGGCATTCTGAATGGTGAGCGTGGCGGGGCCGAGATTCGAGAGCGGGATCGACGCGGTGTAGTCCGGCGCGCCCTGCGCCAGCCGAATCTGCAACTGGGCGATGCCGGCCTGGATAATCGGCTGGTTCACAAGGTGCATGGTCACCGGAACGCTGGTGTTGTCGGGAGCGAAAGCGGAAGTGGCCGTCACGGTTCCGGTGTAAGTTCCCAGGGCCATGCCGGCGGGCGGCTGCAAGCGAATGCGATAGGGATAGTTGTAGGCGAAGGTGCCGGCGGCATTCAGGGCCAAAGCCTGCGCCGTGCCGGCCTGGCTTGCGTAATCGAAATTGAAGCTGCCGCCGCCGCTGACCGAGACGCTGAGCCAGGCGCCGCCGTCCTTAGTAGTGGCTTGCATGGCTACCGGCACACTGGCGGTGAACGATATATCGTTGGTGTAGCCGGGGGCCGCGTAGGCATTCACGCTGGAAGGCAGATCGCCGCCCACCTGCACGGTCACGGTGATAGTTTGCGGAGCATCCACCGTGTTGGGCGCGGTCACCGTCACGGTGCCGGTATAGCTGCCGGCCGCCAAAGCCGAAGTGTTTAGCGCGAATTGGAGCGGCAGGCAGTTCGAGGCCGCCACGGTGACGCACGGGCGCGCCGCGCCCACGGTGGCCGTCAGCCACGCGGCGCCGCTCACCGAGAGCTGCGGAGCGAGCGTGCCATCCCCGGCGTTATAAGCTTCGACGGTTTGCGAAGTGGACGTCCCCGTGGCGACCGAGACCGGTCCCACGGCGCTGGTGGCCAGGCGCAGCATCGGTGCGGCCTGGACGAAACTCGCGAAAAGTAAACCGATGAGTAGCGGACGGGAAAAAAGCGGCGGGATCAAACCCACTCGAAAGCGCCTTTCTTGTAGGCCCATATATAACCCACGATGAGAATGCCGAGGAAAACCGCGACCTCCGCGACCCCGAACCAGCCCAGCGCGCGATAACGCACGGCCCAGGGGAAGAGGAAAATGGTTTCCACGTCGAAGATGACGAATAGAATCGCGACGATGTAGAACCGCACCGTGTAGCGGCCGCGCGAATCCGAGGCCGCCTTGATGCCGCACTCGTAGGCCTCGAGTTTGGTGAGGAACGGGGAGGAAGGGCGCAGCAGTTTCGCCAGCACAAGGCAGACCAGGGGGAACAGCACGGCGATCCCCAGAAAGATGAAAATCGGCACGTAGCCGCTCGGCATGGCAACACTATAACACGCGTCAATTTGGCGAGAAATGGCTACCGCCGGCCGCCGTCGAGCGGACGGTTGAACGGGGGCTTACCGCAACAGGAATGGGCTATTGGGGGGGGGGCCCGCTCCATCCCTGGTCTGTCCGGTCGATGTGTTCCAGGCGTGTGGTGCCATCCCCTAAACAGTTAGACCTCTTTTCGAGCAAGATCATTCGCAATTCCCGTGAATACCAACTCTCGCTCACAGCCACGTTCTCATCACATCCGGGCGGGGAGCCGGGAGATACGCTTGTAGTCCTTTGACCGTCGGCGGCCAGTCCCTCGATCAGTTGGTTTCCCAAGGATTCGCGCTTGGTCTGAACGTCATAGGCTCTTGGCATGGCCATAACGCTTACTGCGGAAGCGTCCGACGCGCTCGTCGTCGGAGTTAGTCCGCGCGTCGCAGGCCAGACAAGCCTCCGGGCGATCTTACGTTCCGTGTCCAGAGAGTAGTGAACGCCCGCCAGCGGGTCTTGTATATTCACGAACCGCATAGCGATAGGGTCGCGCGGAATCGAAACATCCTCTCGGGTCCGTCCGGCCGAATCCCGATAGATGCGGATGGTTTTCTTTGGAAGCACGTTATGTACATTCGGCCGCGGATTTTCGGTGATCACCTCGTCGGCTGAAAATGGTTGACCGGCAATCGGTGCCACCGGCAAGATCTGCCCAAATCCCTCGGTGATGAATGCCAGGATCGACGCTATCCCTAATGCATTCCGCATGGACTGCTCCTGGCACCAGTCTAGTTCGCGATCCGACGGTACACAACGAGACGCTCGAAGCGGAATCGCTGCTGGCGTGCGTAAACTCATCGCCGGCTATCCCTCCATTCGTTGCCTGCACTTCGTTTGCCGCGGGTCGCTCAAGGCGTTCTTCGAAATCCCTGTACCGGTACCCCGGTGGTACCCGTGGGGTACCCGGATGAAGCATCTAGTACCTTTAAATTGTTTGGTTTACGAGGAGAAGCGATCTATGATCGGAGCAGATGAAACGGACAGGCAAACTGGTAAACTTCACCGAGAGGCTGAGCCGATGGCTCGCCCCCCTGGCCGTGGCCGCCGCGGCTTCGGCGGCTCCCGTAGTGGGCGCCTCGCAGACGGCCGCCGGCTCCGGCCACGATCCCGCCGTCCTCATGCTCGCCGGCGCAAGCCTGATCGTGCTCGGCTGCCTGGGCCGCCGTTCCAAACAAGTTTCAGATTAAGGGTTGCTTGCCAGCGCCCTGATCTCCTTCCCAGGGGGCGGACTCGTGCCGCCTCCTGTATTTTTTTCCGCCGCGCTTTCCGCGAGAGAATGGAAATGCCGATGGCGGAACCTCATCTCATTTATTCCCGGCTTCTTGAAGAACGACGCGCGCGGCTGGCTGTGAGCGACCGGCAACACCGCACGATGGGCTATGCCAAGCTGGCCGCGGCGCTCGTGGGCGGCGTGGTCGTCTGGCTGGCGCTCGTCGAACGCGCGTTTTCGATCGTCTGGCTGCTGGCGCCCATCGCGGCTTTCGCCATGCTAGTGGTGCTGCATAATCGCCTGCTGGCCGGGCGGGAACGACAGCAGAGAGCGGTGCACTTCTTCGAGAACGGTCTGGCGCGCCTGGAAGGCCAATGGGCGGGCCGCGGCGATACCGGCGAGGAGTTTCGACAGGCGGCGCATCCGTACGCGGCGGATCTGGACCTGTTCGGCAAAGGTTCCCTGTTCGAGGCGATCTCTACGGCCCGCACGCACATCGGCCAGGACACCCTGGCGCGCTGGCTGATGGCTCCGGCCGATCCGGCCACCGTGCGGGCGCGGCAGGCCGCCATCGAGGAACTGCGCCCGCGTCTGGATCTAAGGGAAGATCTCGCCATTGTGGCGGAAGAAGCGCGGACGGGCGTGGATCCCGTGTCTCTGGCGGCCTGGGGGGAAGCGCCGCCGATTCTGGGGCAGCCTGGTGGGGCATCCTTTAGGTTGCCCATATCCTGGCTGCGCGTGTCCCTGCGGGCGCGCATCTGGATGCACACCGCGCTGGGATTTCTGGCTGTCGCGGCGGCGATCCTGCTGATGCTTCGCTCAGCGGGCTTGCTGGCCGTCTCGGACTCGGCGGCCGTGCTGCTGCGGGACGGGCTGCTGGTGGCGCTGCTGGCCAATGCCTGGTTTCTGTACCGCACCCACGCGGCGATCGGCGGCGCGGCGGCGGCCGTGGAGGAAGCCTCTCACGGGTTGGGACTGCTCACGGAGGTGCTGGTGCGCCTGGAGCGCGAGCGCTTCGACTCGCCGTTGCTGTCCGATTTGCGCGCCTCGCTCGATGCCGATGGCGCACCACCTTCGAAGCGGCTGGCGCGTCTCAGACGGCTGGTGGATTACCTGGATTCGCGCGACCACGTGCTGGTGCGCGTTCTCGAGCCGTTCATCCTGTGGACCGCGCACGTGGCCCTCAAGGTGGAAGAGTGGCGGCGCCATTCCGGCCCGGCGGTGCGACGCTGGCTCACCGCGGCGGGCGAAATCGAGGCGCTTTGCTCGCTGGCCAGCCACGCCTACGAGCATCCCGAAGATCCGTTTCCGGAACTGATCGAAGGGCCGGCGTGCCTGGAGGCCGAGGGCATCGGGCATCCGCTGATTCCCGAAGAGCGCGTGGTGCGCAACGACGTGAGGATCGGCGGCGGGCTGCGCGTCCTGGTGGTGAGCGGCTCGAATATGTCGGGCAAGAGCACGCTGCTGCGCACCCTGGGAGCGAACGTTGTTCTGGCTCTGGCCGGCGGCACGGTGCGCGCGCGGCGTCTGCGCCTCACTCCGCTCGAGCTGGGGGCTTCCATACGCGTGACCGATTCGCTGCAGGACGGCATCTCACGTTTCTACGCGGAGATCCTGCGCATCCGCCAGATCCTGGACCTGACCGCCGGGCCTGCGCCAGTGTTGTTTCTGATCGACGAATTCCTGCACGGCACCAACTCGCACGACCGGCGCATCGGCGCGGAGGCTTTGGTGCGCGGCCTGGTGGAGCGCGGCGCCATCGGACTCGTGACCACGCACGATCTGGCTCTGGCGGCGATCGCCGAAACCCTAGGCGGGCCCGCCGCTAACGTGCATTTCGAGGACCGCATGGAGAACGGCCGCATCCTGTTCGATTACGTCATGCTTCCCGGAGTGGTGCGTAAGAGCAACGCGCTCGAGCTGATGCGGCACGTGGGGCTGGAGATTTGACATCCGCGGAAATTCGCGCCCGGGCCCGCGCGTGCGGCTTCGAGCTGGCCGGCGTGGCGCGCGCCGAACCGTCCGGCGAACGAGCCTGGTACCGCGCCTGGGCGGCCGGCGGATTGGCCGGCGAGATGCGCTATCTGACGGATCGCCGCGCGGAAGTCCGCGAGGATCCGCGCAGCCTGCTGCCCTCGGCGCGATCCATCGTGGTGGTGGGCAAGCTTTACAACTCCGCCTGGCCGCGCTCGACCGAGTTCAATGACGCTGCGCGCGCCTGGATCTCGCGCTATGCCTGGGGCGGCGATTATCACAGCGTGCTGCGGCGCGGCCTCGAACGGCTGGATGCCGGATTGCGCGCGTCGGCCGCCGCGGGGTACGAATCCAAAATCTGCGTCGATACGGCGCCGCTCCTGGAGCGTTCCTACGCGCGGCAGGCGGGCCTCGGATGGATCGGCCGGAACACGTGCCTCATCAACCAGCGGAGCGGCTCGTGGTTCTTTCTGGGCGAGCTGTTGGTTTCGCTCGAAATCGAACCCGGCCCCGAAGAGGCTCCGCCGGCCGATCGCTGCGGGACCTGCCGGCGCTGCGTCGAAGCTTGTCCCACCGAGGCTCTCGTGCCGGGACCGCTCGGCTACACGCTCGACGCGCGGCTGTGCATTTCCTACTTCACTATCGAGCTGCGCGGCGCCATCCCCGAAGCGCACCGCCGCGCCATGGGACGGCACGTTTTCGGATGCGACATCTGCCAGGACGTCTGCCCCTGGAACCGCCGGGCGCCGCAAACGGATGAGCCGGAGTTTCAGCCGCGCGAATTCGCACCGCCGCTCGACAGGCTGGCCACACTCACGGAAGCCGAATTCCGCGCGCTGTTCGAGGGTACGCCGGTGACGCGCGCGCGCTACTCCGGCTTCCTGCGCAACGTGGCGCTGGCCATGGGCACGAGCGGCCTCGAGAAATTTCGCACGCCGCTCGAAGCGCTGGCGCGTTCGCAAGATCCGTTAGTTGCCGTACACGCAAGGCATGCGCTCGAGAACTTAAAATAAGGGGAGTGAGAACCCTTGCGCTGGCTCTGCTGGTTCTGATGCCTCTGGCGGGCCAGGACGCCCTGGTGAAGAGAGGCTACGACCACTTCTATAATCTCGAATACGAAGAAGCCCTTGCCGATTTCGAGCAGGCCATCGCGCAAGACCCCGAGGTTCCCGATCTTCACAATCACGTGGCCGAAGCGCTGGTCTTCCGCGAGATGTACCGCAACGGCGCGCTTGAAAGCGAGCTGGTCTCCGGCGCGAATTCTTTTCTGCGGCGGCCCAAGCTAAATCCCACGCCGGAAAACGAAAAGCACTTCCTGGGTGAGATCGCACGGTCCATGAATCTCTGCCAGGCGCGCCTGCAGCAGAACCCTAACAATACGGCCGCGCTATATGCGATGGGCATCGCCTATGGTTTGCGCTCGAACTACTATTGGGTGGTCAAGAAGGCCTGGCGCGATTCCCTGCGCGATGCCACCGACGCGCGGCGGGCGCACGACCGCGTCGCCGAGCTCGACCCCCGCAACGTGGATGCGCGCCTGGTGAGCGGCCTGGACGATTACATCGTGGGCAGCCTGCCGCTGGCTTACCGGATGCTGGGGTTCATGATCGGAATCCGCGGCGACAAGGAGCGCGGCATCCGCACGGTGCAGGAAGTGGCGGCGCACGGGAACCTTGACCGCGTGGACGCCGAGTTTTTTTTGGGCGCGCTCTACCGCCGGGAAAGCCAGCCGCGCAAAGCCATTTCCCTGATCGAGGATCTGATTACGCGCTTCCCCAGAAATTTCCTGCTCAGACTGGAACTTTCGCAGATGTACAGCATGGCGGGGGATAAGGGCAACGCCCTGGCGGCCGTGGAGGAGATCGCGCGCCTCAAATCCGGCCACGCCCCCGGCTACGACCGGGTTCCGTGGGAGAAAGTCTATTTCCAGGAGGGCACCATCGAATTCTGGTACCGGGATCTGGACCGAGCCCTGGCGCATCTCCAGCAGGTAGCCGCGGCCAGCGACCGGATCGATTTAAATACCGGGGCTTACGCCTATCTGCGGATAGGCCAGATCTACGACCTGACGCACCGACGCGGGCAGGCGCTGGAGGCATACCGGAGAGGCATCGCCTACGCGCCGCAAGCCGAAGCGGCGCAGGAGTCCAAAAGATACCTCACGGCGCCGTATCAACGCTTGTAGCCGTGCGCGCCCCCCTCACTACTCGTCGATCTGCACCTTGACGGGCTGCTCGATGTACTTGGCGTCCTTTCCAGCGGTTAGAACCATGAGCGCGAGCCGCGCGGGAGCCTTCACCGAGGCCGGAATCTTGAACTTGATGCCGGTGGCCGATTGGTCGAGCAACTCCACCACAACGTCGTTCTTTCCGTCCGTCAGGTAGACTTTGGAGACCAGATCCTTTTGCAGATTCTCTCCGGAGACGGCGATTACATCCCCAGCTTTTCCATTTCCTGGTTCGCACGAAACCATTCGAGGCATCGCCTGCTGTGCATAGCCCACGAAACTCGCGGCCATGAGGAGCGCAATCACAAAAGACAGTTTCATCTGAATATCCCGCCTTCGACTACACTGTATGTCTATTGCACCCCGAATACAAGGGCGTGGGGGGCCCGTCCCCAGGCGTTTGCGGACGCCCGTGCCCAGGCGCACGTTTGAGGGGCGCGGAGGCGCTTGATGGGCCTGGGCGCCGGGAGGACCGGCTCGTTCGAGCCTGTCGCCATTTCCGAGGCCTGTGATATGATTCGACTGGAGCGTGTCTGCAATGCAGGTGCCGGTTCGCCTATTTTGATCCAACACTGTCAAAATAGGGAGTCCGACTCGTTGATGATGCGCCGGTGAGCAAGCTCCTGGCGGGCCAATCCGCAAGGGAGAAGCCTGATGGCGCCCGGAGGACACCCACCCCGTTTACAAACGTGGGTCAATACCGGGGGCTGGCACAGCCGAGCGGTACGCTCCCTTTTCTCTCATATCTGGCGTGCATCGGGGTTTACGGAAGTTACTCGCTCCGGATAATTCCTCGCCGCTAACTTCAGCTAACTCCCGATGCGATTCGCGCCTGCCGCGGGCCATTTCGGGGCACGAAACCGTCCGGAATCGGGTAAATCGGCCGTCACTCTTGCATAATATATGCCGATCGGTTGTAATTAGTGCGGAGGCCTCCGATGGTACAACGGCTGTGCGTGTTTCTTCGCGAGGACGACGGCCAGGATTTGATCGAGTACTCTCTGCTTATGATCTTCATTGCCATCGCCTGTCTGGCGCTGCTGGGCGCCGGGCGGCCGGCGGTGAACGCCATTTGGACCCACGGGAGCACCGAGCTTACCAACGCCGCGAGCGTGGCCAGCAGCTAGCGTCCGCATTCCCTTTCCGCCCCCACGTGCGCCTTCCGGCCTTGATCGCCGCAAGTTAGAATGGTTTTCTAATCCCATGAAGACCGTTGCCGCACTCCTGGTTTGTCTGCTCTCGGCGGCCGCCGCCACTCCCTCGGAAATCGATGGCCTGATCGACCAGGCGCGCTCGCTCGCCGGCGAATTCGCGGCCGATGGACTGATTCGGATCGCCGGTTCCGAAAAGCTCTCCGCGGAACGCAAAATCGAGCTGCTCAACCGCGCTTACGAACGGGCCGCCGAAGCGCAGCAGTCTTTCAAGCGCCACGCCGGAGTGAATCCTCCGGGCTACGCGGTGGGATTTATCAACCGCGCTTACGAGCAGGATCTGGACGGCCTTTCGCTGCATCTGCGCGCCATTGAAGCCATGCTGCCCCTGGATGGCCGGCGCGCGCGCCAGATGTTCCTCGACCTGGGGTCGCCCCACCCGCCTCAGGTCGGCTGCGAGGAATTCCTGGTTTACGATGTCAGCCGTTACTACAGCGTGCTGGGCCGCGTGGCCGCGGAAACGTTCACGGCCGAGGAAATCGGCAAGGGCGAGCCGGTCCGTCTGCTGGCGCGGTTTACCGGCGCTCTCACGTCGGCGGTCGAAATCGGACCGGCCGCCCAGGCCATCGCCGGCGCGAAAGTGAAAGACGAAGACTTCCAATCTCTGGTAACCGCCTTTGCGGGCGTGCTGGGTGGGATCTCCGGCGACGACCGCTCGTTCAGCGCCTCCCAGCAGGCCGCCGCGCAGATCCAGTCTCTGGTGGCGGAGTGCCGGCGGCGGCAGATGTCACCGCTGCCGCTCATCGAAGGTTTTCGCCTGCACCTGGTCACGAATCTCACGGGGAAGCGCTGCGCCGACGACGATTTGGCCGCACCGGTCAGCCAGGGCTTCGGGGTGGCCTCCAGCGGTTCCTCCAATCGCGTCGGCGACGCGGTTGCGTACTTCAACGACGTGCTGCAAATCCCCCCTATCCAGCCCATCAAGCCGGATGAAACCGTGGCCTCCTCGCTCGAAGGCAAGGTCAAGGTGGAGCAGTTCTGCCAGGATGCCGAATGTCGCGCCATTCGCGACCAGTTCGAAGGCTTGTTTTTCGGCCCGAATTCGACACCCCACCCCAACAGCTACCGGGACACCAACGAGTTCCGCGGCAAGCTGCGCGATTTCCTTTCCGCCATGGCGGCGTGGAAGGAAAGCAGCGGAGCGACGCCCGCCGAATACTTCCGCGAAAAGGTGGGCATCTTCAGCGAGTTGTTCAGCCTGGTCGGCGCGGATGCCGATCGTGACGCGGTGACCTCCGCGGAGCTCGATTACCTGAACCAGAACCGCTTCCAGTCCGAGAACGCCATCGAGTGGTTCCTGCCAGTCAACATGCTGGTCGGGCAGGCGGGGATGGCGCCGGTCCTGCGAGGCGTGGCGGAGCGGCTGCGCGAGGCGCAGGACCCCGTGATGGCCTTCTACGCGCGGCTGGAGTCGATGGTGCCGCGAACGCCCGGCGAGATCATGCCGCTGCTCTGAGGGCGCGGGCCGCCACGGCCGCCAAACCTCCGCCACGTAGGCCACGAGAAACTCCCTCCGCGTTTTCGGGTCTTTTTATTTCATTTCTCCCGAGTGGCGATTGCACCGCGGGGGGGGACGGGGATCGGCTGCCTACACGTGCCGAACCGCACCATCGTTCGTTCCGCTGAGTATCCTCGACGCGGTGGTTTTCAGCACACATAGCGTTGACTCTATTCGCTCCGCTCTTGAAAACGGCCCGACGATCTTGATAATAATTAAGCACTGGTTAGTCTACGAGACACTGATTCGTCATCGGGACTCTAAAGGATCCTCGTCGATCGGTCATCACTCAGATTCAAAAGCTGCTCCGAACGGCAATAGCGCCGAGGTTCGGAGTGTGTCAATGGGAGGGGATCATGCAGAGGATTTTCAACGCGCGGTTATTCGTCTGGCTGGCGATCGTATGGGGAGCTTACAGTCAGACGTTCAACGGAGCTATAAACGGCAGAGTTACCGATGCGGCTGGAGCGATTATCGCCGGCGCGGCGGTCACGATAAACGATACGGGAACGAACATCGCTCACAACACACTGAGTTCAAGCGACGGTCAGTTCGCGTTCCAGGAATTACCGTTGGGCACGTATACGGTGACTGTCTCGGCGCGCGGCTTCGATAAGATGACGGTTTCGAACGTGGTCGTATCGGCCGGCAATATCTTCACGGTCCCGGTGCAATTGGCGGTCGGGGCGCAATCCACCACCGTCGAAGTGTCCGCCTCGGCGGTTGGGGTGGATACCACCACCGCCATGCAAAGCGACACCATCCCCTCCACGGCCATGCAGGATATTCCTCTCAATGGCCGCGATTTCACTCAGTTGATCGCGGTCAAGCCCGGCTACGGGGGCTATTCGGGGAATGGCTTCGGCTCGCTCAACGGGACCCGTGCCAACGAGATCAATTGGCAGATCGACGGAACCGATAACAACGACTTGTGGCATAACATCCCGGCCGTGAATCAGGGCGGTGTATCGGGGATCGCGGGCGTGGTGATGCCTATCGATGCGGTGGATGAATTTTCGGCGCAGACCCAATCCAACGCCGAGACGGGTCGCAGCGCGGGCGGAACCGTGAACCTCACTATCAAGACCGGCAGCAACAGCGTGCACGGCAGCGCGTATTACTATAACCGCAACGAGTTCTACGCCGCGCAGTCGCCGTTCTTCGTGCCCACGGCGCAGTTTCCAAAGGCGCCCGAACTTCGCAACCAGAATTGGGGCGGCACGGTGGGCGGCCCCATAGTCAAAGACAAGGCCTTCTTCTTCCTGGGATTCGAGCGGCAGAACTACATTTTCGGGTTAACCGGCTTATCCACCGAACCTTCCGCCGCCTGGGTCAACCAGGCCATGGGGCTGCTGAGCAACGTAAACGGCACATACGGATCGTACGGCTCCGTGCAGGCGAGCTCACTCTCCACGCGCCTGCTCTCGACATTGTGGCCCAGTTCCATCGCCAGCCTGGCGGGAACGACGAACAACTACTTCGCGACGGTCCCTGGCACCGGTTACAGCAACAACGGCGTGGCCAAGGTAGACTACAACTTCACCGACAACGAGCGCCTCTCGGTTCACTGGTTCGCCGGACAGGGCAGCCAGACGCAACCGCCCGGAGCCAGCCTGGCGCTGGCCACCGCGAGTTCGAACCTGGGTTACTACTTCGAGGTCGCTCCCATTCACGTCCAGAACTACTCGGCGGTACTGAACTCGGTATTTAGCAGCACCTTGACCAACCAGTTACTCTTCGGGGTAAGTTATTTCAACCAGGTCTTTCACGATTCCAACAATAGTTTCAATATGCAGGGCTTGGGGCTCAACCTCAGTCCCAGCGCCACCATTAACGGACAGCCGATCCTGGGAGCTTCCAATATCGCCATTACCGGTTTCGACCAGGTGGGCATCACCCCGCCCGAGGGCCGCAACGACGTCACCGGCCATCTGACGGATGTGATTTCGATCGTAAAGGGCAGCCACCAGTTCCGCTTCGGCGGCGAGGTCCGGCAGGGGCGCGTGGATGAGTTCTACTTCCGCCGGTCCACGGGGGCCTTCAACTTCGATGGCACCCAGGGGCCTTGGGCGTCCTACTGCTCGACGCACTCGTCGATCGCCGGCTGCGACACCAGCACGCTGGCGCTGGCCGACTTCCTGGCCGGAGATGTCAGTACTTCATCCATCGCCGTGGGCGATGCCGAACGGCACGTGCTGGTCAACGCCTTCGACCTCTTCGCCCAGGATAACTGGCAGCTTACCTCGAAGCTCAACTTCAGCTTTGGGCTGCGCTACGAATACTTCGGCCCGCTGCACAGCAACCAGGGCAACGATCTCGGTGTGTTCGTTCAGGGCAGAGGCCTGGTTGTGCAAGGGGCGGGAGTTAACTCGATCTTCCCTTCGGACTGGAATAACCTGGCGCCGCGCTTCGGCTTCGCCTACAACCCCGGAGCCGGCCTGGTGGTGCGCGGCGGATTCGGCATGTTCTACGACCAGATCAACATGAACCCCTTCCTGGATTTCCGGCCGACCATCAGTGCGGCCGACGGCCTGGAAGACAATCCCGTGGGACCCCACGCGGTCGATAACTACAGCCGCAATAACTACAACTGGCAAACCGTGCAGAACGGCGGCGGCTCGATCTTCCCGGGTGCCACGACCTGTTCGGGCAACTTCGCCACCGACCCGAACTGCCTCAGTTCCTCGCAGATCTTTAACGTCTTCTCGGTGAACCAGAATTTCCGCACGCCGTATTTCTTCAACTACAACCTGAATGTGGAAAAGAGCCTCGGAAAGGCGGCCGTGCTCGAGGTCGGTTACGTGGGTAGCCAGGGGCGCAAGCTCTCCGTGATGGAGAACATCAACCAGAGTGGTGCCTATAGCGCGCAGTACCCCAACTACGGCTCTATCATTCAGCTCAACAGCGTCGGCAACTCCAATTACAACTCACTCCAGACCACGCTCAAGCTGAGAACCTGGCACGGACTTACCTCGCAGTTCGCGTACACCTGGGCGCACGCTCTCGATTTCGTCACGGAGTATCGCGAGGCCATTCCGCTCAACAGCCTCAACCTGGGCCAGGAATACGCGAGCAGCGATTTCGACACCCGCCAGAACTTCACGGCGTTCTTTACTTACGATCTTCCCGGCTCGCGCCACATGGCGCTCCTCACTTCCGGCTGGCAGGTCGGCGGCTTCATTTCCGTGCACAGCGGTCAGCCGTTCAACTTCGACGGCGCAACGCAGCGCCCCGGCGTGAATCTGATCGGCGACCCGTACGCGGGCGTAAGCCACAGTTTCGTCGCGGGCGTTGGCGAGCAGTGGGTGAATCCGAATGCCTTCTGCATGGCGGGAGCGGCCGGCTGCCCCGGCAACCCGTTGCAGGGCAACCTGGGCCGCAATGCCCTTTACGGCCCCGGCTTTGCCGACGTGGATCTCTCGGTATTCAAGAACATCCCCGTGGGCGAGCGGCTGAAGGTGCAATTGCGAGCGGAGATGTTCAACGTGTTGAACCGGATCAACCTGGCCTCCGGCCCCGGCTCGGTGGGATCGAATGGCGTGGTCGGCGATACCATCGGCGATTTCAACGGCGCGCCCGGCATCGGACCCGGCGAACCCTTCAATATGCAGATTGCCGCCAAGGTCATTTTCTGACGGCTTTGAAGTGGCGGGGAGCGCCGGCTCACAGCACGTCGGCGAATCCCCGCTTCATGTGTCGGAAGAACAGGCCGCCCGCGCAGAAGACTACCGCGCCGTAGCAGGCAGCCACAGCCAGATCGCGCGGGTCGGGCGCCGCGCTGCCGAGCAGGACGGCGCGGTAGCCGCGTACCAGGTAATACATGGGGTTGGCCACCAGCACGAAATGCGCCCAGCGCGGGAACTGCTTCTCGGAGATGAAAATGGGGGTCAGCCAGAACCAGAAGGTCAGCACCACGCTGAGCATCTGCGCGGTATCCCGCAGGAAGACATGCAGGCTGGCCACGATCCAGCCCAGCCCCACAGCGACGAGGCCGATCAGGAAAATGTAAAGCGGCAGCAGTACCAGGAAGACGCTGGCCTGGTTCTCCCACACGGCCGCGGCGGCCACCATCAGCGCAAGGGCGAGCAGGTGACTCACCAGGGTCGAGAGAAACACGGAGACCGGGACGATCTCGGAGGGGAAAACGGTTTTGGTGATCAGGCTGGCCTGGTCCAGCAGGCTCGAGGCGGAGCGCTGCACGGTTTCACTGAACAGCCCCCACGGCAGCATGCCGGCAAAAATGTAGAGCGGGTAATTGCGCACGCCCTGGGGCGGTGGCATCCGCATACAGATCTGGAACACGAAAACCCAGCTCATCAGCAGCACCAGCGGGTGAACTAATCCCCAGATCCAACCCATGGCGGAACCCACGAAGCGCTGATCGAAATCGCGCCGCACGAGCTGGAACAGCAGGCTGCGCCGTTCGACCAAATTCCGCAGAAATAAAGTTCCAGGAAGTCGCCGTGGCACCGTTGAATTTGAACAATATCAATTTCATCAATAGGTTGCAAGCGGTCGGAGGGGGGTTGACAGGGGACTTCGAGGGCTGCTATATTCCGTGATTCGCCACTTCGGTACGAAATAGCCCCTTCCGGACTTGGGTACGGCAACGAACAACATAGGTGTTCCGGGCGGAGAAGACTATGAAGCAGGAATACTTTGTGGTTGTGCTGGCGCATTCGCTGCACGGCCGCCTTCGACGCGTTCACATCCCGCAGCAGGCCGTGTATAGCATTCTGGCGTTGGCCCTCCTCGGCTGCTTTTCGGTTGCCGGCTTTGTGGCCAGCTACGCCCGTATGGCATGGAAGGTGGCCAACTATAACGCCTTGCGTGGGGAAGCGGAAACGCTGCGCACGCGCTACCGGAGCCTGCAAACCGAAGTCAGCCGTACCAACGAACAGCTCGCCAGCCTGGAGTTGTACGCCAAGGAAGTTTCCATCGCCTATGGCATTCGCGAGCGCCTGGAAGGCCCCCCCGATATCACCGCCGAAGGCAAGCTGGTCCCCAGTTTCGCGGAAAGCGTACAGGATTACGACTTCCTCCGCAGCACCAACGTCTTGGCCATGATGAGCCGCTCCACGCACCGCCTGCAGCCGGCCTTCGCGCAACCCGCGGGATATCCCGTGGCGGGCCGCCTGATGGGATCGTTCGGCGACCGCACCGACCCCTTCTCGGGTGAAGGCGCGTTCCACAAGGGCGTAGATATCAGCGCGCCCTCGGGCACGCCGGTGCATTCCACGGCCAGCGGGATCGTGGTGCACGCAGACGCCACGCTGAGCGGATACGGCCGCCTGGTTATCGTCGATCACGGGGGCACCTACCAGACCTACTATGCGCACCTTTCGAGCGTTTACGTGCGGGTAGGCCAGGAGATCCGCCGCGGCGACCTGGTGGGCGCCGTGGGCAGCACCGGCAGAGTGACGGCGCCGCACCTGCACTACGAGGTGCGCATCGGAGGCGTCCCGCGGAATCCGCGTCAGTTCCTGGCCAAGGCCGTCTCCTACGAGCAGGCCGGCAAAAAAGACTTTCCATTCTAATTCTCCGATTTCCCGCTGCCTCCGTCTTCCGTCTTTTCGCGCACGAGCTGGCGAGGGGATCGCTCTTTTGCGGTACCCTGGGTTCGAGTATGCGAAACCTCCTGCTGCTGGCGGCTCTGGTCGCGTGCGGATGCAATCCGGCCACCCAGGCGGGCGCCATCCCCGAGTACGGCTACGAGGTGGTCCACACCTATCCGCACGATCCCATGGCGTTCACCCAGGGCCTCTTCTACCTGAATGGCTATCTGTACGAAGGAACCGGCCTGGAGGGGCAATCTTCCATCCGCCAGGTGCGCCTGGAGACCGGCGAGGTGGTTCGCAAGCACGACGTGCCGGAGGAGTATTTCGGCGAGGGCATCGTCAACTGGAAGGACCGCCTGCTGGAGCTGACCTGGAAGGCTCAGCGCGGCTTTATCTACGGCTTGGCCAGCTTCGACCCCGCGGGCCAGTTCGAATATCCCGGCGAGGGCTGGGGGCTGACGCAGGATGGCAAGCGCATCATCATGAGCGATGGCAGCGCGCAGTTGCGCTTTTGGGATCCCAATACCCTGCGCGAGACCGGCCGCGTCACCGTGACGGCGGACGGCCAGCCGGTGACCGAATTGAACGAGCTCGAGTGGGTGAAGGGCGAGGTCTACGCCAACATCTGGCAGACCAACCGCATCGCGCGCATCGATCCCTCGAGCGGCAAGGTGACCGGCTGGATCGTCATGGCGGGCTTGGCCACGCCGGATGGCTTCTACATCGGTGCCCGGTCGGATGTACTTAATGGGATCGCCTACGACGCGCGCACCGATCGCCTTTTCGTGACCGGTAAGCAATGGCCCAAGCTGTTCGAGATCAAACTGGTCAAGCGGGCCGCGCAAACCGCTCCCTGACGGTCGCGGCTCGGTTCAGAGCCGCGACCGTCAGGGAGCGGTCTAGCGCACTCAACCTATATCGGGCAGCAGGAACTGTGCCGGCCGGCCGGCGGCGCGAGCCACCGCCTCGGCCGCCAGGTAACCGCCGCGCACGGCGCCTTCCATGGTGCCGGGCCAGCCCGTGCGCGTGTAATCTCCGGCCAGGAAGAGATTCGGCACATCGGTCGCGGCGGGCGGTCGCAGCGCCTCGGTTCCGGGAGCCGCCGAGAACGTGGCGTGCTGCTCCTTCACCACGTGAGCCTTTACCAGGTTGGCCTCGCGCACCGCCGGAAAGTAGAGCCGCAAATCGCCCACCGCCATATCGATAATCGTGGCGCGCGAGAGGCTGGTCAGCTCGCGCGAGGCGCTCACCACCAGCAGCAGGTAGCGGCCGCCATCCTTGTTGAACATCCACTGCATGGTGCGGCCCAGCAGGGTGGCGTGCGGCAG
>CAYRWE010000014.1:0-42309 GCA_964427655.1 uncultured Solibacteraceae bacterium | reverse complement strand
TTCATGGTGTTGCGGAGCGTCTCCTCGATGTAGAAGCACTCCGGCGCCTTGATATCTTCCAGGTTGATCCCGCCGAAGGTCGGCTCCAGGATCTGGCAGGTGCGGATGATCTCCTCGGGATCTTCCGTGGCCAGCTCGATATCGAACACGTCGATATCGGCGAAGCGCTTGAACAGCACGCCCTTGCCTTCCATGACCGGTTTTCCGGCCAGGGCCCCGATGTTGCCCAAACCCAGCACGGCGGTGCCATTACTCACCACCGCCACGAGATTGCCCTTGGCAGTGTACTTGTAAGCGAGGCTGGGATCGCGTTCGATCTCCTTGCAGGGGACCGCCACCCCAGGCGTATAAGCGAGGCTGAGGTCCCTCTGCGTCCGGCAGGGCTTCGTGGGAGTCACCGAAACTTTGCCCGCCGGGGGCGATGAGTGGTATTCCAGTGCGTCTTCAGGCCGGATCGCCATCGAGTGCCGCCTCCAGCGTAATTATAGTCCTTTGTCTGAATTCCGGCCGCCGGGCGCTGGGGTGGCGGGCAGCTCCGGCTTTGCGGCAAGGTGTCGTTCAGCGGCTCGTGCCGGACGCCAATTCAGGGCGCGGGTGTTTCGGCATGAACTCCCGCCACTCGGCGGAGACACTCGTCGGCCTCTTCCAGAAGCTGGTCGCGGCGCTCCATCAGCCGGACCAGTCGCTGGATGCGAAACTCCAACTGCGGGTGGGTCTCACGGGTTCCCTGCAAGTCGCTGCGGGCGCGGTCCACCATGCCATCGAGAGCGATGAGCGCGCGCAGTAAATCCGGTTTTCTCGATTGCCGCATTCGCCCTGGATAGTCGAAATTCGGCCCGCGAATTCTCAAGAACTTTAAATTCTAAATTGCGGTTGCCGGCTCGGGCTTCGATGCGGCCGATATCTGGCGTGTAATCAGCGATTTCAAGCGGTCGGGGGCGAGTGCGGGGCGGCCGCGGAAGGCTTCGGGAAGCGCCCACGCGCCGGCGGCGGTCTCCGGACCAGGCGCTGCCAGCACTTCCGGAAAGCCCAGCGAATCCGCCATCCGGCAGGCGATCTGGATCAGGTAGAGCAGTTCGCCGCGCTCTCGATCGGTCGCGTCGTGGTGCAGCGAGATGCACTCCTGCAAGCTGGCGGGCAGGCCCCATTTGCGGGCCAGTTCCACCCCTGCCTGGCAATGCGAGAGGCCGAAGCGCTCCTCCTCGCGGGCCATGCCTTCGGCAATGTCGCGCACCGGTTCGGCGAGCATTTCGGCGTATTTGCGGCCAGACGCCAATACCATTCCCAGCCGCCCCAGATCATGCACCAGTGCCGCCGTGTAAAGCAGCTTGGCAGCCGATCCGGCCGAAGCGGCCAATTGATCGGCAACGATAGCCGTGGCCACGCTGTGCGACCATACTAACTGCAAATCCCGCTGCCGCGGGCTGGCCCCGATATACGATCGCATGGTGATGCTGAAGGCCAGCGAGCGTACACGCTCGAGCCCCAGCACCATCAGCCCGTGGCGGATGGTATCGATGCGGTGGCGCAGTCCGAACTGCGCCGAATTGGCCGACAGGAGAAGGTCGGCCGCCAGCGCGGGATCGGCCTTGAAGCACTCTTCGAATTCCGGCAGCGCGGAATCACCGTCGATCGAGATCGATAGCAGCCGCAGCGCGGTGGGATGAAACGGAGGCAGGTTCGAGAGATGCTTGGAGGTCTCGGCCCGGGCGCGTGCCAGTTCGCGCGTCGCCTCGGGGGAATAAGGCCGGTGCACTTCCATGAGTTTCCTCTTCAGGCGTTATCGGCCCATTGGCGCCGCAAGCTCCGGGAATGCGCCGAAACCCAACTGTAGCTTAATTACGGCGGTGCCGGGGCCCCCGAAATCGGCCCCCCATCACGCTTTCAGCCGCACAACCGGGCGGGGCGGTTCGGCCTTGACAAACTGGCAGCGTGCCACGCATCCCTTGTTCTTGCAGGTCAGACAGATCTTCTTGTGAGCCATCGCTAGAAGCTAAGTTATCCGAGCCTGATGCGTTTCTCAACAGTTCTTATGCGGGCCCGCCCTACCCGCAGATGGGGGTGGGGTCGAGCTAGCCGGCAGCCTGTGCGCGTCCCTTCCACTGCCCGCCACGCCCGCGCCAATGGCAGATTGCGGAATGCACGGTGGCACCCAGGTAGAAGGCCGCTACCAGAGGCAGCAGCGGCGTCCACAGCCAGGAACGCCGGTAGTAGCGCAGGGCCGGCCAGTAAGCCAGCGCCATGGCCAGCCACGCGGCGGCGGCGGGCAGCGGGGCGGCCGCTAGCGCCAGCGGCGGAAGCAGATAGATCCAGAACATGCCGGCCACGCAGGCCGCCAGCAGCAGCGCGGAGCGGCCCAATTGAGTGTACGCGGTGCGCGAGATCATCCCGCCGATCTCCGCGAAACCGGCATACGGCCGTATGCTGCGCGTCGCGCTGCCCAGGCCCAGCCAGACGCGTCCGCCGCGGTGCTTGAGGATGCGGGCCAGCGCGCAATCGTCGATTAATTCGCCCCGGATGGCCGCAATCCCGCCCGCCTCTTCGAGGGCCCGCCGTCGCACCAGCATGCAGCCCCCCGCCGCGCCCGCCGTCCGGCGCCGCGGGTCGCGGATCCAGGCCGGCGGATACAGCATAAAAAAGAAGAAGACAAAAGCCGGGATCAGGGCCCGCTCGGCCAGCGTGCGGCACTCGAGCGTGGCCATATAGGAAACCAGATCGCAGCCGGTGTGGGCCGTGAGCGTGCGGAGGTTATCCGGCGGATGCACGATATCGGCATCGGTGAGAAGCAAGAATTCCGGATCGAAGGCGGCGGCCTGCCGGATGCCCTCCGCGACGGCCCACAGTTTTCCAGTCCAGCCCGGTGGCAGCGGGGCGGCGTGGATCACGGTGACGAGGCCGGGCGGCGCGGCGGCGCGGGCGATCTCCGCGGTGCCATCCGTGCTGTGGTCGTCCACCAGGACGATGTGGAAGCGCCCGCCATACTGCTGCGCGGCCAGCGATGCGATGGCCTGCGCCACCACGCCAGCCTCGTTGCGCGCCGGAATCACCTCCACCACGGAGGGATCCGCGCCGGCCGAGGATGGCTCGGCACTGGGGCGCCGCGCGAATTCCAGCCAGAAGCGGCCGCGAGCGATCAGCAGGTAGAGCCACGCGGCCAGCGCGCCCCAGGCAGCCAGCACGACGATCATGCGGCTACTTGGCCGCCGCCAGCGCTTTGCGCACCAATTCCTTGGCCTCGTTCTGGATCTGGCGCAAGTGCTCAAGGCCGGCGAAACTCTCGGCGTAGATCTTGTAAACTTCCTCCGTTCCGGAGGGGCGTGCGGCGAACCAGCCGCGACGGGTCACCACTTTGAGACCGCCGATGGGCGCACCGTTTCCGGGCGCCTTGGTGAGCATGGCGTCGATGGGGTCCCCTGCCAGTTCGCGCGTCGAGATCTGCTCGGGAGAGAGACGCGCCAGGATCTCCTTCTCTTCGGGAGTCGCTGGCGCGTCGATCCGTTCATAGACCGGATCGCCGAAACGCGCAGCCAGATCGGCATACACAGCCGCGGGATCCTGGCGCGTGCGGGCGAGCATCTCGGCCGCCAGCAGCCCCATGATGAGACCGTCCTTGTCGGTGGTCCACACCGAGCCATCGCGCCGCAGGAAGGACGCGCCGGCGCTCTCCTCGCCGCCGAATCCCAGGCCGCCATCGAGCAGCCCTTCAACGAACCACTTGAAGCCCACCGGAACCTCTACCAGGCGCCGCCCCAGGTGGCCGGCCACGCGATCGATCATGCTGCTCGAGACCAGCGTCTTGCCCACGGCCGAAGTGGCTGGCCAGCCCGGTCGATTGCCGAACAGGTACCATATGGCCGCCGAGAGATAGTGGTTGGGCGGCAGCAGCCCAGCGGAGCGCGTGACGATCCCGTGGCGGTCGTGATCGGTATCGCAGGCGAAGGCCAGATCGAAGCGGTCCTTGAGCGCGATCAGCCCGGCCATGGCATAGGGCGACGAGCAATCCATGCGGATTTTGCCGTCCCAATCCACGGTCATGAAGCGGAAGGTGGGGTCCACATCGTCGTGCTCCAGGGTGAACGAAAGGCCGTAGCGCTCGGCGATGCGGCCCCAGTAGGCCACGCCCGCGCCGCCCAGGGGGTCGACGCCCAGCGAGAGGTGGGCGTTGCGCACAGCCTCCATATCCACCACCGAATCCAGGTCGTTCACGTAGGCGGTGATGTAATCGTGCCTGTGGGTGGTTGATGCCAGAAGCGCGGCGGTGTAGCCCATGCGGCGCACGTCCTTCAGCCCGTTTTCGAGGATGGCATTGGCGCGGCCCTCGATCCAGTTGGTGGCGTCCGTGTCGGCCGGGCCGCCGTGCGTGGGGTTGTACTTGAAGCCGCCGTCATCGGGCGGATTATGGGAAGGCGTGATGACGATGCCATCGGATAGTGCGCTGGGGCGCGCGCCGCCGGCCGGGCGGTTATACGTGAGAATGGCGTGCGAGAGAACTGGAGTGGGAGTATAGCCGAGATCCTGATCGATCATGACCTCCACTTCGTTGGCCGCCAGCACCTCGAGCGCGCTGGCGAAGGCCGGCTCGGAAAGCGCGTGGGTATCCTTGGCCAGGAACAGCGGCCCACGGGTGCCCTGGCCGGCGCGGTATTGGCAAATCGCCTGCGTGATGGCCAGGATGTGGTCTTCGTTGAACGCGCGCTGGAAAGCCGAACCGCGGTGGCCGGAGGTGCCGAAACTAACCCTCTGGCTCGCCACGGAAGGGTCGGGTTTCTCCGTGTAGTAGGCGGTGATCAAGCGGGGTACATTCACCAGGAGGTCGGGAGTGGCCGGCTGGCCTGCATGGGGATCGAGTGGCATCGCAAATCCAACTTATCAGACAAAGTCGGCGCGCGGCGTGCGCGTACGCGCCGTCTCAGACCATCTCGTTGAGCAGTTCGGGGCGGGGAATGCGGAATCGCCACCACGCCGCATTCGCGCGGCGGCCGGCCCAACATAAGCCCCAGGATAAGTACGGACAGGCTGCTCCGGGCCGAGCCAGATGAGTTGATATATACTTGTCCTCGAACGGACATGCCTGTACTTTCCAGAAGACAGTTCTTTGAGAAATCGGCGGCCGATGTCGCTCTGGCCGGTTTCCTATCGTTGGCCGCGCGCGGACTGCGGGCCAATCCACTGGGCTTGCCCATCGGCAGCCAGACTTATTATCAACGGCAGAGGATCCAGGACGGCGATTTCGCCGGTCTGTGCAAGGATATGGCGGCTCTAGGGGTGGGCAACCTGGAGCTATGCTCGCCGGGGTACGCCGAGTTTGCGAGCCTGGCGGACGGCAAGCACACCAGGAAGATCATCGAAGAACACGGCCTCAAGTGTCCGAGCGCCCATTTCACCCTGGAGGAGCTCCGCAACAAGCATCCGCAAGCCATCGCCTGGGCCCACGATATCGGCATGACGCAGATGGGCACCGCGACGCTGCGCGGGCCGATGCAGGACGGCGTCACCACCATGGATGCCGTGAAGAAGGCCGCCGACGAGTACAACAAGATCGGCGAGGCGGCCGCCAAGGCCGGCATACAGCAGTTCCTGCACGACGAAGGCTTCGAGCTTTCCAAGGTCGAGGGCAGGCTCACCTACCAGGTTCTGCTGGAACTGCTCGATCCGAAACTGGTGAAGATGCAATTCCAGATTTCCGCCATGCGGACCGTCGGAGACCCGGTCACCTATTTCAACAAGTATCCGGGGCGTTTCATCTCGTTCCACTTGCAGGGCGTCAATTTGAATGATCCCGCGCCGGCTTCGGGCAGTGCCGCCGTGGTGGCCGTGGGCAAGGATAGCCTCGACTGGCGCAAGATCTTCGCCGCGGCCAAAGCCGGCGGCGTGCGAAATTATTTCGTCGAGCAGCCCTGGGATCTCATGGTCGAAAGCGTGAAATATCTGAAGACGCTCGCCGTTTAGCGTTTGTCCATGAACCGTATGGAACGTCGAACCTTCATTCAGAGCTGCGCCGCCAGTACGCTGCTGCTGGCGGCGGGGACACCCCGCACCGCGGATGCGGAGCAGGCCATTGAACCTCCGATAGGGCACGCCGCGGCGCTGGTCTCCGCGCAATGGACGGCGCGCTGGATTTTTGCGCCGAACGCTCCGTCGGGCGATTTCGGCGTCTACCATTTCCGGCGCGCGATCGATTTGCCGCGAAAGCCGCCAACGTTCATCGTCCACGTCAGCGGAGACAACCGCTACCAGCTTTATGTGAATGGGCTGCGCGTGCTCTGGGGCCCGGCGCGCGGCGACCCGGCGCACTGGCATTTCGAATCCATGGATCTGGCGTTCTATCTGAAGGCCGGACATAACGTGCTCGCGGCGGTGGTGTGGAACTTCGCGGAGCTGGCTCCCGAAGCGCAGATGACCGTCCGCAGCGGCTTCCTCCTGCAGGGCGACACCGAATCCGAACGGATGGCCAACACGGGGCCGGAGTGGAAGGCCTTCCGCAACCCGGCGTATGCGCCGGAAAGCGCCCGCGTGAATGGATATTTCGCGGCCGGACCGGGCGAAAAACTGGATGCCGCGCGCTATCCCTGGGGGTGGGAGAGTCCCAAGTTCGACGACACCGCCTGGCCCGCGGCCATCCCGGCGGATGCCGCCGCGGGCATGGACGCGCACAACTCCAGCCACTGGATGCTCACGCCGCGCACCATCCCCCTCGAGGAGGAGCGGCCGCAGCGCATGGGCGCGGTTCGCAAGTCCGAGGGCCCCGCGCTTCCGGCCGAGTTCCCGGCCGACGACGACAAGCCCGCGCAATTCCCGGCGAACACACACGCCCGATACCTGATCGACCAGGCGCGCCTGACCACTGGATATCCGGAACTCGTAGTAACCGGCGGGCTCGGCGCGACCATCCAACTTCGCTACGCCGAGGCCCTGGTGGGGGAGCACGGTGCCAAGGGCAATCGCAACGAAATCGAGGGCAAGAATTTCGTCGGCTACCACGATGAATTCCATCCCGATGGCGGCGCTAAGCGGCTCTACCGCCCGCTCTGGTGGCGCACCTGGCGGTATATCGAGCTGGTGGTGGAGACGGCCGGCGAGCCGCTGACCATCGAGGCTCTGCGTTCCACAATCGTGTCCTATCCGTTCCTGCGCAGCGCATGGTTCGATGCCGGCGATGAGGGCCTGTCGCGTATTCAGGAAGTGGGCTGGCGCACGGCGCGCTTGTGCGCCCACGAAACCTACATGGACTGCCCCTATTACGAGCAGCTCCAGTACGTCGGCGATACGCGCATTCAGGCGCTCATTTCGATTTTCTCCACCGGCGACGCGCGCCTGGTGCGCAATGCCATCGAGCAGATCGATAACTCGCGCCTGTCGAACGGCGCCACCATGAGCCGCTATCCTACGCGGCTGCCGCAGTTCATCCCCTCGTTTTCGCTGTGGTGGATCGGGATGCTGCACGACTACTCGCGCTACGTCGACGACCCCGCTTTCGTGCGCCAGACGATGCCGGGAGTGCGCGGCGTGCTGGCGTTTTTCGAGGCCCACCAGAAGCCTGGCGGCTCGCTGGGGCCGCTGCCGTGGTGGCGCTACATGGATTGGGTGGACACCTGGCCGGATGGCAACGCGCCCCAGGAGCCGGACGGTTCGTCGGCGCTCTTCGACTTCCTCCACGTGATGGGTTTGAACTGGGCCGCCGATCTGGAGTCGGTCTTCGGCGCGCCGGATTTCTCGGCGTACTACCGTCGGAAAGCCGCCGCTCTCGGCCCGGTGTTACAGAGCTCGTACTGGGATGGCGGGCGGCGTCTGTACGCCGATACGCCGCGCAAAGCGAACTGGTCGCAACACGCCAACGTGCTGGCGGTGCTGGCGGGCGTGGCGCCCGCCGATAAGGCCGCGGAGCTGATTGTGCGCGTTCTCGGGGATACGACGCTGGCGCCATGCTCGCTCTACTTCCGGCACTACCTGTACACCGCGCTGAACCGCGTTGGCGAAGGCGACCGGTACCTGCCGGAGCTGGCCGACTGGCACACCATGATCGACAAATACGGCCTGACGACTTTTTCCGAAATACTGGATAAGCCCGGCCGGCCGACGCGCTCGGATTGCCACGCATGGAGCGCCAGTCCCAACTACGAGCTGCTGCACACGGTGCTGGGCGTGGATTCCGCGGCACCGCATTTCGCGCGCGTTCGCATACGGCCGTTCCTGGGCGCTTTGAAGCGCTGCTCCGGCTCCGTGCCGCACCCCAAGGGAGCTATCGCGGTGACCTTGGAGCGGGTCGGCGCGGGCTTGCGGGCCAGCGTCACACTGCCCGCGGGAACGCCCGGCGAATTCGTGTGGAAGGACGCGCGGCAGCCGCTACAGCCCGGGAACAATACGCTGACGTTCTAAGAAGCCGCCCTGCGATACCATAGCGCTTTCGAGAAAGAGGCTGTCCATGTTTCGATCGAACCTCCTCACGGTTTGTCTTCTGGGCGGTTTCGCCGCCGCGGGCTGGGCCCAACTGGCCCCGCCGGCCAAGGAAATCCCGCTCTATCCGGACGTCGCCCCCGGTTCGGAGAAGTGGAATTATCGCGAGCTGACCGCCGGTACGCCGGCCAAGCCGGAGGCGCGCAACGTCGTGAAGCCGGTGCTGCTTTATTACCCGGCCGACAAGGCGACGGCTGTGGGGACCGCGATGATCGTGGCACCGGGCGGTGGCTACTGGACGCTCATGATGTCGTATGAAGGCGTGGACGTGGCCAGGCGCCTGAACCAGATGGGCGTGGACGCCTTCGTGCTGAAGTACCGCACGACCTACGTGGATCCCGACGCGCCTCCGCCCACGGGTGGCCCCCGCGGGCCGGCCACCACGGGTCCGCAAGCCGGCCAGAACGTGCGCGAAATCGCCGGCTCCGATGGGCAGCAGGCCGTGCGTCTGCTGCGGCAGAGGGCCGCCGAATTCGGCGTGCTCCCCAACCGCATCGGGATCATCGGCTACTCGGCGGGCGGCGGAGTGGTGCTTTCGACGGTCTTCGGTCCCGCCGATGGCCGGCCTGATTTCGCGGCTCCGATCTATGCCGCCGGCGCGAATTCGAATCCGCCTCCGGCCGGAGGTCCGGCGCTATTCATCGCCGTGGCTGCGGATGACCAGGCGGTGGGATACGAGGGCTCGGTCGAGATGTTCAGCGCGTGGAGAAAGGCTGGGCTGCCGGTCGAGCTGCACGTCTTCCAGACCGGCGCGCACGGTTTCGGAAAGAAGGGCGGCGGGGCGGATCATTATCTGGACCGCCTGGAGGAGTGGCTGAAAGTGAACGGCTGGCTGACAAGGGCGGCCAACTAGGTCTGTTACGGCGAGGTTCCGTTCCATTGGAAAGCCGCTCCCTGACGGTCGCGGCTCGGTTCGGAGCCGCGCGCGTAAGCAAGCGGTCTGCGGGTCCGCTAGCCGGCGCGTGCGCGGGCCGCGCGCCACGTATTCCAAAGCGTCGCCGAAAGAATCAGCGCGCCGCCGGCCACTGCCCAGGTCCCCGGTTTTTCGCCGTTCACAAGCCACGTCCACACCGGGTTCAGCGCCGGCTCCACCATTAGCAGCGCGGTGGCCTCGACGGCCGGAACGTGCCGGATGCCGCGCGTCAGGCAGAAGTAAGCCAGCCCGATCTGAAACGCGCCCAGATATAGCAGCACGGCGACATCTTTGGTGGATATGCCGCTCGCGGGCAGCGCCATCGGCAGCGCCGCCACGCAGGCCAGCAGATTGCCCATCGCCACCGTCGCGATGGCCGCGCCGCCCGTCCCGCCGCTTTCCGCATCGTCACGCGCCAGCCAGCGCAGGCCCACCAGCGCGAAGGCGTAAGCCATGCCGGCCACCACCGCGAAGAGGTTGCCGTGAAATGGGTCCGGCGCCGTGCGCACGGCCGCGGGCGAGCCGATGAAGAAACAGGCGATCCCGCAGGCCACCGCCGCCACGAAGCCCACGTCGCGGCCGCGGATCGGCTCGTGCAGCAAAACCGGTCCGAGCAGCAAAACATAAAGCGGGGCGGCCGATTGCAAAAAGATGGCGTTGGCGGCCGTGGTGAGGCGGGTGGCCAGAACGAAACAGACCAGCGTGGCCGCGTAGCAGGCCGCGACCGGCAGCATACGCCGGCGCCACGCGCGGCGCGCTTCCGGAATCACCGCCAGCAGAAACAGGGCCGCGATGCCGGAACGGAAACTCGCGATCTGCCAGCCGTCGAGCGAGGCCGCTTTGATGGCTGCTCCACCCGTGGAAAAGAGGCCGGCGGCGGCGACTATCAGAAGGCGATAGCGCAGAGGCGATTTCGTCATCGAACCTAACATCTTAACGGGCCGTGGATGTACAATCGACGGTGACCGGGGCAGCCCAAACGGAGATCCCGGCCGCAAAGGAGGAAACCGGGATGGCGCCTGCCGATCGGTCTTCCCGCCGCGGATTTCTGGCTTCAGGCCTGGCGCTCGCGAAGGCTGCCTCCGCTTCCCGGACTTCGGAGCAGAGCGGTGCCTCGCCGGTGCCCGCGCGCGAACCGGCCAAAGCAACCGGCGGGCTGCGCTACGGGGTCCTTGGCAACACCGGTCTCAAGGTCACTCGGCTCGGCTTCGGATGTCTGGCGGTCTCCGATTCGAGCGTGATCGCCCGCGCGCTCGACATGGGCATCAACTTCTTTGACACCGCGCGCAGCTACCTGGGCGGCAACAGCGAGCGCCTGCTGGGAGCGGCGCTGAAGGGCCTCCGCAAGGACGCCATCATCGAGACCAAATCCACCGCCACCACCAAAGAGGCCGTCACGCGCGAGTTGGAGGCCAGCCTGAAGGAGCTCGGCACGGACTACGTCGATATCTGGCTCCTGCACAGCAAGAACCATCCCGAGGATGTGAAAGAAGAGCTTCTGGAAGCGCAGCGTATCGCCAAGCAGCAGGGCAAGATCCGCTTTGCCGGCGTCAGCACGCACGTCGAGAGTACCGTAGCCTACTTGCAGACCCTCGGCCAGACGGACGTGATCCTCACTTCGTACAATTTCTCGATGCACGATCTGGGGATGGAGAAGACCATCCAGGCCGCCCGCCACGCCGGGAAGGGAATCGTCGCCATGAAGACCATGGCCGGCGGTTACGCGCGCGTCCAGCGCTGGGACGACGGTTCTTCGCGGGGCCGCGAATCGCAGATCGTCTTCGAAGATCCCAAGCTGATCATGAGCAAGTTGAAGCGGCCTGGCCTGATGCCGGCCGCTCTGCGCTGGGCGCTGCGCAACCAAGACGTGGATACGGCCATCGTGGGAATTGTCGATGCGGACCAGCTCGAAGAGAACTTCGCCTGCATGTCGGCGCCTTTAACGGAGGCCGATCAAAAGCTGCTCAGCGCGCACCTCGAGCGCATACGGCCCATCTACTGCCGCATGTGCGGAGCGTGCGCGGGCCAGTGCCGAAAGGATCTGCCAGTGCCGGATATGCTCCGCATTTTGACGTACGCCGATGGATACGGACAGTTCCCGCTGGCCCGCGAGCGATTTCAGGAACTGCCGGAACGTACCCGGCAAGTTCGCTGCGCCGACTGCGCGGCTTGTTCGGTGCGCTGCCCCAACGGGGTCGCGGTGGCCGCGCGCCTCGAGCGGGCGCAGGAGTGGCTGGCGTAAGCGGGGCGGCCTCAGCGGGCCCACTTCTGAACGCGCCAGTTCTTGATCTCCACCACGTAGATTTCGCTGCCGTTGGGTGTCACGGCGATCGCGTGCGCGAAATCCAGCTCTCCGGGACCGTGGCCGAAATGGCTCGTCTCGCCCAGCACTTTGCCTTCGAGATCGATCTTCACGATGCGGTCGTACCTGCCGTCGCACATGTAGATGACGTTTTCCTGGGAGGCGTAATAGACGTCCCAGGGCTGGCCGATGTCGGTCCACTTGGCTAGAAACTTGCCTGCCCGGTCGAATACGTCTACGCGCGAGTTGCTGCGGTCCGCCACGTAGATGCGGCCGTTTGAGTCCATCGTCACGCCGTGCGGCAAATCGAGCTGGCCGTCGCCTGAGCCATGCGTGCCGAAGTGCTGCACGTAGTGCCCGTCGTTGGTGAACTCGATGATGCGGGAGTTGCCGTAGCCATCCGAGATGAGCATGTTCCCGTTGGCCAGGGGCCAGAAATTCGTCGGCCGGTTGAAACCCGTTTTGCTATCGTTGCCGTTGGGGACGCCTTGCCGGTTCCCCAGAACCATCAGCAGCCGCCCCTCGGGAGTGAACTTAAAGTTCACGTGGCCATCCACATCTCCCAGCCACACGTTACCATTCACGTCGATCTTCAATCCGTGGGTGCCTTTTCCGGTTCCTTCGGTCACCCGGACGGTGTCGTGGTTCCAAGCCTGGAGCATCTTCCCGCTGCGGTCGAATTCCATCACCGGCCAGGAGCCCCGATTGGCCACCCAGATATTCCCCTGGTGGTCGATATCCACGCCGCTCGCTTCGCCCATGTTGTAGCCCTTGGGCAGAGTCGGCCAGTTAGGCACAAACTTGTTGGGGAGCTGCGGCCCGTGCTGCAATTTCTTGAGACTCGCCGCAATCTCCGCCGGGTCGATTCCATTGTCCGGCTCGGCCTGCCGTCCGCCGGCCGCGGGACCCTGGCCGATCAGCCCGCCAGGAACCGCCATCAACAGGGTCAGCATCGCCAGAGGCCGCCCAATCTTGGAAGTGTTCATGTCAAGTCGCTCCTTTTCAGAGATCGCGCGCCATCGACGAGTTCCCGCCGCGGGCAACGCTCGAGCGGGAGCCGGCGCGTCATCCCATTACGTTTACTTCTCCGGACTTCAAAAGCATACACCCGCGGGTTCCACCTTAAGCCGCTATTTTGGGCTTTGTCACCTCGAAAGCCCGACGGGCGACAGCCGGTCCGACGGCAAAGAAATAGCATTTAGAGACCGGATCGGCGAAAATGTCTCTTAATCGCGCGCGGCCGGTGCCGCGGATAGATCGAGGACGAAAACAATGTCTGCCTTTAAGCTTTTCGCGATGATCGCTTTCGCGCTGACAGCCGTGTCCACGGTGGCGGCGCAAGCTCAGCCGGCGCCGCTCCAATCGCCGAACGGGGCGCTCGAGATTTCGATTGCCACCCTGCGCGGGACCTCCGCCGAGGCCTCGGGCGGGCAGCTCTCCTATAAGGTCACCTTCCGTGGCAAGCCGGTCATCGAGTGGTCGCATCTGGGGCTGCTCGAAGAGGGCGGCGGCGAGCTCGGCAAGGCCGTGCGCATCGAATCGTCGCGGCCTTCCAGCCAGGATGAAACCTGGACGCCCGTGGCGGGGAAGGCCAGCTCCATAAGAAACCACTACAATTCGCTCGCCGTGCAGACGGTGGAAACCGGCGGGGCGGGCCACCGGCTCGAAGTGGAAGCGCGCGCCTACGACGATGGCGTGGCTTTCCGCTACGTGGTGCCCGAGCAGCCGTCGCTGGCGGAAATGCGCATCCTGAACGAAGCCACTCAGTTCCACTTCTCAAAGGACGCCGCCACCTTCGGCCTGATCTCGCGCGGCTTCCAGACCAGCAACGAGGACAATTACCATGAGCTGCCCTTGGGCGGCCTGCGTCCCGAATACCTACTCAACCTGCCGCTGCTTCTGAATCTGCCCGGAATCGCCTGGGTCGCCGTGACCGAAGCGGATATCGAGGATTACTCCAGCCTCTTCCTGACCGGCACCGTGGGCACCACTTTGGAGGCCCGCCTGGCCACGCGCGTCGAGGACGTCCATACCTGGACGGACATCGCGCCCGCGTTCGATCCCAAGGCGGACGCCGCCAAGGTGTCGGTGATCGCCCGCACGCCGGTGCGGTCGGCCTGGCGCGTTCTGATGATCGCCGACAATCCGGGAAGACTGGTGGAATCGAATCTGGTGGTCAATCTGAACCCGCCCAGCGCCATCAAAGACACGTCGTGGATTAAGGCGGGCAAGACGTCCTGGGACTGGTGGAACGGCGGCCTGGCCAAGGGCGTCGCCAAGCCCGGCAAGAACAACGAGACCATCAAGTATTACATCGATTTCTCGGCGCGCAACCAGTTCGAGTTCATGCTGATCGACGCCGGCTGGTCGGCGGTACTGCCCGAGCAGCCCGGCTATCCCCGCCGGCCGGACAACCTGGTTCAGGCCGTCCCGGCGCTCGACATGCCGATGCTCGTCGAATACGGCAAATCCAGGAACGTCGGTCTCTGGCTCTGGGCGCACTTCCGCGACGTAAACGACCAGATGGACGCTGCCTTTGCCCAGTACGAGAAGTGGGGAATCGCCGGGGTGAAGATCGATTTCATGGATCGAACCGACCAGTGGATGGTGAATTGGTATCGCCTGGCCGCACGGAAGGCCGCCGAGCACCACCTGATGGTCGACTTTCACGGAGCCTTCAAGCCGGACGGCATGCGGCGAACCTTTCCCAACGTTCTGACGCGCGAAGGGGTGATGGGCGCCGAGTACAACAAGTGGAGCGGCCGGGTCACGCCCCGGCACGACGTGACGCTGGCCTTTACCCGCATGCTCGCTGGGCCGCTGGACTACACTCCCGGCGGTTTCGATAACGTCACCTTCGAGAGCTTCACGCCGCGCAATACCGCTCCCATGGTGATGCACACGCGGACTCATGACACCGCGCTCTACGTGGTGTTCGAGAGTGAATTGCAAATGGTGTCGGACTCTCCCGATGCCTACGACGGGCAGAAGGAGACCGAGTTCCTGAAAGCCGTTCCATCGACGTGGGACGAAACCCGCGTGGTTGGCGGCGTGCCTTCGAAATACATTGCCGTGGCGCGGCGCCGCGGGAACGAGTGGTTTCTGGGTGCCATCACGGATTGGGATGCGCGCCAGATCGACGCGCCCCTGAGTTTCCTGGGGAGTGGCTCGTACGTTGCGGAGATCTATAGCGATGGACCCAATGCCGCGGAGCAGCCGAAAGACACGGTTATGGAAAAGCGGGATGTGACGGCGAAGACGGTTTTGACGTTGAAGTTGGCGCCGGCAGGCGGTTGCGCGATTCGCTTCACGCCGGCCCGCTAGCGCTCAGGTCCATTCGGACACCGCTCCCTAACGGTCGCGGCTCAGATCCGAGCCGCGACCGTTAGGGAGCGGTCGCACCCAATCCTATACGTCGATGGAATAATCCTCTTCGGCCGGCCGCCGGTTGCGGCCCAGGTTCGGAGGCAGATCCTGCATCGGGCCGCGCCACTGCAGCATGCGGTCCACGTCGGCGTGCAGCATGTACTTCCGCTTCACATCCGCGATCTTCGCGCCAGTCACATCGATCTTATCCAGATCGTATTGTCCCAGACCGCTCTGGGATGCGTAGTTCAGGTACCCGGGCCAGCCGGCGTCGATGCTCATGCACTCCAGCCCGACACGGTCCACCGCCAGGAAATCCGTGGAGGCCAGGGCGATCCGATGCGGCACCGGAAGCCCCGAAACCGGTCCGTTGCCCTCCATGCCCTCGAACGCGTCCACCACCCCCACTCCCCAGTTGTGCATCATGTGCTGCGCGGCCAGGTACATGTTGAAGTTGCCCGCCCGTATGCCCACGTGGAACTTGCGTTTGTCGCTCTCTCCCCACGACCGGCTCTGTCCCGGAGGCGGAGTCAGCGGGGCGCCCAGCACCACGTTCTTGATGGTCATCGTGGCGACCACCATGTTATGCGTCTTCATCACCGCCGAGGAGATCAGGAAGGCGTCCGGGTCCACGAATCGCGCTCCCAGCCGAATGGGGATCGGGTGCATGTCGTAGTCGATGCCGACCATCAGCTCGAATTTGCCGCTCTCATTGGGCACTTCGAGCTTGATGTCCATGGGTTTGTGCTCGGCGAAGATCTTGTCCCAGCCGAACTCGCTGGTGGCCTTCGCGGCGATACTGTCGCCGACCTCGGCCACCACGACGGGGCCTTTGAAGCGCGGAGCCAGGTAGTCGAGTATCCCGTGGATGGCGTCGGCCTGGGTCGAAATCAGTTGACGCGTCGGGTTCAGGCCGTTGGGTTTGATGAGGACGTACTTCCGGGCGTTGAGACCGGGCCGGATCTGGTCGTCGATGGCGGTCAGCGCCTCGAAAATGTTCTTGCGCCGGTTCTCGCCTTTGACCAGGGAGACCTTCGAGCGGCGCGCGGAGTAGGGGAACAGCTTCTCCGCATTGGCGGCGGACATGCGCGGATCCTGCGGCGTGGCCCCCCGATCGACCGGAGGCTTATACGGCTGCTGCCCTCTTAATGCCAGCTCTTGCGCCACGGCAAGCGCCCCCGCGCGAGCGGTGAAATTGAACAAATTTCTGCGTGTAAACGACATCTGAACCTCCTCGATTTCCGACAACCGGCCAAAACTCAGCCTTGGCGTGTCAGGGCGGCAATGCCGGGCAACCGGAACCCCCGGCTCACCGCTCCTGGCGCACCATGGCTCCTTAACGCCTCGCGTTGTTCATGGGTGGAATGGCGGCCGATATCGACGCCGACGTAGGCTGAGCCGGGGGCACCCAGCCGTCGTTGGACGGCCCGTTCTGGAACATCAGAATGTCCTTGCTCAGTGGATAGCCCTTGGCGAACTCCGAATAGGCGCATCCGAAGAACTTCCCGGTCTTGACCGTGGCATCGTGAATCCTGTTGAGAAGCTGCATGTACTCCGGGGAATCCATAGGAAATCCGGAGAACGAGGCCAGATCGTTGTTTCCCACGAAAATACCGTCCACGCCCGGCACCGCGGCGATGTCGTAGGCATTGGCCACGCCGGTGGGCGTTTCGATCATGATCACCAGCAGGATATTGTCGTTGATGGTATTGCGGTAATCCGGGCCCCAGATTCGGGAGGCCTGGTTGTTTCCCAGGCTGCGCCGCGCCACCGGTGGGTACCGCGCCCACTTGACGGCTTCGCGCGCGCGGTCCACATCGTCCACCGTGGGAATGATGACTCCCAGGGCTCCGACATCGGTAGCGTGCTGGATGTGCCATTCCTGCGCGTCCGGCAGGCGGACGAACGGCATGGCGCCGTTGTGCGGGCAAGCCGCGATCATCTGCTCGACATCGGCGAACGACATGGTCGTGTGCTGCATGTCGAAAAAGGCGTAATCGTAGTGCTTGGCGTACTCGCAATAATTGGCCACATCCAGCTTGTTCACCGTGAAGGCGAAAACCTGTTTGTGCGCGAGTAGCTTGGTTTTCATCGTGTTATAGAGCGGAGCCTTGGCCGCGCCCCCGGTTTGGCCCTGTCCCTGTGCCAAGGCGGGGCCACCGAGCAAGGCCGCCCACGCCAATCCGCAAAGTATTGCCGTCGATCGTTTCATTCCTTGAAGTCTCCTAACCTGCTGAAAATCTGCCGCTTTGCGCTGCCCATGCCCCTGTCGGCCTCACGCCTGGTGCGCGGAATTCGGAGCAGCCTTTTCCGTCCTTTAACGGCCCACCACTCCTGGATTATGATAACTCGCGGTTCCACCCGCTAGCTATGCGATACTCGGGCCGTTTCATCTTTATAAACGCCCCGGCGCGATCCGGACAGCCGCGGTTCCGGCCGCTCGCCCGCCGAAGCGCTCCAGCGGCTTCAGTAGCCGCGCTCTTTATCCACCACGTTCAGCAGCGGAAACCCGTGGGCGTAGCGCCGGACGTTGTCGGCGATCAGCCCCATCTGGCGGACACGCCGCTCGGGCGAGAACCCCGCGCTATGAGCCGTGATCACCAGGTTCGGGCATTCCCACAACGGATGATTCGGAGGCAGCGGCTCGGGATCGGTTACGTCCAGGCCGGCTCCCGCGATCCACCCTTCCTTGAGCGCCGGTACCAGCGCGGTCTGATCGGTCAATCCGCCCCGCGACAGGCCCATGAAATAGGCCGTCTTCTTCATCGAGCGGAAGACCTTCTCGTTGAACATATGCCGGGTGTCTTTGGTCAGCGGAGCGGCACCCACTAGGATATCGACCTGCGGCACCATCTCCATGAACCAGTCCGGCTCGCGCAGCGTGTCCACGAACATCGGCTTGGGCATCGGCTTGGCGTCGGTGGCCAGGATCTTCATGCCGAAGCCGTAGTGCGCCCGCGTGGCCACCGCCTGCCCGATGCCGCCCATGCCCACCAGTCCCATGGTGAGGCCGTCAACCTCCACCAGATTCCGCTCGGAATTCCATTGGTGCTTGCCGAACTGCGGGATGTAGAACTTGCTCAAACCGCGAGTCAGCGCCAGCAGCATCGAAATGGCGGTCTCCGAGATGCCCGGAGCGAACATACGGGCCATGTTCGTGACCACGATGGGGCTCTTCACCAGTTCCGGAAACAGGATCGTGTCCACCCCCGCCTCGGTGTGCTGCTGCCATCGCAGGTTCCTGGCTTTGGGGAACAGGTCGGGTGTGATGGCCCCGAAAACCACATCCGCTTCCGGCAATACCTGAAGCAAATGGTCCTTGCTCGTGGTCACCGTCATCTCGATGCTTTTGCCCTGCGATTGCATCGTGCGGACATCCTCGGGAGTGAACACGGCTGCCGGGGCGGCGTAGGACGTCGGCACGGTCACGATGCGGATGCGCTCAGGCGGCGGGTCGAAAATCGCAATCCTGTCGGAAGCGACCAGGGCTGGAACGGCCGGCGCGGCGGCGGCGGCCGACAGGAAAAAGCGGCGTGACACTGGATATTCGGACATACAAAAACCTCCTCTTACGGTTTCTATAAGCTCGGTCGATTACCTCTTCAGCATGGCGACGAAGCCGCCGCCGGATCGCAGATCCACCGCGAGCGAGTCGGTGGACGAAAGCATGACGTGTTCGACCTTGAGCGCCAGCGGCTCGCCCGTATCCCGCAGCAGCGTGGCCTGGTAGCTGGCTCCGCGCCGGCCTTGCGCTTGCGGTCCTCCGCCCAGGAATGCGGCCAGATCCACGCGCACGTTCCGCGCATAAGGGCCGTTCGTAATCGCCACGAACCACGTATCCCCGTGCCGGCGCGCAAACCCGGCGACCTGCCGGATTTCGGAGAAGGGCAGAACCACCGTCTCATCCCAGGTAGTCGGGAGAGCCTTCAGCACCTCGACGGACGGGTTCGCCAGCATGGTGGCCGGGTGCGCCGCATAGACTGACAGCGGCGCCTGGAGAATCACGGCGTTAGCGACCTGGTGCGTCCACGTGGTGTCGGCCGCGTAGGAGCCGAAATGCGTCGGCGTGTAGTCGGCCATTCCGGCCAGCAGGCGCGTGAATGGCAGGGTCACATCGTGCTGCGCATACGGCCCCGGAAACTCCATCCCGCGTATGGCTTCGATTCCCACGATATTCGGATAGGTCCGTTCGAGGCCGGTAGGCTTGTTGGCGCCGTGGAAATCGACCATCAGCTTGTGTTCCGCGGCGGCCCTGGCGAATCTCTCGTAGAGATCGACCACCTCTTTGTTCTCGTGATCGAAGAAGTCGATCTTGCATCCCGCTATGCCGGCGCGGTTGCAGAGCGCGAAATGCTCCTCCATGGCCTTGGGGTCCTGAAGCATCGAGCGGATGCTCCAGACGAAGAGCTTCACCCCGCGTGCGCGTGCGTAGTCCGCGAACTCTTTCAATTGGTTTTCGGGCCAGCTCCGCCAGAAATTTTCCAGCACGATGTACTCGAAACCGAGCTGCTGGGCAAGCCTGACGAATTCCATCTGGTTCTCGACGGTCCCTTCGCCTCCATCGAGGTAGAACCAGACGGCGCGCCCGGGCTTGATCCAATCGGTGGCGAGTCCGTTGGGAAAGAGCTTCGGGTCCGGGGGCCGCGAGACGTTATGCACGATGTCGCAGTTCACCAGCGTAGTCAGGTCCGCGCCGATCGTTACGATTCTCCACGGCGTGGTGATGGGGCCATCGATCGCCGCCGGATGGCTGAGGCGCTCCACGTCCTTGCCGTACCGCGAGCGGAAGCCGAAGGTGGCGGGCACGGCGTGGCCCAACCGGGCGTCGAGCGCCTGCGCGGCATCCGCCTGGAAAGCCATGCCGCTATAGTTGACCAGGGCGCCCTCGGTGATGGAAGCGTACGCGCTCTTATCGCGCAGCCGGAAGGTGAACGGCGGGTTGGTCCACTCGCCATCCATCATGCCCTCGATCGTGTTGGTGGTGGTGCGCCAGGGATAGATCCCTTCGTAGCCGGAAACGTAGTTCTGCGGCGCCACCACGCTTCCCGCCGGAATCCGGAACACCGTGGCTTCGTCGGGCGTGCGTGCGCCCTCGCCGGGCACCAGGTGACGGAAAGCGACCCCGTCATTGTAGGCCCGGATTTCCAGCACATAGGCCGTTCCGGTCCCGGCGTGCCTCACCGACACCTTGACGCCATTGCACCTGTCCACCGCGGTGGAGTGCGCGCCGTACCAGGGATAGCGCTCGTCGATCCGGTAGGTTTCGGCGGAGCCGATCTGCGCCCCATCGGCCAGGTCCGCGCGATCCACCACGATGCCCAGCGGAGATGGATCGATGATATTCTTCCCATCGAACGTCACCGTGAATTCGAGGTGAGTCCGGGAATTCGACGACAGTAGAAACTGCACGCGCCCATCGGGACTGGCCACCTTCACGTCCGCCGAGGCGGAGAGAGGCAGGCACAAGAGCGCGAGCGAATATAGAAGGACAGCTTTCATTGGCATTCTCCCGGGGCCGAAAGGGCGGCAGCGCCAGACTACGGCCCGGCTCGCCGACACGTCGGCTAAGTACCATATCAGCTATCAGATCGCTTGTCAACGTCCGGACGGCTTTCCCGACCCCTGAGATGTTACCCCATAGGTGTGTCGCCGTGCGCTGCCGGAGAGATCCGGGGAGTTGGCCCGGAAGAATCGTTGACATATCACATGAAGCATGAGAACCTATGACTTCCCCCGTATGTCCGCACTCGCCATCAACGAAGAACACCCTCCGATTGCGGCTAGTCTGGCCGATCAGGCCTACTATATGATCCGCGAGCGGATTTTGCGCGGAAAGCTCAGCCTGGGTGCCGTGCTCTCCCGTCGCAAGCTCGCCGCGGAGTTTGGAATGAGCCTGCTGCCCGTCTCGGAAGCTCTGCAAAGCCTCGAGAGCGAAGGCCTGGTGGAAAGCCAGCCGCGCGTGGGCACGAGAGTGCGTATCCCGACCGCGGACGAGGTTCGCGGTCGATTCGTCGTCCGCGAAGCATTAGAGGCCGAATCCGCCAGACTCTGCTGCCGAACCGCCACCTTTCCGGAAAAACTGGAGCTGCGCCGCATGGGGGCGCACGTCGATACTCTCCTCAATGCCCGCACGAAAGAGCGGGCCAACGACAAGGATTTCTTTTACGTGGGACAGGAGCATCACGTAAGCCTGCACATGCGCATCGCCGAGTTCACCCGGTGCGTGCAACTGCGGGAGGCGATCGAGAAGAACCATGTGCTGATCTACGATTGGTTCTTCAATGTTTCGGCACCCCATATGTTACTGCCGGAGAGATTTCACAGCGATCTGGTGGAGAAGGTGACCGGCGACGATCCCGCCGCCGCCGATCAGGCTATGCGTGTGCACGTTCGCTTCGGGCTCAGCACCATCCTGGAACAGTTGGCCAGGGCCACCAATGGCACCGACTGGCGGCCCAAGCGCGGCGAACGACAGTAATTTTCTCCCCCCGGCCGCCGGCGCGGGTCGACAGGCCGTCCGCAGAGCCGCGAGCCAGTTCATATCCGGCCTAGTACCATATCAGCAATAACAGCCGGTCAACCCCCCAGCTTCCCGCCGGCTGGCGCAGTCACTCATTTCTTGATAGTCGTCCATGGTCATTCACGGGCTTCTCAAAGCCCACATGTCCACGAGTTATACTGAGGGAACGTTGACATATTAGCGGGACGATGAATTTCCTGTTCTCCATGGACGCGGTATGGACGTAATCACTGAAAAACGAAGACGCCCATCGAGTGCGGCCACGCTGGCCGATCAGGCGTACTACATGATCCGCGAGCGGATTCTGCGCGGGCAGCTTAGCTTGGGGGCCGTACTCTCGCGGCGCAAGCTGGCCGCCGAGTTCGGCATGAGCCTACTACCAGTGTCGGAAGCTCTGCAAATGCTGGAGAGCGAGGGCCTGGTGGAAAGCCAGCCGCGCGTGGGCACCCGGGTGCGCACACCAACACCGGAAGAGATTCGCGGCCGTTTCGTGGTCCGCGAGGCGCTGGAGGCCGAATCCGCCGGACTCTGCTGCCGGTTCGCTACTTTTCCGGAAAGACTGGAATTGCGCCGCATGGGAGAACAGGTCGACACCCTCCTCAATGCCCGCGTCAGAGAGAGGGCCAATGATCGGGACTTCTTCTATGTCGCGCAGGAGCACCACGTAAGTCTGCACATGCGCATCGCCGAGTTTGCGCGCTGCGTGCAACTGCGGCAGGCCATCGAGCGGAACCATCTCATGATCTACGACTGGTTCTATGCCGTTTCCGCGCCCGACCGATTGCTGCCGGAGAAATATCACAGCGACCTGGTCGAGAAGGTGACGGGCGACGATCCCGATGCCGCCAGCCAGGCCATGCGCGCGCATATCCGCATCGGACTCGTCACCGTCCTGGAAAAGTTGTCCAAGGTCGCCAACGGCACGGACTGGCGGCCTAAGCGCGGCGAACGCTAGTAATTCTCGACCGGCGTCGTGGTTTGACCAGCCATCCTCAGACCCGCGGGCTGCGCGCGTGAATCTTCACGAGGCTGGGGTCCAGCGACTTCAGATTCGGCTTGCCGCACATGACCATGTCGCGGCCTAATTCGGTCTGCAGCATTTCCAGTATGGCCTGGACGCCGGCGGAGCCGTAGGCCGCCAGGGCCCAGAGCACCGGGCGGCCTAGCAAGACAGCGCGCGCCCCCAGCGCCAGCGCCTTCAGGATGTCGCTGCCGCGCCGGAAGCTGCCGTCGATCAGGATGGGCACTTTGCCGGCGACCGCCTCGGCTATGGCTGGCAGCACCTCGATGGGCGCGGCCAGGGACGCTCCAGCCGGTCCGCCGTAATTTGAGACCACCAGGCCGTCGATGCCCGCGGCCACCGCGGCGCGAGCCTCTTCCGGCGTCAGGATGCCCTTGATCAGGCAGGGAACCTTGATGCCCTTCCGCAAGGCGTCGATGGCGCTCCAGTCCACGCCACGCGCCGTGATGCATAGCGCCTTGCACCCGGCCTCGATGGCTTGATCGATCTGGCGGCGCTGCGCGTCCGTGCCGGGTTCCGGGGAGACCTGATACCAGAGCGCGTCCGATGCCTGCGCGGCGATCTCGCGAATCGGGAAGCTCGACTGGCCGGCCACCACCATGGCGGTTTTCGCCGCCGCCGCGCCACGTGCCGTGGCCAGCTCGCCTTCGGGATGGAACCGCTTCTGCTCGGACACCGGTCCGACGATGATGGGCGCGAACAGCCGCTGGCCGAAGATCTCCGCGGTCAGATCCAGGTGCATGGTGTTCACCATCATGCGCGGCCGGAGTGTGATGCGCTCGAAGGCGTCGCGTTCGCTGCCGGCGATCTCGGCGAAGGCCGCGGCGGGCAGGCTGCGGCGCGCCATGGCCTCGAACTCGAACGTGTTCACCAGCTCGCGAGCCGGCGCGATGCGGCCCCCCGGCTCTCCAATCAATTCCTGCCCGCTGCTCATAGGAACTCCGTCTTCACCAGGGACCGGTCGATAGAAGCCAGCGTGGTGCGGCCGGTTGCCGTCATGGCTTGAACCAGTTCGGCTTGCAAAATCTCGAGGACTTTCTGCACGCCCTGCGGGCCATAGGCGGCCAGGCCCCACAGCGGCACGCGTCCCAGGGCGACCGCTTGGGCGCCCAGGGCCAGCGCCTTCAGGATGTCGCTGCCGCGGCGTATCCCGCTATCGAAGAGAATCGGCACGCGGCCCTGGACGGCATCGGCGATTTCCGGCAGCACTTCGAGCGTGGAAGGGCCGTAGTCCAGAGACCGGCCGCCATGGTTCGAGACGTAAATGGCGTCCACCCCGTGTTGCAGGCAGAGGCGCGCGTCTTCCGCCGTGACGATGCCCTTGGCGATCATGGGAACCTTGACGACGGGGCGGAGGTCGTCGAACAGCTTCCATTCATACCAGAGCCGGTTATCGGGGACGCGATACGGATTTCCGGGAGGCGCCCCCGCGTTCAACTGGCGCGCCGGCGAGGGCGCCTCCGCGGTGGCCAGATTCCGGTCGTGCAGCGCGCGCTCGTAGGAAGAAGCCTGCTGATCCACCGTGACCACGACCGCCTTGCAGCCGGCCGCCTGAGCCTTTTCCAGTGTCTGCCGGTTGTAATCGGGGCCCGGCTGCGGATAGAGCTGGAACCACCACGGGCCGTTGGCCGCCGCCGCGATTTTCTCTACCGGCAGGGTGGCCACGTTGCTCACGATGAGCGGCGTGTTGGAGGCAGCCGTGGCTCCCGCGTAGGTGGCCGTTTCGGCATCGGGGTGGAAGATCACGTGGCGCGCCGTGGGCGCGATGAGCATCGGAAACGGCAGCTTCGTACCGAGAAGGGTGGACGCGGGGTTGGCTTTGCCTGCCGCGCTCAGCGTGCGCGGGAGCAGTTCGACCCAGTCGAAGGCTTCCCGGTTGCGCCGCAGCGTGAACTCGCCATCCGCGCCGTAGGAAAGAAAATCGTAGGTCTGGCGCGGGAGCTTGGCGTAGGCCACCGGCTCGAAATCGAAGGCATCCAGCATCTCGCCCAGCGACGGAATCCGGCTGTGATCGCGAAACGGATCCAATTGTCCGGCCAGCAGAGGCGAACCGGCGAGAAAGCCGGCCAGCCCGCGGAATGCCGCGCGACGGCTTACAGCGCGATTGAGCATGGTTCTCGAATGGGGCACACGGTCCTCCCAGCGAACGCGAATACCCACATGTACACCAGTTCGGGTTTCTCTGGCAAGCGCGGAAGCGGCCGCTTCACGGCATCTTCGCGACCCTGGGCCAACCGCCTTCCCACTGGATGCCCGAGATGGTGAAACGGCCGGCCGCTAACGGCGATCGCGAACTCCAGGCGCCGCATCTTGATTCCACTCCAGATACTGGCTGGCTGAAAGCGGCGGGGTGAGAAGTCTGCGTTTCGGTTGGATGGGCAAGCTAAAGCATGCCCCACCCCGTCAGAAGCCGCTCGGCTTGACCCAGAAACTCTCGCGCCATTCTCCATCGGGCGGCACCGTTTGCAGGTTCTTATAGATCCCCTGCTGCGCCAGGTTGAAGGCGTTGGTGATGGCGGACATGGCCTCCATCACGACGTTGTCCCGATCCGCCGCCACCACCACGGCGACATCGTACTTCGGCCCGTAGATCACCGAAACCTTCTCCGTTTTACCCTGAATCCAGAACTCGCCCATGCCCTGCGCGTCGCGCATCATGTTCGTGAAGACGTCGTCAAAGCGCACGCCCTTGAGCGGAAGCGGGTCGGGATACTTGGCTTGCACGGAGATCCGTTCGCCGGTGGGAATCAGCTCGCGAGACAGCACCAGTTGTTCGCGCGCCCCCAGGTGCATCTTCCATTGCTCGGGCGGCGCATCGTTGACCCTATAGAAGGCGTGGAAGCCGATCGCCACGGGCATCGGCTCGACCGCATGATTGTGCAGCACCGTCTCCACCTGGAGCACACCCTCCTTGAGCCGATAGGTCATCTCGATGGTATGGGCGAAAGGAAACTGCTCCATCAGGTCCGGATACTTCCAGAATTCCAGGCGGCTGGTGACCTCGGCCGCGTGGCCATCGGCGCGGCACGACACCACCTTCCACCCGGAGAAGGTACTCAGCAGGCCGTGGATCGGCTTCTGGTTTGCATCCACGTGGACGTTCCCCAGCTCCATGTTGAACGCATAAACCTTGCCGTTCGCGTAATAAGAGTTTCGGTCGATGCGGTTCGCCCACGGCCATAGCAGCGGAATTCCCGTCATAGCCGGCTTGGCTTTGAATTCGGCCAGGCTGGCCGGCGGCGTGCGTAGCACGTCTTTTCCGTTCACCTTCATCTCATAAGCCATGTTGCCGATGGATGGCAGAATCGTGACCTCGGTGTGGCGGGCCGCATCGGCGAGTACCACCACCTCCACTCCGTCCCGCGTGGTTTGCCGGGCGGAATAATCCGCGGCGTTTGCCGCCAAAACGAGTGCGAACAGCGCAATAGGCTTCATCGGCCTTGAATTTTAGCATCCCGCCGGCTCGCGCGAGTGCCCGGCCGCGGCCGGTTCCCTTATTATGTCCAGAGGAGATAGCGCATGACGATCCGGTGCAAGTTGGTGGCCGCGCTGCCGGCTCTATTGCTGATCGGGACCGGCAGGAGCGCCGATACCAACAGCGACATCCTCAAGAACAATGGCGCGCTCGAGCGGCTGTTCAAGCAGACGGGCGTCTACAATGCCTCCCCGACCGGCCATACGCCGGGTTTCGTCGCCGATCCATCGTGGCCTCAGCCGCTGCCCAATCGCTGGATTCTCGGTCAGGTCGGCGGGCTGTATGTCGACCGCCATGACCACGTGTGGATCTATAACCGGCCGCGGACCCTGACCCCCGAAGAGGCTGGCCTCGAAGGCCCGCTGCCCGGCGCGAAAGACGAGAAGGGCCAGCCCATCGACGGGCTGGGCCAGGTGCGCGCCCACGGCCCCATATCGGATTGCTGCAAACCCGCTCCCTCCGTTCTGGAGTTCGATTCCGAAGGCAAACTGCTGCGCTCCTGGGGCGGCCCGGCCGACCCCGGCTTCATCGGCGGCAAATGCAAGCTGGAAGCCGGCTGCATATGGCCCAACAGCGAGCACGGCATTTATGTCGACCAGAACGACAACGTCTGGATTTCGGGGAACTCCGCGGCGGCGGCGTCCCGAGCCGCCCGGACGCCTTGGACGACCAACGAGACGGGCGGTGACGGCTTCGTGCTGAAGTTCGACATGGACGGCAACTTCAAACTGCGTGTCGGCGGCACTCCCCAGGGACCCAACAGCAACGACACCGATGGCGGCTTCAATGGCACGCCGCTGCTCTATCAGGCGGCCGACATGGTGGTGGATCCCAGGACGAATCGTCTGTACATCTCGGATGGCTACGGCAACCGCCGCATCCTGATCGTGGACGCCGCGACCGGCAAGTATATCGGCCATTTTGGCGCGTATGGAAATAACCCCGTCGATGACGCCGGACCCTCGGCCGCCGGGCCGTGGATCGGGGACTATGAAAGAGGCAGCCGCAAGCCCGCCTTCTTCCGCAACCCCGTGCATTGCGTCAAGCTGGCCGATGACGGCAAGCTCTATGTCTGCGACCGCGGCAACGACCGCCTGCAGGTGTTTGACACCCGCGATCCCATGCTCGGCAAGGCGTGCGGCAATCCGGGCGGCGAGCCGGGTAAGTGCGGCTTCGTCACGGAGCGCTTCATCAGCGAACACACCAACACCTCCATACCCGGGACGGCGGTATCGATCAGCCTCTCGAGCGATAAGCCGCAGAGTTGTCTCTATGTCGCGGATAACTCCAACATGACGATCTACATCCTGAACCGGAGCAACTTACAGGAGCTGGGCCGGTTGGGACGCAGCGGCCGCATGATCGGCGAATTCCACTGGCTGCATCAGGTGAGCGTGGATAGCCACGGCAACATCTACACGGCGGAAGTGGACACCGGCAAGCGCATCCAGAAGTTCATCCGCTACGGCAGCGAATCGTGCAGCGGAACCGGCTCCGCCACCGTGGGCGGAGTGGTAAACGGCAGGTAGGAGGCAACTGACCCGCGCGAGTAAGCAAGCGGTTTGCGGAGGGATAGGGGCTAGTGGCGTTCGAAATTGTCCCCTCATCCGGGGGTATTCCCGGCCGCGTGGCCCGGTTTAAGACCTGTCGCGAACCTGGGCGTGGGAGGAACGCTCAGCCACAGCTACTGCCGCAAGACTGAAATTCTCCTAAGAATGTCCTGCTTATCGGTACGATTGGGATTTCGCCTAAGGACTTCCTCATACCATTGAGCGGCATCTATGAAGAGGCCCAGCTTGTTGAAGCAGAGGGCAACGTTAAAAGCTGAAGCATCGGAGTTGGGCAAGAGTTCCGCTGCCTTTTCATAGCTCTGTAGAGCAAACTGCCAATTCTCCGTCTCGAAATAAGCGTCGCCCAAGTGGAAGTGCATGACGCCGTATTTTCCGTCTGACAGACGAATCGCCTGCTTCGCTGCGTTGATTGCCTCCTGATTCCGATGAAGACCCAACAGAGCCACGGCCTGCTGGTCGTATGCAGAAGCGCTTTCAGAGTTGAGAACTGTGGCCTCTTTCGCGTGGCTCAAAGCCTCTTCGTAGACCCCGCGGTTGTTCAATACCCGAGATACAGCACTGTGGGCGTCCGATAGCGGTCCCTCAGACTTCGGCTTGCCAGCGCCCAAGGCGATGCATTGGCGAGCTGTGTAGAGAGTCGAGTCCTCCTTGCCGGACACCATTTCAAATGAGCCTGCCGCCTCGCACCAGTCGGTCCAGGCAAGATTGAACTCCGCGGACTTCTGCCAACTCTCGCCTGCTTCTGCAAACCGTCGCGCAGCATCGAGACGCATTGCCTGTTGTGTCCAGTCCCACGCGCTTGCCTGACCAGTCTGCGACAGCGAAGAGAACCATTTGTCGATATCGGCGGGCCGGCTCAGTCGCTCAGCGACGCTGATTAGGTCTCGAAGTATGCGAGCCTGCTGCTCGGCGTCGGGGGTCGCGTGGTTCATTTCCAGAGCACGCCGCAGTGCAGTATCTGCGTCCTGATGAGAATCCCGCATTTCGAGCGTATCACCCAACCAATAATACATTTCGGCGGTGGGTTGCTTTGTTAGGGATATAGCTTGACGCGCCACCTTTTCGGCACGTTCAAGAAGAGCTTTCTTTTGATCGGCATTAGCAGGCTCACTTAGCACAACTGCCTTCAAATTAAGGGCCTTCGCAAGAGCAAGGCTGCCAGCCGACGACGGTGCCAGTCGGATCGCGCGTTCAGCCGCTGACACCGCAAGGTCCAGCTCGCCTGGGAAAAAGAAAGATGCCGAGAGGCCGTCAGAAATGCGGAGCAAGACCGCTACGTCATCCTTACCCGCGCGTTCAATGGCGGTTGAAAACGCAGCTCTGATTTCGTCTTGATTCTTCTGAAATGGGGAGTTGGCCTCAACAGAATATTGCAGAGTCTTACGCTTCTCAACGAGTGATTGGGCCATGTCCACAAGTGTAGAGAAGTCGGCAGACTGCACAGACTGGCCTCGCAATAGTTTGATGACGATAGCCGCTGGCACGGCGAAGTTTAGATTCTGCCCTTCCTCGATACTGCCGACGGTGACGCCGATGACTTTGCCGGAAGCATCAAAGACGGGGCCACCAGACGAACCGGGGGAGATTGGGGTCGTGATCTGGATGAGCTCTCGCTTGCCGACGGTGCGCACACCTGAAAGAACGCCGCTACTAATTGTCTTCTCCAGCCCACGAGGATTCCCGATGGCGAAAACACTGGTGCCTGGAGGAGGAATCTTGTCGGCAAGGACCAGTGGCTCGGCAGAGATTTCCGCCGCCACCGTCAAAACGGCAATGTCGTTCAGATCGTCAGATGCTTCCAGTGCGGCTGGGATTCTCACGCCACCTAGATCGATTAACGCAGTCCCTCCTCGGACCACGTGGTTGTTGGTGATGATCTTTCCGCCCTCGACCAAGAACCCTGTCCCTTGGGCCACAACCTTTGAGTCGGCGGATTTTACGAAGATCAGCAGTACGCTTTTTGAAGACTGGGAATAAATCTTCGCCGCGTCTGGTTGCTGTGCCCACATGCAGGGCAACTGGTAAACCGCAGTGAGCAACAGACCTAGAAGCCGTACGCACTTCGCGGTTCCCATGCTTCCTCCATAATAGGGTCCCATTTTAGCCGAAATCGCAGAGAGGTGAAAGCCTTTCTGTCTTCCTAAAGGGAACCTCGTTCAGCGACTCCGAAAGTCCGGCAATGGATCTAAGGTCGTGGAATCAAGCCGTTGTTTTTTTCGCTCCGGTCTTCTATAAGGCCAGGGATATTCCCTATCCGATAGGCAGAAGGCTCCAACGTTGCCAAAAGCGTAACTTCTTCCTGTGCGGTATGATTGGCCCATCATGGCTATAGTGAATACAGGCGCATCTGTCCACACGGGCCTGGTCGAATTCTTGAACAGCAAATGGCGCGGAGGAAAGACCTGCCCTGTTTGTGGGACAAATACGTGGAACATTGAATCCCAACTTGCCGAGTTGCGGTTTCTTTCTGTGGGAGCTTTCGTGATCGGTGCTCCGGTTATTCCACTGGTTGTCGTAACCTGCAATAACTGCGGAAACACGGTTCTCATCAATGCGATTAAAGCTGGCTGGCAGCCACCCGCACCAGTGCAGGCCGAACCAGTGCAGGGAGGTGGTCTGTGAGCGATGTAAATCTACAGGCCGGCGTCTTCACGTACACGCGAACGGACAGCGTGGCGCTGCCACAATCCGCCGCTGAGATGCGTTTTGCCATTCGGAGGTCTGATTGGGAACGTCTAAAACGGAGCGTTGAACTGTGCGGGAAGGAAGTTCTGCCAAATCTCGCGGGGTGGTACTTTTGTTTTTTTGGCATCGGCGGTTCAGCTATGGTGTCGCTATATCCACTGGCCAGCGCCACTGGAGTACCAACTTGGGTTATTCCTGCTTACGGGTGTGTAACTGTTTTCGCGACTGTACTCGGGATTGTGCTTATGGTAATTGATCGCCGCCTCAGCCACGAAAGGAAGGGCCGGCTAGATGAGCTCGGCATCGACATGAACGATATCGAAGATGGGTTTACCGCCATGCAATAGAGAAAGCTAGCCTGTCAAACTCATCCTGCGGTCCGAAATCAGCGTGTGCCCTGCCTCCGGACAATCCCCGCCAGCAGCGTCGAGACACGCCAGATTTTTTCCAGAACGGCCAACGGCAGTTCCCTCAGCGCGGACTTCACTGAAACCTGAGGGTGGCATGTGTCACCTCTAGCTCCTGTCCCAATCGGCTTGCAGGTGCGTACTCCTCCAGGTGTATACTTGCCCAAAAGAGTTCCGCGTCATTTTTCGGATAAGGAGGCCCTATGCGGCTTTATTTCAGCCGGCGCAATTTCCTGACCACCGGCGTTGGCGCCCTGCTGACGTCGGCCCAACTGCGCGCGCAGTCGGAAGCGGTTCCCATAGCATCGGTACCCGTCAAGGAATTCAAACCCCGATCGACCGTGGCGCTGACCAGCGGCGACGACCGGCGTAAGACCGTCTACAACGCCCTGATGGCGATCGACGACCAGATACGCCCGCAGTTGAAAACCCATAAGCGCGTCCTCATCAAACCTAACGACGTCGCCGTTACGAACCAACTGGCCTGCACCCACGCGGATGCCCTGCGCGGGATTCTCGATTACCTGGCGCCGCGCTTCAAAGGGCCGATTGCGATCGGCGAATCGGCCGGCGCCAATACGTTCGATGGCTTCGAGAATTTCAAGTATCCGGACGTGGTGAAGGAGTACAAGCCGCACAACATCGAACTGGTGGATTTCAACCAGGAAGGCAAATTCGTTACGCAGGGGCTGCTCGATCAGGACGCGCACCCGGTGGCCGTCCGTCTGGCGGCGCGCCTGTTCGACCCCGAAGCGTTCATCATCGGCGCGGCGCAGTTGAAGTCGCACAACTATGCTGTGGTCACTATCTCCATAAAGAACATGGTGCTGGGCGCGCCTCTGCACACGGCTCCCAAGGGCACCGAGAAATTCAATCACAAGAGCTCCTACCATGCTGGCTTCCACCTGATCCACTACAACATGCTGGCCACGGCGCAGTCGCTGCAGCCCCACTGGGGCCTGGCTGTGATCGATGGGCACGAGGGCATGGAAGGCAACGGGCCGGCGCAAGGCACACCCGTGTCTTCGAAGCTGGCCATCGCGTCCACGGATTTCGTGGCTGCCGACCGCGTGGGCGTGGAGTGCATGGGGGTCGATCCCAACTGGGTCGGCTACCTGCGCTACTGCGGGCAGGCGGGACTCGGCAATTACGATCTGTCGAAGATCGATCTCCGCGGCACCCAAATCGCGCAGGTGCAGAAGAAGTATCGCCTGGCGGCGGATGTGGAGCGCCAGTTGCGCTGGATGGAGCCGCTCGATACCGATGACGGCTCGTGGATCGGTCCGCGCGGCCACCGTACGGACGGCTCGCCCAACGCTCGATAGGCCTCGGATGCAGTTGGCCGGTGTGTCACAATCGAGGTCTGTCCTCCGTGGCCGAGACCGACACGCCGCACCTGCGCCGCGCGCTTAGCCTTTGGGATCTGGTTCTCTACGGCGTCGTCGTAATCCAGCCCACCGCGCCGATGTCCGTCTATGGCGTGCTGAGCGATAGCGGCCGCGGACACGTGGTCACCGCCATTCTCATCGCCATGGTAGCGATGCTGTTCACGGCCGTCAGCTACGGGCGAATGGCGCGCGCTTACCCGAGTGCCGGCTCGGCCTTCACTTATGTCGGCCAGGAGATTCATCCGGCCCTGGGATACATAACGGGCTGGGGCATGGTGATGGACTACATGCTCATTCCCATCATCTGCATCGTGTGGGTGAGCCGGCAGGCGCATGTTTTTGCTCCCGCGATTCCCTACTGGGCATGGGCCATCTTCATCGCCCTGCTTTTTACCTGGCTGAACGTGCGCGGAATTCGCACCTCGGCGCGCATCAATACGGCGCTGGCCGCCGGGATGAGTGCCGTGATCGTGGTCTTCTTCGCGGCCGCGGCGCGCTTTATTGTGGGCCACCCGCACACCGCGGCCTTCTTCACGCGGCCTTTTTACGATCCCGCGACCTTCAGCGGCGGCGCGGTCCTGGGCGCGACGTCCATTGCCGTGCTGACCTACATCGGATTCGACGGCATTTCGACGCTCTCGGAAGAAGCTGAGAACCCGCGCCGCAACATCTTTCTGGCCACCGTGCTGACGTGTCTGGCGATCGGCATCCTGTCGGCGGCGGAAGTCTATGCCGCGCAACTGGTCTGGCCGGCCTCGCAGCCTTTTCCGGACCAGACCACCGCGTTCGTCTACGTGGCCGGGCGCACCTGGACGCCGCTATTCGCGGTGGTCGGCTTCACGCTGCTGGTGGCGAATTTCGGTTCCGGCATGGGCGCGCAGCTCGGTGCGTCGCGGCTGCTCTACGGCATGGGACGCAGCGGCGCGCTGCCCAAGTCGTTTTTCGGCGCCATCGAGCCGCGCTGGCGCGTGCCTCGCAACAATGTGTTGTTTGTGGGCGCGGTGAGCCTGATTGGGGCCTTCGTGATAGATTTCGACCTGGGAGCCCAAATGGTCAATTTCGGCGCGCTGATCGCCTTCATGGGCGTGAATGCGGCCGCGCTGGTGCGCTACTATCTGCGCGCGCCGGAGAAAAAGCTGGCCAACCTGCTGGCGCCGGCACTGGGCTTCGCCATCTGTTTGGTGTTGTGGCTCAATCTGGGCCGCACCGCGCGGTTGGCCGGCGCTGTCTGGATGCTCAGTGGCATCGCGTTCGGAGCCTGGCGAACGCGCGGCTTCCGCCAGGAACTGGTCGATTTCGAGATCCCCGCCGGGGATTAGCGCGCCGCGCGCCGCGCCAGCACGCGCTGCGCGGCTTGCAACAGCGATTGCGCTTTGGGCAGACTCTCGATGGCCTTCTGGACCTCGGGATCGCTCTGCCACATGGCCTGATCGGCGGTTTCCTTATCGAAGGCGCGAATGTACATCTCCCAGCGAAGCTGGTCGCGCATCCACTGCCGGTTGGCCGCGAACTCGTCGTCGGTAAAGGGAACCTGCTTCGAGCGAAGGTACTCTTTGAAGCGCCCCAGCACCTGGTCGTCGGGCTGCCAGCCGGCCGGCAGCTTGGGCTGGTCCGCGCCGAAGTAAATTGAAGCGAAGTGGTAAAAGGCGTTGGGCGTGTTCACGATCGGCCCCACGCGGCGCTGGAACACGTTGAACTGTGGCGGCGCGTATTTTTCATCGGGCGTGATGCCGCCGCCGCCGTAGACCTTGCGGCCGCTATCGGTGGCTTTCACGTCGTTGGTGCTGTTCTGCGTATCGCTGGGGCGCGAATAGTAGTACTCGAGGAACGACTGATGCTCGTAATCCCGCTGGATCAGTCGGCCGCTGGGCGTGTAGTAGTGCGCGATGGTCAGCAGCAGCGCGGCCCCTTCGGCCAGCGGGAACTGCGCCTGCACCAGCCCCTTGCCGAAAGTGGTTTCGCCCAGTATCCAGGCGCGGTCGTGATCCTGCAGCGCGCCCGAGACGATCTCGGAAGCCGAAGCCGACTGGCGATCCACCAGCACCACCACCGGGTACTTCTGCGCCAGCGGCTGCCCCTTGGCGCGGAACACCTGCTCCTGTTCGGCGCGGCCGCGATGCGACACCACAGTCTGGCCGGTGCGCAGGAAGCGACCCGCCAGGGCCACCGCCTCGTTGACCAGCCCGCCCAGGTTGCCGCGCAAATCCAGAATCAGGCCGTTGACGTTCTCCTCGCCCAGTTGGTGCAAGCGCGTCTCCACGTCGCGGCCGATGTTGGAGGCCTCGAAGGTGTCCACGCGCAGAAAGACGATTCCCGGCTTCACCGGAAACGTGTCCACCGCCGTGGTGCCGATCTCGCTGCGGGTGATGGTCACCGCGATGGGATCGGGCGCGCCCTCGCGGCGCACCGTCACTTTCACCTGCGTGCCCCGCGGGCCGCGCAGCAGATCGGCCACGGCCGCCGAATCGAGTCCCGTGACATCCTTATCGCCCACACCCACAATAATGTCGGCCCGCCGCAGACCCGCGCTCAAGGCCGGCGAACCCGGCAGCGGCCGCATCACCACCACGCGCGGGCCATCCATGTAGATTTCCATGCCCACGCCAAAATACTGCGCGTGCTGGCGCCGCTCCATTTCACGGTATTCGGCGGGGTCCACGAAATTGGAATGCGGATCGAGCGTGTGCAGCATGCCCGGTATGGCCCCCTGGTAGAAGGCCCGCTCCGGGGAAACCACGTCCGCGAAGTTCTGTTCGATCAGCGCGTAGGCCGCCGCTACCGCGTGGATGCTGCGGTCCAGCTCGTCTCCGCTGGCGGTGGCGGCGCGTGCGTGGATTCCGGGACCGTAGCGCGGAGCCAGTACGGCCGCCGCGGCGACGATCGCAATGACGATGAGATTCCGATTGGTCTTCATGGTATCGCCCCAACGGCGAGAGATGGACGCCCCTGGCATCTATCATACTCGCTGGCGGGGTGCTTTCGATAGCGGGTGCGGCCCCGCGCCGTACGGGCCGGAACGGCCCTCAGACGGCCCGGGCTTTGCGCGCGGCCGCCCCCGTCTCGGATCGGGCGGGCTTGCGCTCGGCGGCCGCCGCCAGGCGCTTCACCTGGTCCGTCACGCAAACCAGGAACATGGGCTGGCGGGCGTTCTTCAGCAGATCGATGATGCGGGTGGAAGCTTCTTCGAGATAAATGGACTTGCCGTCTGTGAGCAGGTGAACGTCCGACGACGAAGACAGCGCCTCGCTCAGCCGCCGGCCCATGTCGCGTTGCAGAAAGCGCATCACACGGCGGATCTTTTGCAGCGAAAATCCCTTGCGCCGCAGCTCCGCGATCACCGAAATCTCCACCACTTCTTCCGGCAGGTAGATGCGCCGGTGGCCGTGCTGACGGGGGGAGACCACCTTGCGCTCGTCCCACCACTGCAACTGGCGGAGGCTCACCCCGCAGATACGGGCGACTTCGCTGCTGTTGTGGCCTTGCTCTTCCGGGGAGGCGTCCGGCCGCGATTTCCTGGATTTAAACATTTTGCGCCACTTTCGTTGTCAAATTATCCCCACCCTAGGATTGTACACGGGGAGAGACCGGTGTCAATAGGGGGGTGCGCTCCGGATATCCGGGCCTGAAATTAACGTGCGCCCGTGCGGCCTTTCACCAACCTTCCCCCAAGCCTGTGCGAAGCCTTACGCGGGCGGCGCTTTCGGGGCGGTGCACGGGCCACCCCGCCGTTACACTGTGAGTGGGGGAATTTGGGACCATGGATTCGGACACGCAACAAGAGAATGGCGGCAACGCCAAGAAGATCTGGATCGGCATCGCGATCGGTGCCGCCATCGGCGTCGGTATCGCCCTGAGCCGCAGAAAGACCACCCGTTGGGATTCGGCCAAGGATGTCGCCAAGCGCATTTCCAACCGTTCCGGCGACCTGGCCGAGGTGAGCCGCGACATCGTCGAGCGGGTCAAGAACATCTACGAGGAGAGCCGCCACGTGGTGGACGAAGCTACCGACCTCTGGGAGCACGGCCGCAAACTCGTGGGCGTGTAAAGCGGCGCGCTTCTCCGGCCGGGTAGTACAACCAGGACTCTGCTATCCAGTGGCCGAATTGTAGCCAGCCCTTGCCCGAGAGTAGGATTGTGATTGCAAGGCCGGCCTCGCGCGCTCGAGCGCCCAACGACCGGCCGGAGCAATCGAGTGCTGCAAACGGGCGAGCAGGATCGCGATTTCGTAAACGGCGAGCCGGTCAAGGGTGAACTGCTGTCCATCCGTATGGGGCACAGCACGCTCACGCCGTCCGCCGTTCTGCGTTACGCCATCGAAATCGGCTCCGAGCTGGCCAAAGCCCATTCCCGCGGCCGCGTTCACGGCGCGCTTTCGCCCTCCACGATTCTGCTAACCACCCAGGGCGCCCGCATTATCCCTCCGCCGGGCGGTGACGATTCCCACGCCTTGCCGTACCGCTCTCCGGAACAGGTTCGCGGCCTGGAGCCGGACTGGCGCAGCGACATCTTCGCCTTCGGAGCCATATTGTACGAGATGGCCGCGGGACGGCGTGCCTTTCCCGGAGAGGGCGGCGACCTCGATAATGCCATCCTCTTGAAACCGCCGGTCGCCCTGATGGGGCGGTCGCCCGTGTATGCGGCCATGGAGGGGGTGATCGCCGGATGCCTGGTCAAGGACCAGGTCCAGCGGCGGCAACGCGTCCAAAATGCGGTGGTCGAGCTGAAACTGGCCGGCCAATTGGCACGGGCCGCCGAGCAACGCGCCCACGAGCTGATGCACAAGGGCCGCAATACCGCGCTGCGGCCGGCGGCCAACGGCAATAGCGCTCCCCAGCCGGCGGCGGCGCCGAATAAAACGCGGCTATGGCGCATTGCCGCGATTGTACTGCTGGCGACGGCCCTGGTAGCCATGGCGGTGGCCGGAGTTCTCTACCTGACCCGCCAGCCCGCACCCGCGGTGATGCGTTTTGCCGTTACCGCGCCCGAGTATACCAGCTATCCGGGAACGCCCGCCATTTCACCCGACGGCCGATATCTGGCGTTCTCGGCCATCGCCGCCGAAGGCCAGCGGATGCTCTGGCTGCGGCCTCTGGACGAACTCGCTGCGACCGTGATTCCGGGTACCGAGGGCGGTGTCGCGCCCTTCTGGTCGCCCGACGGCCAATCCCTCGGCTTCTTCGCCAATCGCTCGCTGAAGCGCGTCCGTGTGCGCACTGAGGCGGGCGGCCCGGGCACGCCGGAAATCGTCTGCCCGGTTGAAGCCATGGCCGGCGGCGGTGCCTGGAGTTCCGATGGCACCATCCTTTTCGCGCCCGACCTGAACGGCGGACTATACCGGGTCTCCGCGCAAGGCGGCCAGCCGCGGCCTTATACCAAGCTGGACGCCTCCCGCTCCGAGCACGCGCACCTGTGGCCCCAGTTTCTGCCCGATGGCCGGCACTTCATCTTCTTTGGATTGACCGACGTCGCCGAAACCACGGGGATCTATGCCGGGGCGCTGGATCGCCCGGACCACCAGTTCATATTCGCCGCCGATACCAATGCGGTTTTTTCGCCTCCCGTGGGTCGCTCCGGAGATGGCTATCTTCTGTATTTGCGCGACCGCGACCTGGTGGCCCGCCGCTTCAATGCATCCAAAATGGCCGCTGTGGGAGATCCCTTCACGCTGGCGCCGGATATCGGGGCGGTTCGCAGCCTCTCGCTGGCGCCCGTGTCGGTTTCCGCCAACGGGGTCCTGGCCTACCAGAGCAGCGTGCGTTCCACACGCCAGTTGGTCTGGATGGACCGTACCGGGAAGCCATTGGGCGTGCCCAGCGAACCGGGCGAATGGGGACCGCCGCGCATTTCGCCTGACGGCACCCGCGCCGTTGCGGCCAGACTGGCGGACGACAGCCGGCACGCCAACCTCTGGATTGTCCCCTCCACCGGCGCCGCCACCCAGCTCACCTTCACGCCGGCCCATGAAGGGTCTCCCATCTGGTCGCCGGATGGAACGCGCGTCGCCTTCTTCAGCAGCCAGGAGGGCGGCCTCGACATCTTCACGCAAGCCGCTACCCCCGCCGGGAAGCCCGAACTGCTGTACAAGAGTCCTTTCCCGAAATATCCCACGGACTGGTCGCACGACGGCCGGTTTATCCTCTTCGGATCGCTCGCCGACAGCACCAAGGCGGATGTGTGGACGCTGGCTCTGGCCGAGCGCCGGGCCACGCCCATCCTGGATACGGTGGTTTCGGAATCTTACGGAGCGCTCTCGCCGGACGGCCGCTGGCTGGTCTTTCAGTCCGACGAATCCGGCGTGAACCAGGTCTACGTGCAGGCGTTCGATCCCCATTCGTCGGATACCAAGCGCCGCTGGCAGGTATCCCCGGATGGCGGCGGGCTACCGCGCTGGAGCACGGATGCCGGCGAGCTGATCTATATGACATCCAGCGGACGTATGATGAGCGCCCGCGTGCATCCCGTGGGGTCCGAGTTCCAGTTCGACGCGCCGCGCCTTCTGTTCGAGACCCGTCCTGCCCCGCGCACCTGGAACCTCTTTGATGTGTCCCGCGACGGCCAGCGCTTCCTGGTCAATCTGCCGCTCGAGTGGTCCAGTTCTTCGCCCATCACCGTGGTGACCAACTGGACCGAGAAGCTGAAGCCCTAGCCCCGGAAAGCGCTGCATCTCCGATTTGCCGCTCTCGCAAACCAAAATATCTTCCGTGTTATCTGTAACTTGTACGCAACCTGATTTAAAGCGCACGGTGCTACAATGAAGATGTTCCCCTCAGAGGCTCCAGCAGGTCGAATTTATGGATACAAGCAGGTTTTGGCCTTTGGATTTCGATCCCGAAGATGAGATCTATGAGAACGTAGCTTGGGATCTGCCGGGATACCGGCGCAATCGCCGCAATCCCGGTCAACGTCGCAAGGCGTCGATGCAGTCTATACCCGCCAGCCCGGCGAATTCCACCAGGTCTCGCGTCCAATCGCCGTAAATCAGCACCAGGTGGTGCTCCACGGCATTTTGCAACATAATCTCGAGGAAACCTTCGGGCGATGGCTCTACGCGAACTGTGGCTACGCTGCCGCGAGTTCCGGGCGCCGTGGGGATAACTTCCCCGCGGCCCACCAGCATCCTGAGCCGGTCTCCCTCGGGGCGCAACAACTTGGCTAAGGTGATGGTGCCGGGTTTGAATCCGAACTCGATGAGCGCTCCGGCTCCCGTGCGCATGTGGCCCCGTATGCTGGCGTTCTTCGGATCGCCGGCCATCGAGATGGGCGCCGCTCCGCAGTGCGCCAGTTGCAGCGCGCCATCCTCTTCCAGAAAACCAGTGATCTCCACGCTATAGCTGGGCTGGCTGGCCAGCCGGGTCAAAATGTAGCAGGTCACCAGGGTCGTCAGATCGGCTTCGCAGGCCACTGGAACCCCGGCTTCGGCCATCTGCGACAGGGTCAGGCAGATGGGAGACTTGTGGTGATCGCGCAGCTCCGGCCAGCAGCGTACCGAGAAACCGTCCATGCGATCGGCTTCCACCATCGATTTCATTCCCAGATAGAGCCGCAGTTGATCCGCCACGGTCTCGATCGCCACTTCGCTAGAGCCCACGCGCTCCACCAACTGCACGGCCAGCTCGCGTGCCTCTTCCGGCGAACTCTCCTGGCCGGCGCGCAGCAGGTTATCGATGTCGCGGTGCACGGCCGTCGCGCCCAGACAACGCTGCAGCAGGGATTCGTCGCAGCCGGTATCGATCATGCCCGGGCATTGCGTCCCGATCATCCCGAAACGCGTCTGACGCAATCCCTTCACGGTGGCCGCGATCTCCGCCGTGCGGGCTACCGCGCGCGTATGCTCGGCAGTCGCCGGCCCCACGCGGTGCAGGAACGAACGGCCCATCCGCCGGATGTTGCAGCCCGTGGCGGTCAGCCCGGTCATGGGCGAGGGCATGGGAATGGTCTTGTCGAAATACGGCAGCGCCCACAGCAGCAGGGGCACCGTCTCCAATTCCCGCGCCAGTGCCAGCGTGATCTCCTCCGCCACCCACGTGCAGAAGAAGAACACCAGCAGGTCGATATCCTCCCGCTTCAAAGTGGCGACGATCTCGGGAACATCCCGCGAATCGCGGGCGCTCTCGGGGATGACCACCTCGCAGCCCGCCGCCCGCAGCCCCGCTACCGCGTTATCGCGGTGCTGGATCACGGCCGGCAAGCTATAGATGGGATGAACACACGTAATGAAGCCGATTTTGGGAGCTTTCAAGAGGGAACCTCGAAGAATGGCGCACGCCCCGGAACGCCGGAGCGTGCGCTGGGGAATTAGCCGGCCTTCACCAGGTCCCAGGGCTTGCGGTAGGGCCTGAAGAGGAACTTGTTAGCGTCGGCTTCCTTGAACTTGCGGGTTTCGGAATCCCAGTTCAGCTTGCCGCCGGTCCAGTAGGCCACGTTGCCGATGCACGGTACTGTGGTGGCCCGCACGCCGACTTCGATGTTGCAGAACGGATCCTTGCGGTTCCGCACGAAGTCCACGAAGTTCTTGGTGTGCAGAGGCGTGGGTTCGTCCTCGTTCTTCATCATCTTGTCCATGGTCGGCACGAACGTCATGCCGCGACGCATGCCCCGGCCGCGGCCGGTTGGGCCGTCCGCGCCTTTCGGCATACGAAGCTCGGGATACAACTCCATGCCGATGCGGTCCACGAACAGAGAGGCTTCCGTGCCATAGAACGCCATGCCGTGGGGCCGGTCTTCCGAGCCCATCATGCCGTAATAGCGCATGCCCGCCGTGCGGCCTCCCAAGCCGTGGCCATTGCAGTTGGAGGCTTCGTAAGAGAGGATGTAGTTCGGGAATTCGTAGGTGGCCTGCTGGAAGTCGTAGATGTCGCCCGCGCGGGTCTTATTGAAGCGTACCGCGGAGGAGGAAACCTTCGTCGGAACCGTCTCGCCCATGACCTGGTTCACCGTATCGAAGCGGTGGGCGCCGTAGTCCGTGATGAGGCCGTTGGTGTATTCCATGAACGCGCGATAGCCCAGCCGGTTGCGGTTGAACTTCACCATCGGAGCCGGCCCCAGCCATTCGTCCCAATTGAGATCGGCGGGCGGCTCGCTGTCCGGTACCGGCGGGTTGCCGTAGGCCATCCCCATGTAGTTCCACACGCGCACGAAATGCACTTCGCCGATCTTGCCGCTCTGCACGATCTGCGCGGCTTCGGCGATGTGGTCCGCCGAGCGGTGCTGCGTTCCGATTTGCACGATGCGCTTGCTGCGGCGCACCGCTTCGATCATGGCCTTGCCTTCGCCCAAGCGGTAGAACACCGGCTTCTCGCAATACGCGTCCTTGCCGGCTTCGCAGGCCAGGATTAACATCTGTGCGTGCCAGTGGTCCGGTGTCGCGATGACCACCGCGTCGATGTCTTTATCCGCCAGCAGGTCGCGGAATTCCTTGTACGTCTTGGCTTGCGGCGCCCACTGCTTAGCCGCGTCCAGGCGGGTGCCGTATACGTCGCACAGGGCCGCGATCTCTACGTTGCGTGGCTCCTTCAAGCGCGGATCCATATTGCCGTCATGGTAATTCTCCGGCGCGACGGCCTGGATATCCTCGGGAGTTCCGCGCATCAATCGCGTATCGAAAGTACCGCGACCTCCGCATCCGATCAGGCCGACTCGCAGCCTGTCGTTGGCTCCCATAACCCGTTGTGCGGAGACCGCGGTAAATATCGCCCCGGCTCCCGCGGACTTCAGAAAATCTCGTCTTTCCATAATGCCTCCGATCCAAATTCAGACCCCGGCGCGCCGATCCGCGTGCCACGGAATTGCGAAACAAGAGAAGTTGCCTAGCTGTGACAAATGCTAAAATGGTGCTCTCCTAAAGTCAAGGCGTCCCCCCCACGGCCAGCGTTACTCAGTTTTCGCTTTTCACCTCCGAAACGCCGCTAGCGGAGATCTTCGAGGCGGCTTCCGGGCGGCTCCGCTCCCTCCGGACGGTCACCGCGCAGGCCGGTTGACCCGTGTAATTCGGGGGGGCGCGGTCGATTCGGCACGCCCCGGGCGTCCGGTTTTTCACTCGCCGCCCCCCAGCTCATCCTCCGCTTTCCGATTCTCGCCTCTGAAACGCCGCGCCGGCGCATCTCTTCGTATCCGCTTCCCGGCCGGCTAGGTTCGCAGGCACGCTCTCCACTCAGCCTGAATTCCGAAGTGTGTGTGCACAGGACGGCTAAGTCTTGAGACAACAGAG
>CAYRWE010000013.1:0-42549 GCA_964427655.1 uncultured Solibacteraceae bacterium | reverse complement strand
GATAGTTGGCCATTTCTTCCGCCGGGAGGGAATGGCTTTTTGTTTCCCTCCTGAGCTTCGACTCGTCTCCAGAAAGGTATATGGAACCGATCGACGATTCGCCCCCCGATTCGGGCGGCGTGCCGTGGAAGTTCCGGCGGTAAACAGGTAGCCTTCCAGCTATCTCCTCGGCCGCCGCTTCTTCCACAACATATGGTGGTGAACGCGGAGGGCTGAAGGGAAAACGCTCCGGGACCCGGAGCGGGTAGTTTCTCCTTCGACATCTCCAACAGGATTGTAAATACCGTCCTCGGCAGCAGACTCCGCCGCGAGCCGGAAGGGTCTCCTTTTGTCTTTGGAGGCCGGAAAGGAGGTGCCTCAATGAACGGTAAGACGCTGACGACACCCGCTCCCCGCATGGAGACGGAAATCGCGCCTGTCCGCGGGCGGGTCGTCAAATCCAGGTGGGCATTTCATCTCCTTACGTTCCTGATGGTCTTTGGGCCTGGCCTGATCGTCATGGTGGCGGATAACGACGCCGGCGCCGTTTCTACTTATATCCAGGCGGGCGCGCAGTATGGCACTCATTTGTTGTGGGTGGTCCTCTTATTACTTCCGGTAACTTACTTCATTCAGGAGATGGTAGTTCGACTGGGGATTGCCACCGGCAAGGGCCATGCCGCGATGATCTACCAGCGGTTCGGCAAATGGTGGGGGCTGTTCTCTCTGGCCGATCTGGAGCTGGTGAATTTCCTGACGCTGGTGACCGAGTTCGCCGCCATCGACCTGGCGTGCTCGAACCTTGGGATCGATCCCCGCTTCGGCGTGCCGGTCGCGGCTGCCGCCTTGATCACGATTGCCGTGACGGGGAGCTACCGGCGTTGGGAGCGGATCACGGTGGCGCTCTGCCTGCTCGATCTGGTCTGGCTGTACTTGGCCTGGAAGCTGCACCCGCCCCTGGCGGATATGGCGCGAGGCCTCGTCCCCGGCGTCCCAGCAGGCGGGCTGACGGGCGACCTGACGTTCATGGTGATCGCCATCGTGGGAACCACGGTAGCTCCCTGGCAGCTTTTCTTTCAGCAAAGCTGCATCGCCGACAAGAGGCTCCGCTACGCCGACATAATCTGGGCGCGGCTGGACACGTTCCTGGGAGCGTGTATGACCATCGCGGTCGCCGGGTGCATGCTGATCGCGGGCAACTACTCGCGCATTCACGGATTCACTTTCGAAGATCCGGCCAGGATGGCCAATAACCTGATGCCGCTCGCCGGTTGGTTCTTCCGCAGCGCCCTTCTGCTGCTGATGATCAACGCGGCCGTGCTGGGCGCGACGGCCATTTCGCTGTCGAGCGCGTGGGCCTATGGCGAAGTGAGGGGATGGCCCCATAGCCTGGAATTGCCGTTTCGCAAGGCCAAGGGCTTTTACGGCATCTATGCGCTATGCGTCGCGATCGCGGCGGGAGCGGTGCTGGTTCCCAAGGCGCCGCTGCAACTGATCATCTTGAGCGTGCAGGTACTGGCGGGTGTGATGCTGCCTTCGGCCATCATCTTCCTGCAATTGCTGCTGAACGACAAAGAACTGCTGGGCGCGTACGCCAACAAGCCCTGGAACAACGTGGTGAACTGGACCATCATCATCGTCCTGTTCGCCTTGTCTTTGATTCTGGCCGCGCAGGTGGCGGCCCCGAACCTCTTCCCGGCCTCTTGAGGGCGGGCGCATGAAGGAGAAATGAACATGGCTACCACGATGAATTCGCTCGAAGTAAATGAGCTGGAGAACCGTTTCATTGTCATTCACCCGCTGGACGACGTTCCGGAAGAGAAAGTCGATACCGATGGTCTCGGCCCCATGCCGATGACCTTGAGCGTGCGGATCTCGCTGGTGAGCCTGCGGGCCTACCTCGTATTGATGATGCTGCTCGTGCTGTACCATGCTTTGGACCTGGCCGGTTTGTTCGGCCATCACGCGTAGGCCGGTTTAATCATTTCAGTTTCGGGCCGCGCGCTCCGGCGAGCGCCGGCGCAGGCATATGAGATCCGCTCGAAGTTTGTCTAAAGGAAGGAGGAAAACCCGTGAACCGTCAACTCATCTTGCTGATCTGCGGTGCCCTGTGTGCCGGGATCGCCGCCCATTCACAGGACGACTCCGAAAGCCCCTCAACCGAGCGGTGGAGCATTCATTTCCAGGCAACCTCGATCGGTCAACACCACGGGTCCTTCCCATCTTTGTACGAGGGAGAAAACAGTCTTCCCTCACACCCTGAGAGCCGGGTCTCTCTTACCGCGACTATCTTTCTGGTTTATCGCGTGAACTCCTGGACCGAGCTGGTTTTCAACCCGGAAGATGCCGGCGGCAAGGGGTTCGGACAGGTTACGGGAATCGCCGGCTTCACCAACGGCGAGATCCCGCGAGTGTCTCAGGCGACTCCGACTCTCTATCCCGCGCGCGGCTTCATTCGGAACACCTGGGCTATCGGCAGCGAAACCCAGGCTGTTGAGGATGGCCCCAATCAACTGGCTGGGTCCTTGCCGGTCTGCCGGTTTACGACGGTCACCGGCAAATTCGCCCTGACGGACTATTTCGACAATAACTCCTACAGTCACGACCCCCGGCGCCAGTTCATGAATTGGGCGCTCATGTCGAACGGCGCCTGGGACTATCCGGCGGACGTGCGCGGCTACACCATCGGCACCATCCAGGAACTGACCATGCGCGATTGGTCGTTGCGAGCCGCCAGCGTAATGGAGCCCACCGAGGCGAACGGTCCTACTTTAGACACGCGCCTCGCCAAGAACCGGGGCGAGGCCGTGGAATGGGAAGGCCGCTTCCGGCCAATGCGGCATGACGGCGCGCTGCGGATTCTCGGCTTCCTAAACCGCGAGCGCGCCGGCACGTTCCGCGATGCGATGCTTCCGGACGGTGGGACGGATCTCGCGGCTACCCGGCGGCCCGGCACCAAAAAATACGGCTTCGGCCTGAATCTCGAGCAGGAAATTGCAAAGGGCATTGGGGCCTTTGCGCGCTATGGATGGAGCGACGGCAAGACCGAGGCTTGGGCGTTTACGCAAATCGACCGTTCCGTGAGCGGAGGGATATCGGTACCCGGACGGTTGTGGAGACGGCCCGGAGACAACATCGGGGCGGCGGTCGTGCAAAACTACCTCTCCGGTGACGACCGGAGTTTTCTGGCCGCCGGAGGTCTGGGATTCATCATCGGTGACGGACGGCTGAATTACCGGCCGGAATCGATCGCGGAAGCTTACTACGCCTGGCACGCCCTGCGGGAGTGGACTTTCACCCTGGATTACCAACACGTCGCGAATCCAGCCTACAATCGCGACCGGGGCCCCGTTTCCGTAGCGAGTTTACGGGTGCACTGGGAGCGATAGGCTCGAGACCCCACAACCCGGCAAGCTCCGCCCCCCAACGCCAACGGCGTCGTATTGGCGAGACTCCATCGGTGGCGATCCCAGGCTATTTCTGTTTGGACGCTTCGGTGTTGCGACGCGACCAATTGTACATAGCCCACACGACCGCCCCCAAGAGCAGCGCGGCAATCAGCAGCTCGGGTACGTCCGGAGGACGCATGCGTACATACTCCCAGTTGGATTATACAACAGCCCAACGGAGCTAAAGATCCCGAACTTCCGAAATAGACTCGGGCCGCGGCTATTCGTGCTCTTGGAAACTGGCTTCGGCCTCGGGCAGCACATCCCCCTCGCCGGCCACCCAGACGTACAAGGTGGGCAGCAGGAAGACGTTGGCTACCATGGCCAGCATCAGGCCGCCTACGATCACGATGGCGAAGGGCCGCTGCGAATCCGACCCGATGCCGCGCGAGAGCGCCGCCGGCAGCAGCCCCAGAGTGGCGACCAGCGTGGTCATCATGATGGGCCGCAGCCTCAGAACCGCGCCTTCGACGGCCGCATCCACCACCGAGTGGCCGCGCGCGCGGAGCTGGTTGATGTACTCCAGCATGATCACCCCGGTCTGTACGCACACGCCGAACAGGGCCAGGAATCCCACCCCCGATGAAACGCTGAAATGCGTGCCGGTGACCAGCAGCGCCAGAAGCCCGCCCAGCGGCGCCATGGCGATGTTCGCCATCATCAGCGCTCCCCACTTAAACGAGTGGAACATGGTGTAAAGAATGATGAAGATCACCAAAATGGTGACCGGCAGCACCACCGCCAGGCGCTTTTGCGAGCGCTGCTGGCTGGCATACTCGCCGGCCCAACTGATGCGGTAGCCTTCCGGCAGCTTGACCCGCCGGTTCACTTTGGCGATGGCCTCCTCGACCGTGCTGCCCAGGTCGCGCCCGCGCACGCTGTATTTGAGGGCCACATAGCGCGAGTTCTCCTCCCGGTAGATCTCCGAGGCGCCATCCATGGTCTGTATCTTGCAGAGCTGGTCGAGAGCCACGCGCTCGCCGGTAGGCGCAAGCAGACGGATGTTTTCGATGGCTTGCCGGGTATCGCGGTATTGCGGAAGGTAGCGCAGCACGAGGTCGTAGCGCTGCTCGCCCTGCAGAACCTGGGTGAGCGCGTTGCCGCCCACGGCAGTCTGTATGGCATCCTGGATATCCGCCACGTTGATCTGGTAGCGGGCCGCCTGGCGGCGGTCCACCACGAAATTCAAGTTGGGCTGGCCGATCACGCGGAACAGCCCCAGATCCTGGATGCCGCGAATGCCGCGCATCACCTCCACGATCTGGTCGCCTTTCTGCTCGAGCAGCCTGAGATCGTCGCCGTAAATCTTGACCGCCAGCTCACCCTTCACTCCGCTGACGGCCTCTTCCACATTGTCGGAAATGGGCTGCGAGAAGTTCCAAAGCACGCCCGGAATCTTCTCTAGTTCGTGGCTCATGGCGGCGATCAGCTCTTCCTTGGTCTGATGGAATACCGGCCGCCACTTCTCTTTCGGTTTCAGGTCCACGAAGTATTCGGTGTTGAAGAAGCCGGTGGTATCGGTGCCGTCGTCCGGCCGTCCCACCTGGCTGGTGCAGACCGTGACTTCGGGGAACGAACACAGCAGCACGCGCGCCTGGTTCATCAGCCGTACGCCTTCGGTAGGTCCGGTGCTGGGCGCCAGAGTCCCGCGCACCCAAATGGCGCCTTCATCGAGATGGGGCAAAAACTCGGAGCCGATCACGCCGCTCGATGCCAGGTAGAATGCCGCCACCACGCAGAGGGCGGCCGCTCCAACGGTCGGCCAGCGCGTCAGGATGGCCCAGCGCACCGCCCGGCGATAGATCGCGATGATCCAGGCCAGTATCGGGTTGCGCCATTCGCGCGTCTCCCGGCGAAACAGAAAACTGCACAGCACCGGCGCCATCACCATGGAAAACAGCAGCGCGCCCAGAAGAGCGAAAGCCACGGTCCACGCCATCGGCCGGAAGAGCCGGCCCTCCACACTTTGCAAGGTGAAGATGGGCAGGTAAGCCGTGATGATGATGCCGATGGCGTAGAACACCGGCCGCTGAACCTCATGCGCGGCTTCGCGAATGCGCTCAATGGGCGATGCCGCGGGATTATGCCGTCCCATGTGACGCACGATATTCTCCACCATCACCACCGCGCCATCCACCACCATGCCGAAATCCAGCGCGCCGAGCGAGAGCAGGTTGGCCGGAATCTTGTTCAGGTCGAGACAAATGGAGGCGAACAGCAGCGCGAAGGGAATGGTGAGCGCCACCACCAGGGCGCCGCGTGCGTTCCCCAGAAACAGGAACAGGATCAGCGACACCAGGATGATGCCTTCGGCGAGGTTGTGCAGCACCGTGTGAGTAGTGTAGTGGACCAGGTCGCTGCGATCGAGGAACGGCACGATCTTAACGCCGTGCGGAAGAATGTGCTCGTTCAGCTCGCGGACTTTCTCATGAATGCTGTCCAAAGTGGCATCGGACTCGGCGCCCTTGCGCAGCAGCACGATGCCTTCCACCACGTCCGGGTTATCGACGATCTTGCCATCCGCGCGGTGGATCGCTTTCCCAATCTGGCCCAGGCGGATCCTGGCGCCTTGCCGGACTTCGGCGATGTTGGCCACCTGCACGGGCGTTCCGTTCTGGGTCTTAATTACGGTTTCCGAGATATCGCCGGTGTCACCCACCAGCCCGACCTCGCGCACGTTCACCTGCTGCAGCCCGGCTTCGATGAAGCTGCCTCCCGCGTTCACATTGTTATTGGCGAGTTGCTGCTCCACCTGCCCGATGTTCAGACCGTAGTCGATCAGCTTGTTGGGGTCGAGGTGTACCTGGTATTCCCTGGTGATGCCGCCGAAGCTCGAAACATCCACCACGTTGGGCACGGATTTAAGCTGCTTCTCGAGCACCCAATCTTCGAGGCTCTTCAGCTCCATCAGGTCGTACTTCGGGTTCGTGCTGGTGAGCGTGTACCAGTAGATTTGCCCCACCGGGCTGTAATCGCTGCCGATTTGCGGCTGCAGATTTTGCGGCAGCGTGACGGAGGAGAGCCGCTCCAGCACCTTCTGCCGGTTCCAGTCGTTCTCGGATTGGTCGTCGAAGATCAGCATCAAGCTGGAGAGGCCGAACAGCGATGTGGAGCGCAGGTGCTCCAGATGCGGCAGCCCGTTCATCACGATTTCGATCGGTATGGTGACCTGCTGCTCCACCTCTTCGGCCGCGCGCCCGGGCCACTGCGTGATGACCTGGACGTAGTTATTGGCGACATCGGGGTAGGCTTCGATGGGCAAAGCCTTGAACGAGATAATTCCCCATATGAACAGCAGCACCGCCACGATAACAATCAGGAAGCGGTTGTTGAGCGCGAAATCGACCAAATGACGGATCATGAACGGCTCTAATCTCTAATCCTTCCTGCTAACTGCATCACGTGGCTTACTGCTCCAGGGTGCTCTGCAGGACCAGGGCGTTGCTCACCACCGTCTGTCCGGGATCGATGCCCGAGACGATCTCCTGCATGTTGTTCGGCAGCATGGCGCCGCCCACCACCTCCACGCGGCGGAAAGTGTTCCCGCCCGTGGGCACATAAACCCAGTCCCGGTCGTGCAGGTGCAGCACGGCACTGGCCGGCACCACAGCGTATCTGTGCGGGTTCGGCCCGTGGAAGGTCGCGGTGACGAACATGCCCAGCCGCATGATTCCCGGATTCGCCATATCCAACCGGACCTTGGCGGTGCGAGTGTTGGGATCGAGGATCGGCCCGATGTTGCTGATGTGTCCTTTGAAAACCTTGTCCGGATAGGCGTTCAGGCGCACGTCGGCGAACTCGCCCATATGCACACTGGCCAGGTTGTTCTCGTAAACGTCGCAGAGTATCCACACCGAGGACAGATCCGCGATGGTAAACAGGTTGGGCGAATTATCCAGCGTCTTCACGCCCGCCGCGTTGGTGACGTTCTGCTCCACGATCACGCCCGAAATGGGCGCGTGAATATCCACGATGGGCTCCGGATCTGCGGTTCCCGCGCCCAGCACCTTGAGATGCTCCTGGGCGGTTTCGACGTCCACTTGGGCCTTCTCTTCGGTGTCCTCGGCCACTTCGAGATCCTTGGCGGCGATGGCGCCCCGCTCGAACAAAAGCTTCGAACGGTCCAGTTGGGCGCGCGCCAGTTTCTCGTCGGCCACCGCATGGCGATAGTCGGAAAGCGCCTGGGCGATATCGGTGCTCTGCACGCGCATGAGCAACTGGCCCTTGGTCACTGTATCGCCCAGCTTGGCGCGGAGATCCACCACGCGTCCCGAAGCCAGCGAGATCACCGGCACGTTGCGCGAAACGTCGGGGCTCACCACTCCCGTGACATTCAGTTCCGGAGCGGCCACCCGCAGTTCCGCCGTGGCAATGGGGAATTGCTCCGGATGGGAGACGGTGAAGATGTTCTCATTGCCTTCGTGCACCACTTCGGCCGGCGGCGGAGCTCCGCCCGAAGGGTCGGATTGCGCTTTGGCCCCGCAGCCCGCCAGTATCCCGGCCAGCGTCATGGCGGAGCAACCCGCCAGAATCAGACGGTAATTCATTACAGAATAACCTCTCGTCCCACGGCCAGATTCAATTGATTTGCGGCGTTAAGGTAGGCTCCCACCAGGTTCAGATAGGCCACCTGCACGGCGCGGGAATCGTTTTGCGCGTTCAGAAAATCCAGCAGCGAAGCCCCGCCGTGCTGGTAGGCGAACGAAATGGTATCGCGCACGCTAGCGGCTTGCTGGAGATAGCGGGCCTTGTAACTTCTGAGCAGCACCAGGCTGCTGTTGAGTGTGGCCCAGGCCGAATCCACGTCGCTGAATACCTGCGTTTCGGCGGCTTCCCGCAAGCGCTCGTTGCGCGTGATCTCCAGTTGCGTGCGCGCCTTCTCGCCCTGGTTGCGGTCGAAAATGCGCAGCGGGATATTGACGCTGACTCCCATGTAGACCGGGATGGGCGGATTGCGGCCGAAATCGACGCCAAAGGTCGGATCGGTCGATCCGTTGGCGACAGCCAGGCGATAATCGGTCTTGGCCTTATCCACGGCCTGTTCCGCCGCTTGCAGGTCGGGCCGCTCCGCCCGCGCGGCCTTGCGCAGTTCCTCCAGGTTGACCACCGGCTCCCCGAATTCGAACGCGCCGGCGACGTCGAACTGCTCCACCGGAGTGCGGTCGTTGAGCAGCGCCAGCAGTTGAATCTTGGCCGTGCGCACGTTGACGTCGCCCGTCTGCACGTCGGATTCGTACTGCACGCGCTGCAGCTCCAGGCGATCCAGATCCACGCGCGCGATGTCGCCCGCCTTGAAGCGGTCGTTGCTGACCGCCAGCACGTGATCGTAATACGTAAGGTTCTCGCGCGCCAGGGCCAGCACGGCCTTGGCCTGCAAGGCCTGCACGAAGGCGCCGCGCAGCGTGAACAGCAGGTTGCGCTCCTGATCGGCAGTTTGGGAAATGGTGACGGCGGTCCCCTTGCGCGCGCTCTCGAGGCGCAACTCGCGCTTGTGCTCCCGCTCGTGCAGATAGCTGGCGGAAACCAGCGGCAGCGTCTCGGCGAAGGGCTGGTAAGGATTCAACGTGAAGGGATCGAGCTGGTCGAGCCCGAACGTCAGATCCGGATTGGGCCGCAAATTCGCGGTGATCTCCTGCGCCCTGGATTCATCGATGCCGATCCGCGCCGCGCGCATCGTCGGATTGGAAGCCTCGAAGCGGTCGCGCACTTCCTGCCACGTCAGCGCCCTCTGCGCCCGGGCAGTCCCCGCCAGCGCCGCCCCGGCGGCAAACAGAGCCATGATGGAGTGCGTTCTGAGCATACCGTCTCTCTTATCACCGTACCGCTCCTGGCGCGTGCATCGATCTATCTTTTCGCCGCCGCGGACCTATCTTTCGGTCATGCGCCTTGTCAACCCACTGGTTTCTCTTAGAATTAAGAGGGGACGCGACCGCATGGTCTCGCGCTATCTCGAAGGAAATTCGCGCGCCATACTCGCACTGTCGGCGATCGCCGCGATCGCGGTGCTGGATTGGCGCGTGGATGCCCCCATCTCCTTCGGCTTCCTCTATCTGCTCCCCATGTTCCTGGTGGGCACCATATGGCGGCGCTGGCAGATTCTCGCCACGGCAATGGTTTGCACCGCGCTCGCGGACGTGTTCGACGCCTTCCATTTTGTATGGAGCGTCACGGTGCCGCAGGATATCCTGGTCTTCGCGGCGCTGGGCGGCGCCGGGCTGTTCGCCTTCGAAATCACGGCCAGCCGCCGCCGCGAAAGGCTGCATCTCGAAAAGGTGGAGCAGGAATCCTTGGCGCGCAAGGCGGCCGAAGAGCAGATGGAGTTCCTGATAGACAGCAGCCCCGCCGCCATCCTCACCATGGATGCCGATTTCACCATCCTGCGCGCCAACGCGGCCGCCCACCGCCTGCTCGCCGTGGCTCCCGGAAAACTGCCGGGGCGGATCGTTCACCGCTATATCCCCGCCCTGGCGCGCGTCCCCACCATCCGCCCCAACGGCCAGGCCTTCCGCACCGGCATGCAGTGCCGCGGGGAACGCGAGAACCGCGAGGTCTTCCTGGCCAGCGTTTTCTTCTCCACTTATCAAACCGCCGTGGGACCACGTCTGGCCGCCCTGGTGGTGGATGCTTCCGAGGAGCTGCGCGAGCGCGAAGAGGCTAACCTGGAGCAGATGCTGGCCGGCTCGCGCATTTTGATGGGCGCCGTCTCGCACGAGATCCGCAATGTGTGCGGCGCCATCGCCGTGAGCTATGAGAACCTGGCGCGCGCCGGAGCGCTGCGCGGCAATCAGGATTTCGAAGCGCTGGGGTCGCTCGTAGAGACCCTCGGCACCATTGCCTCGCTCGAACTGCGCCAGAGCGCCGCCGATTCGCGCGCGGGCGGCGCCGATCTCGCCGAGATCCTGGACGACCTGCGCATCGTGCTCGAGCCTTACTGCCAGGAGGCCGATATCGACGTGCACTGGCAGCTCGAAGATTCGCTGCCGCCGGTGTGGGTGGACCGCCATCGCCTGCTCCAGGTGCTGCTGAACCTGGTGAAAAACAGCGCCCGGGCGCTCGAAGGCGCCGCCGAAAAGCGCATGGATATCCAGGTATCGGCCGGCCGCGGCATGGTTTCGATCCGGGTCACCGATTCCGGTCCGGGCATCGCCTCCTCCGAGAAACTGTTCCAGCCGTTTCAGCGCGGCGCCGAATCGACCGGCCTGGGACTCTACATTTCGCGCGCCTTCATGCGCTCGTTTCGCGGCGATCTGCGCCACGATCCCGCTCTTCCCGGCTGTTCCTTCGTAATCGAGCTGGCGGTGGCCGGCCCGCCCGCGGACGATCGCCGGCACGCAGGCCAACATGGATCGAATCCGACTCTTATTACTCGATGACCACGTCCTGTTCCGCGAGAGCCTGAGCCGTCTGCTGGCTTCCGAACCGGACTTCGAGATGGCCGCGAGCTGCGGCACTTCCACCGAGGCCTTGGAGATTCTGGCGCGTGTCCCGGTGGACGTGGTGCTGCTCGATTTCGACCTGGGCGAGGAGCACGCTGGCGAATTTATCTCCGCCGCGCGCGAAGCCGGCTACCGTGGCAAGGTCCTGATGGTGACCGCCGGCATGAACGCCGCGGAATCCTCGATTGCCCTGCAACTGGGCGCCTCCGGCATTTTTCTCAAGCACAATTCCCCCGTGAACCTGGCCAAAGCCATCCGCCTGGTAGCCGGCGGCGACGTCTGGATGGACCCCAAAGTTGTGCAGCTCATGGCCGCCGGTGTGCGCGAAGGCGACAAGCAGCCGCCGCGTCCGCACCTGACCGAGCGCGAGCAGCAGGTGTTGCACGGCATATTCGAAGGCCTGAGCAACAAGGAGATCGCCGCCCGCCTGGGCGTTTCCGAGAGCGCCGTGAAAGCCACGCTGCAGCAGTTATTTCAGAAGACGCAAGTGCGGACCAGGAGCCAGTTAGTCAGGATAGCGCTCGAGGAATCGCTGGGAACGACCAGGGGGATGTGAGGGAGCCGAGGCGGCCAATTCGGATTTCGAGGAGCGGCGGCTGGGTGTCCCAATGTGATGCGTGGCAAGGGTGTTTGCTGGGTTACTATGAAGCTTCTTCGGAAACCGACCGGGCCGCTGGCTCCGAGGCGCGTCCTGAGGAACGTTTGTCCGCCGAGCTTCCAGCGGTGGGATTCCATGTGATACAGTGTCCGGTGACTCTCTATGCCTGACTCAAACGATGGTCAAGCGGTTGGCGCAGTCGACCCTCAGGCACACGTTGTACTGGAATACCCCGATGCGGAAGTCGTGTTCGGTATCGTCTGTGCCGTTGGAACCGACTATCGGCCTGTCGTTGATTACTTATCCAATTTACTGCGGCGGGCTAGATACTCGCCTCAGGAGTTGCACATAAGCTCGATGTTCCCCGAGATAGCCCAGCAGCTCGGCTTGTCCATGGGCTTCCCGACAGACGACGAATTCCGCCGCATTGATGCTGGAATGAAGGCCGGAAACGAAATCCGCAGCCGGACTAAGCAGCCCGGCTTTCTGGCGCTCGATGCAGCATCACGAATTTTCAGCACTCGTCCGGGTAGCGACAGTGATGACCCCGAAGGGTTGCTGCGAGCGGCTCATATAATAATCTCTCTTAAGCGGCCGGAGGAAGTGGAGACACTTCGAAAGATATACGGACCCGGCTTCTTCTTGATCGGAGTGTTCGCGTCCGAGCAGGAACGGCGGGATTACCTGGAAGGCGAGAAAGGTGTAGCTGGGGCTGAGCTTTCCGACGTCATTGCCCGGGATCAAAAGGAAGAGGACGAGTTCTTCGGTCAGCGGACCCGCGACACGTTCGAACACGCCGACGCATTCGTTGCAATCCGAGACGAGCAGTACAAGCGGACTCTGCGCCGGTTTGTGCAACTGGTGTTTGGTTATCCCTACGCCACACCCACGCGAGATGAATACGGTATGTTCCTTGCCTACTGTGCGTCGGCTAGGTCTGGCGCGCTCGCTCGTCAGGTGGGCGCGGCAATCCTGTCTGGTAATGGCGACGTCTTGGCGGTCGGGTGCAACGACGTCCCAGCACCCGGAGGCGGGCTCTACTGGGATGACGGCGAAGAAGACCACCGGGAGTTCAGTGACGGCGAGGATTCGAACGACAAGCAAAAACGCGGGATCGTCGATTCAAGCGTCGAACAGTTTGAAAAGGTTGCTCCTGAGCACTGCCGCACGCCAGAGGCATGTGAGGCCGTGCGAAGCGCGGTTGCGACAGCAATCAAAGACATCACCGAGTTTGGCCGGTGCGTGCACGCTGAGATGGATGCGATCACCACATGCGCACGGGTCGGGATACACGTCGCCGGCGCAACTCTTTTTACAACGACCTTTCCGTGCCACAATTGCACGCGCCACATCGTTGCAGCCGGGATTCGCCGCGTGGTATACATTGAACCGTATCCGAAGAGTCAAGCAGGAGCCCTACACGGAGATGCGATCTGCCATGGGCCGCTCCAGAAGCTCGGCGACCGTAGGATTCCGTTTGAGCCGTTTGCCGGCATCGGGCCACGCCGTTTTTTCGACTTATTTTCGCTCAGGCTGAGCTCAGGGTCCAGGTTGGAACGTAAGGTGCAGGGAGAAGTGATCAAGTGGCGCCTGGAAACCCATTCGAAGGTTCGGGTGCCGATGGCTACTACGTCGTACATCCAGAGAGAGCAGTACGTATTCAAGGCGCTCAAGGCGATATATAAGGCCCACAGGGAGAAGGATTTACAAAGTGACGAATCAGGAACGGCAGGTCAAGACGGGAGAAGCCTACTGGACGTTGCTGGAGAAGACGGCGGCACGGGTAGAAAAGTGGCCGCAATGGAAGGCAGGCGAGAAATCGACGAAGGTGGCCGAGAAAGCGCGCTCGGCGACCGCGATACATTGTTTGGACGCTGACCGCGACAAGAACAACCGGTGATCCAAGACGTCTGCGAGATCGTATAGGTTCGGCGTCGTTTGGACCTTCTGCCTGCCTTCACCCCTCACCGCTGCCTCTCCCTTCCCCACGCCCTCGCATACGCCAGATTCAGCGGCAGCGTCCACCACCCCTGCACCGGCGAGCGCCACATCCGTCGCGCGATGCTGCCGAGCGAATAAAACCGCGCGTTGGCATAGCGGTAACCCGCCAACAGTTCCGCCGCGCTCATCCGCTTCGGCTGGAAGACTACGTCCGTGCGGCCGTTGAACTTGCGCCAGTCCCGCGTCAGGATGCGGCCCTCGGCTTCGAGCTTCTGAAAGAGCGGCGTCCCGGGATACGGCGTCAGGATGTTGAAGGTCGCATTCTGCACGCCTGCCTCCTCCAGGAAATCCAGGGTCTTCGCGAAAACCTCCGGCGTGTCGTGGTCGAAGCCGAAGACGATTCCGGCCTGCACCGCGATCCCGTGCGCATGGATGCGCTCCACAATCCGGGCATACTCTGGAACGCGGTTGAATCCCTTGTGCACTTCCTCCATGCTCGGCTGCGAGATCGATTCGAGGCCCACAAACAATTGCTTGCATCCGCTCCGCGCCGCGGCTTCCAGTAACTCGTCGTCCCGGCCCACCCGGATACTGGCTTGGCTGCTCCACCACTTACGATATGGTGCGATCGCCCGGAATAACTCCTTCGCGTATTCTCTATCTCCGGCTATGTTGTCGTCCCAGAAGATAATGCGCTTGCCCTTGAACGATCCGTATTCCGCCGCCACCTCGGCCACGGGCCGCTTGCGGAAGCCGTGCCGGTACATCACCTTGATGGCGCAGAAATCGCAGCGGTGCGGGCATCCGCGCGTGGCGAAGAGAACGCCGCTGGTGTGGTCGCGGCGATGATACAGCGCCTTGCGCGCCATGGGTGCGCCGTGCAGCGGGGGCGCGCCTTCCCGCCGGTACACCGCGCGATGCGTCCCCGCTCCGAAGCCGCGCAGGAACTCTTCCCACAGGCCCTCGGCTTCCCCGATGAAGATGGCGTCGGCGTGCCCGGCGGCCTCTTCGGGCAGCAAGGTTACATGCGGGCCGCCCAGCGCCACGCACACTCCGCGCGAGCGGAAACGCGCCGCCAGATCGTAGGCGTGATACGCGCTGGGCGTGTGAAACGTGATGGCGGCGATATCCGGGGCGAGCGTCCAGTCGATCTCCTCGGCTTCTTCATCCACGTGAAACACTTCCCAGCCGGTCGGAACCCGCGCGGCCAGGTACGGCATGGTGATCTGCTGAAAATTCAGAAACCGCGAGCGCCGCGCTCTCCGGATCTCCGCCGAAGAGGCGGTAATGAGAAGAAGCTTCGGCACTAATCGGCGGCGGGCAAGCTAAAGCATGCCCCACCTGCCTCCAGGGTCTGTAACGCACCCTTGATATATCCCAGCGCGTAGGCCATGCCGGCGTGCCAGGAAGCGTCGCAGCTCATCTGCGGAGTGTGGTCCGGCGTGATCACGCCGTCGTAGCCGTTACGCCGGTAGATGCCCAGCGCACGTACCATGTCCACGTCGCCCTCGTCGATGAACACCTCGTGGTAGCGCGGCACCTTGCCAATTACGTTGCGCAGATGCACGTAGACGATAGCGCCCTGGCGCGTGTACCGGTCGATGGCCTCGTAGACGTCCCCGCCGGCCATCTCCGCAATCGTGCCCTGGCAGAATTCGATGCCGTTCGAGCGGCTGGGGTGGATCTCCAGCAGCTTCTGATACAAGTGCGGCTGATAGACCAGGCGCGCCGTACCTCGAATGGTGGGCATGGGCGGATCGTCCGGATGCGCCGCCAGCCGCACGCCGCTCTCTTCGGCCACCGGCACGAGCGCGTGCAGGAAATCGGCCAGGCGGCTCCAGAGCTGCTCCGCGGTCACCGGCCCCACCACGCCCTCCGGCGCGTCCGCGTCGTAAGTCATGTTCCACACTTGCCCGTTGGGGATGGGCTTCTCGGGCGGCCCGTCCGGGCCCAGGAACGCGACGCTCTCGGCCTGCCCGCGCGCGTACGGGCCGGTGACGTGCCCCCACACGCCCGCGATGCTGAAGTTATACCCGATGGCCGGAATGCCCGCCTGGCCCACGCGCCGCACGAGGATCTTCAGGTTTTCGAGCTGCTCTTTTTTGCGCGGACCATCCAGCAGCACGTCGTACCAGTAGGCCGGGTCGAAGTTTTCGATGGCGGCCAGCGCCAGTCCTTCCGCCTCGATGGCCTGGCGCAGCTCCACCAGCTCTTCGAGCGTCCATAGCGCGTGCGCCCTCGTGGCGCCCCAGTTGCGCGCGGAATCGGTGCCGGGAATGCGCTGCGACCCCTGCCAGTAGTCCACCAGGTGCGCCACGATGTGTGTGGCTCCGGCCTGCCGCGCAAAGCGGTAATTCTCCGGCCGCAGCATGTGACGGTACAACCCCAATCCGAGCTTCATGGCATCTCCTCCACGATAGGGTATCTTGTATAGACGGCTCCCATGGAGATCTCACCCGCACGGCGCTGGTCCATCGCCGCCCTGATGTTCTCGGCGGGGATGATCAACTATATGGATCGCGCCATCGTGGCCGTGGCCCTGCCCCTCATCGCGCTCGATCTGCATCTCGACCCGTCCACCAAGGGTGTCCTGCTTTCGGCCTTTTTCTGGTCCTATGCGCTCATGCAGCTCCCCATGGGCTGGTGCGCCGACCGCTTTCAGCTTCGCTGGATCTGGGCCGGTTCATTCGCGTTGTGGTCGCTGGCCTGCGCATTTACCGGCCTGGCCGGGACGTTCGGCACGCTGATCCTGCTGCGCATCCTGCTGGGCATCGGCGAATCGATCTACGTTCCGGGCGGCTTGAAAGTCGTCAACGTGCTGTTCGAATCCAGGAATCACGGACTGACCAGCGCCATCATGAACAGCGGATCGCGCTTCGGGATGGCCGCCGGAGCTCCCATCATCGCCGCGCTGGTGATGCGCTTCGGATGGCACCACACCTTCTTTATAGTGGGCTTCGCGGGCATGCTCTGGCTGATTCCCTGGCTGGCCATTTTCCCCGCCCACGTCGGGACGCGCGTGCCGCCGGCCGCCCCGGTGCCCGGCAAGGCGCGCTCCTGGCGCATCGACCGCAACCTTCTCGGCATCTGCCTGCCGCACCTGGGCTACAGCTATTACTGGTATCTGCTGGTCACCTGGATCCCGGATTACCTGGTGGTGGCGCGCCACATGCCGCTGCGCAAGGCGGGCGCCTACGCCGTGGTGCCTTACCTGGTATTCGCCGTGAGCGAGCCCTTGGGCGGCTGGCTGGCGGACAGCCTGATCCGCCACGGATGGAACGAGGCCCGCACCCGCAAGGCTCTGATTACCGGGGCCTACCTGACCAGCTTCCTGCTGCTGCCCGCGGGCCTCATGTCGAACGACCACGCCGCCATTCTGCTGATGGGCGGAGCGTCGCTCGTGGGCTTCGCCTCCGGTAATATCCTGGCGCTCCTGCAGCTCGTGGCGCCCCGTGAAAAGGTGGGGATCTGGGCGGGCGCATTGAATTTTTCGTCCAACCTGTCCGGAGTGGTGGCTCCCCTGGTCACCGGAATCCTCATCGCCCGCACCGGATCCTACTATCCTGGATTTGTAGTGGCGGTGGTTTTCCTGCTCGCCTGCATCCCGTTTTACTGGTGGATGGTGGGCGATCGGAGAACCCCCGTGAGCGAGGCTGTGTCATGCCATACCGCTTGAAGCCCGGTGAATCCATTCCCGAAGGTGTCAAACGCATTGCACTCGAAGAAACGCAGTCCGCCGCCGCTCTGCTGGGCGCCGCGACTGCCCGCAATCGCGATGAAGCCATTCACGAAGCCCGCAAAAGCGTCAAGAAAGTCCGCGCGCTGCTGCGGTTGATGCGTCCAGAGCTGGGCTCCGTCTACGCCCGCGAGAACATCCGGCTGCGCAACATCGGCCGGCGGCTCTCCGATTTTCGCGACCGCGCGGTCCTCATCGAAACCCTCGACGCGCTGGTCGCGAAGTACAAAGACGATCTGCAAGGCGCCACCCTGGCCTCCATCCGCCAGGGCTTGCTGCGCAGCAAGCGCCAGCAGCAGCGCGGCACGCGTATCGGCCAGGCCCTCGAGAAAATGGCGGCCGGGCTGCGGGCCGCCGCGAAGCGAACCGCGGCCTGGCCCCTGAAGGCCGATGGCTTCGAAGCCCTGGCGCCCGGCCTGACCGCTGCCTACCGCAAAGCCCGCCGAGCGATGGCTGCCGTCCGCGCGGATCGCCGCCCGGAACTCTGCCACGAGTGGCGCAAGCGCGTCAAAGACCACTGGTATCACATCCGCCTGCTCGAGGACCTCTGGACCGAGGTGATGGAAGGCTACGAGAAAAACCTGAAAGAACTGGAAACCTGGCTGGGCGACCATCACAACCTGGAGGTCCTGAAAGCCGCGCTGACCGCGCACCCGCGCCAATTCGGGCGGCCCGAGGAGATCGAGCAGTGCGTGGATCTCGCCGCGAAATATCAGAAGGAGCTCATCGCCAATTCGCTTTCTCTCGGCGAGCGAATCTACCAGGAGCGTCCCAAGGAGTTCCGCACGCGCATGAAGCATCTCTGGGAGGGCTGGCAGGATCAGCCCAAGAGTCTCAAGCTAGTGGACAAGCAGCAGCGCCAGATCGCCCAGGGCTGATCGCTACCAGCTCAGTTTCGGCTTCTTGCGCTGGTTGCGGACGCTTTGCCCCAGCAGGATCTCCTGGCTGTTGTTAGCCTTCTCTCCATCCCGGTGGGGAACGCGCTTGTATGTGCCATCGGTCGCCATGCGCCGCGCCTTCACGTTGTCCACCAGGTAGACGCCCAGAATCTCGTCGCGTATGCGCCGCCGCAGCTCGGGATCGAAGACCGGAAACAGGAGCTCCACGCGGCGATTGAGGTTGCGCGGCATCAGGTCGGCGCTGCCCAGGTAAATCTCCTCGTTGCCCCCGTTGCGGAAATAGAAGATGCGGCTGTGCTCCAGGAAGCGGCCCACAATGCTGGTGACGCGGATGTTTTCGCTCAGCCCCGGCATACCCGGCCGCAGGCAGCAGATGCCGCGCACCAGTAGATCGACCTTCACGCCCGCCTGCGAAGCGCGGTAGAGCAGCCGCACCATCTCCGGATCCACCAGCGCGTTCATCTTGAATACCAGGTGGCCCTTGCCGTCGGTCTCGTGCTGCTTGATCTCGCGTTTGATCAGCGCCTGCAGGCGCTCCCGCAGGTTTACCGGCGCCACCAGTAGCCGCTGGTAATCGCGCTTGGCCGAGTACCCGGTCAGGAAATTGAACAGGTCGATGGTGTCTCCCGCCAGCTCGGGATTCGAAGTGAACAGGCCCAGATCGGTATACAGGTGCGCGGTCACCACGTTATAGTTGCCGGTGGCCAGGTGCATGTAAGAGCGGATGCCGCCTCCTTCGCGCCGCAGCACGATGGTGGCCTTGCAGTGAATCTTCAGTCCCAGCAGCCCGTAGACCACGTGGGCGCCGGCGCGCTCCAGCGCCTTGGCCCACTCGATGTTGCTCTCCTCATCGAAGCGCGCCTTCAGCTCCATCAACACGGCCACCTGCTTGCCCTCTTCTATGGCCTCCAGCAGCGCCTCTACCACCGGGGAATTGCGGCCCACGCGGTAGAGCACCATCTTGATCGCCAGCACGTCCGGATCGTGCGCCGCCTTCTTCAGAAAATCGACCACCGGCTGGAACGATTGAAAAGGATGATGCAGCAGAACGTCGCGGCGGCGGATGATGGCGAACAGATCCTCTTCGTCGTTAGAGGGATTCAGCTCAGCCGGCGTGGCCGGAAGAAAGGGCTTGTATTTCAGATCCGTCCGGTCGATCTGCGCTACCGCGGAGAGGCGGCTGAGACCCAGCAATCCCTTGGCGCGGTACACTTCCCCGGCCGCCACTTCCAGGTTGCTCATGAGGATCTGCAGAATGTGCTGCGGCATGTCACGGCTCACCTGCAGCCGCACCACGCTGCCGAACTTGCGCTGCCGCACGCCTTCCTCGATGGTCTCCAGCAGGTCTTCGGCTTCCAGTTCCTTGATGGCGATATCGGCGTCGCGGGTGATGTGGAACGGGTGCGTCTCCACCACCTCCATGCCCGGAAACAGGGCGTCGAGATTGGCCGCGATGATCTCCTCGATCCAGACGTAGCACTCTTCGTGGCGCGCCCGCCCGCGCTTGCCGGCCGGCTTGCGCGGCCGTGTCAGCGGCACCAGCGCGGGCAGCGAATCCGGCACCTTGACGCGCGCGAAGCGCTCCTGCCCGGCGGTATCGCGGATCAGAACCGCCAGGTTGAGGCTCAGGTTGGAGATGTGCGGGAAGGGGCGCCCGGGGTCGAAGGCTAGCGGGGTCAGCACCGGGAAAATGATCTCCGAGAAGTAGCGCTTGGCGGTGGCCGTCTGCTTGGCGTTCATTTCGGAGTAATTCAGAATCCGCAGGCCTTCCTCGGCCAGGGCCGGCCTGAGCTGGCGCTCCAGGCAATCGTGCGCGGCGTCGATGAGGCGCTTCACTTCGCGCCGTATAGCCACCAGTTGCGCCGTGGGGCTCATGCGGTCCGGGCCGAACTCCAGGATGCCGGCATCCACCTGGGCCGTCAGGCTGGCCACTCGCACCATGAAAAACTCGTCCAGGTTAGATCCCACGATGGAGAGGAACTTCACGCGCTCCAGCAGCGGATTGCTGCTATCCTGGGCCTCCTCCAGAACGCGCCACTGAAAACTCAGCAGTCCCAGCTCGCGGTTGACGTAATTGCCAGGCGCGTCGAGATCGACTGGAGGTTTCTCGACCGGCTTCGGTTTCTCGACCGGCTTCAGTTGCAATTTGGTTACAGGTTCGCTGACGCTGTCAGCCATCCACTCTAGGCTAATCTACAATGGCGCGTTGTGCACTATCGTTGTGTCCCGCGCTCAGGCCGGCACGTAGGTGCGCAGCCATCGCGCGGCCGTGGCGGGCGCGATGCGGGGTTGCTCGCCGCTATCCGGGAATAGCCAGACTTCCCCGGGCCGGAAACGGTCGCCGCCGATATCGCCCTGGCCCTGCAGGCAAATCCATATCTGGCAGGCGCGCGCCTCCGCTGTATGCGACGCGCCCGCGTCCATGCGCACCAGCTCGGTGACGAAGTGGCGCGACCGCACCAGCTCGTCGCGGTTTTCGTCCAGCCTGGCGGGCCGCGCGGGTCCGGCGTGCACCCCCAGATCCGCGATCGCCACGGCCTGCTCCAGGTGGATAGGGCGCGGCCTGCCATAATCCCACAGCCGGTACGTCACGTCGCAATTCTGCTGGATCTCCCACAGCACCAGTCCCGCGCCGATGGCGTGTACCGTGTGCGCGGGCGTGAAGAACGTCTGCCCCGCACACGCCGGCATCCAGTTCACCAGATGCTCGATTTCCCCGCTGCGCGCCGCCTCCCGCAGGCGCTCGCGCGAGAGCGGCTCGCGAAAACCCAGCGCCAGCGAGGCCCCCGGAGCGGCTTCCACGATGTGCCACATCTCCGTCTTGCCGCGCGGTCCATCTTCGCCATCGTCGGGATGCACCTGCACCGAGAGCCGCTCGCTCGTGAAGATCAGCTTCACCAGCAGCGGTAGCTCGCGTTCGCCCAGGAACCAGATCTCGCCAATGGGCGTTTCGGAATCCGGAAACCACGGGGCCAGGCTCGTTTTCCCCCACACCCTCTCGCGCGGGGACGGCGTCAAGCGAATGGCGTTGGACATAACTTATGAGTGCCGGACAATAAACTGATGCAACAGGTCCAGGCCGCGCTCCAATTCGCTCATGGAGGTAGCGTACGAAATCCGTATATGCCGGTCCGTGCCGAACGCCTCGCCGGGTACTACGGCCACATGAGCTTCCAGCAGCAGGCGCTCGGCGAACTCCGCTGCTCCCCAGCCGTTGGCCGCGAGCGCCGTCCCGATATTCGGATAAGCGTAGAACGCGCCGCGCGGTTCCGGGCACGTCACACCCGGAATAGCGGCCAGGCGCCGCACCACGAAATCGCGCCGGCGCTGGTATTCGGCGAGCATGGCCTCCACCGCGTCCTGCGGCCCGCGCAGCGCTTCCTCGGCGGCCTTCTGGGCGATCGAGGTGGGGTTCGAGGTGGTGTGGCTCTGCAGCTTGATCATGGCCCCGATCACCGCCGCCGGCGCCAGCCCGAAGCCCACGCGCCAGCCCGTCATGGCGTAAGTCTTCGAACACGATCCCACCACCAGCACGTTCTCCTTGGCGCCCGGAAACGCGGCGGCCGAGAACGGCTCGCTATCGTAGACGAAGCGGCAGTAACACTCGTCCGTCAGCAGGTAGATGCCCCGCCGGGAGGTCAGGCTATAAATCCGTTCGAACTCCTCGCGATCCACCACCGCGCCGCTGGGATTGGAAGGCGAGTTGACGATTACCATCTTGGTGCGCGGCGTGAGATGCCGCTCGATGGCCTCTGCCGTGGGGGCGAAGCCGCGCGCTTCGTCCGTTTCCACGAAGACGCACTTCCCCCCGGCGTAGTGCACCACGTCTCTGTACGTCACCCAGTAGGGCACCGGGATGATGACCTCGTCGCTGGGGTCGATCAGCGCCTGGGTGAGATTGAAGACCACGTGCTTGCCGCCCACGCCGATGAGGCATTCCTCGGGCTGGTAGTGCGTGCCGAAATCCTGCGCGTGGCGGTCGCACACGGCCTGGCGCAGTTCGGTGGTTCCGGCGGCGGCGGTGTACTTGGTAAAGTTCGCCTCGATGGCGCGAATGGCGGCCTGCTTGATGTTTCCGGGGGTGGGGAAATCCGGCTCGCCGGCGCCGAAATCCGCCACGTTCACGCCCGCGCAGCGCAGCTTTTCGGCCTCCGCCGCTACTTTCATGGTCGAAGAGACGCCAATGCTGGCGATGCGTCCCGCAATTCCGTGGCGCTCCGGCGGCATGGAAGGCCTAGGCCCCTTTGGTAACCACGGTCGGGAGGCGCAGCCGCAGGCGCTCTTCCACGCAGGGCGGCACCAGCCCGGAGACGTTCCCGCCCAGGCTGAAGACCTCTTTGATCAGCCGCGAGCTGATGAACGAATAGGCCTCGTTAGCCATCAGGAACAGGGTTTCGATGCCGGGCCGCAGCCGCCGGTTCATCAGCGCCATCTGCAACTCGTATTCGTAGTCCGAGATGGCCCGTATACCGCGCAGCAGAATAGTGGCTCCGTGGGCGGCTGCGTGATCCACCAGCAGCCCTCCGAAAGAGTCCACCCGCACGTTCGGGTAGACGCGCAGCACCTCGCGCAGCATCTCCATGCGCTCTTCGACCGAGAAGAGCGGCAGCTTGTTCTCGTTGCGGAGTATGGAGACGATCAGGCAGTCGAACAGACCGGCGGCGCGCTGGATGAGATCCAGGTGCCCGTTGGTGATCGGGTCGAACGATCCGGCGTAAATGGCTATAACTCTGGACGATTTGGCGGCCAAATGCTCACTCGGCTCTCAAAAAGCGCAATGATCCGATTTTACCTTGTAGCTGCCTCTTCAGGGGAAGGACGAAACGCCGGCCTCCGCGAGCGATCTGCGATCTGTGCGCGGGCTCGCAGCCCCTTCTTGGGCCGCGCCGCGCCTCCCGCTACAATCGTGTCAGTGAACTCTCGAAGAATTCTCGTCACCGGGGGAGCGGGTTATATCGGCTCCCATACCGTGCGCCTGCTGCTCGAGCAGGGTCACGAAGTCAGCGTGGTGGACAATCTTTCCAAGGGCCACCGCCACAATGTTCCAGCCGGGCGGCTTCATGAGCTGGACCTTGCCGATACCGGCGCCCTTACCGAGCTTCTGCGCCAGACCGGCGCCGAGGCCGTGGTGCACTTCGCGGCCTTCATCGCCGTAGGCGAATCCATGCGCGAGCCGGAGCGTTATTTTGCGAACAATGTGGGCGGCTCGCTCTCGCTGCTCACCGCCATGGTGCGGGCCGGCGTCAAGCACTTGGTCTTCTCCTCCACGGCGGCCGTCTACGGCAATCCCCACGCAGTGCCTATCCGCGAGGACTTTCCCATTCAGCCCGTTAACCCCTACGGCGAATCCAAGGTGATGGTGGAAACTCTGCTGCGCTGGTTCGACCGCATCCACGGCCTCACCAGCGTCCCACTGCGCTATTTCAACGCCTCGGGCGCGGACCCCAGCGGCCGCCTGGGCGAAGAGCACGAGCCCGAAACGCATCTCATCCCGCTGCTCTTTCGCGCCATTCTAACCGCCCGGCCCGTGACGATTTTCGGCAACGACTACGACACTCCCGATGGCACCTGCATCCGCGACTACATCCACGTGAACGACCTGGCGCAGGCCCATATCCTGGCTTTGGAGCATCTATTGGGCGGCGGCGCCTCGGACCAGTTCAACGTGGGAACCGGCGAGGGGCACACCGTGATGGAAGTGATTCGCGCGGTTGAGGAGGTCACTGGCAAGAAGGTGCCCTACACGGTCGGTCCGCGCCGCGAAGGCGATCCGCCCAGCCTGGTGGCGGCCTCCGATAAACTACGCAGCCGCATGGGATGGAAACCGCAATACGGCGACCTGCACACGATTGTGGAGCACGCCTGGAATTTCGCCACCAAGCGCCAGCCCGTAGCCTGAAGAGACGGCGATCCTGACCGCTCAGGCCTTAATGACCACCTCGCGCAGCCGCTCGCGGGTCAGAAAGAACTTGACCGATTCGAAATCGCCGAACAGCTTCTCCACGCTGCGGTTGTTGAAAAGCTGCGACGGGCGATGCGCGCCGAGTTGCGCCACCAGCAGCGCGTTCATTTCCTGGATCCGGAACGTGTAGCAGGGCACCGTCTCCAGCTTGTCGTCCGAGTGGAAAAAAGCCAGCATGTAGCTGCCCGGCCGCACGATCTTGTGCAGCCGTTCCACCACCGCGGTGAGCAGCGCCGGCCCCAGATACTCCAGCACGTCCCACAGCAGCACGCCGTCGAACTGATGCTCGGGATAGTCCAGCGTCTGCCGCAGGAAGTATTCGATCTGGCCGGGGTTAGACTGCTCCGCGGGGTCGTCCGTGCCGAAGGTCTCGCCCAGGATGTGCAGAAAATCCTCGGAGTACAGGCGGTGTCCCAGGTTGGTTATGAAGCTGACATTCTGCTGGGTGGCGCCGCCCAAGTCGAGAATCGTGAGGCCCGCCTGCCCCCGTATGTGATCGAAGAATCCCGCCAGCCCGCGGCTGGCGCGCTCGGCCATGGTAGCTTCGCCGCACGCATTCCGTGAGGGGAACACCGTGCGGGCTTGGGAGGGCCGTTCGGAACTCGCCGTCCTCGCGCCTCCGAAGATAGTCTTTAGCGATCCGGGAAGCAGCATACGGGGCCCCTTCTGAACTAGCGTTTCTCGGGTGCGGCGGCCGGGAGTGCATTCCCGGACGCCGGCGCGGCGGCCTGCGGGGGCTTAATCTTGGCCGGCTCGGGTTTGATGATGTCGATGCTGCCCTTGAAGTATGCGCCGTCCTCGATTATGATGCGAGCCGTGCGAATATCGCCCACCAGCCGGGCATCCTTGCGGATCTCGATCCGCTCGGTGGCGTCTACATTGCCCTGAATGGTTCCCAGGACCACGACCTCGCGCGCCTTCACGCCGGCGTGCACGGTCCCATGCGGACCGATGGTCAGCTTGTGTTCCAGCGCTTCTACCGTGCCTTCAAGATCGCCATCTACGAACAAATCTTCTTTGCTGAAGATCTGACCCACGATCTTGACGGCTTTTCCGATGCTCGCCGAGCCTTGCCGGTTGTCAGGCTCGATTCTTCCCTGAGGCATACTGGACACGGGTTTAAACTCCTTTTTCGGTTCTACGGAACTTGGCGCCATCGGGGCTGGGGCTGGGGGGGATGTGAATTTTGTCGATTCCTCTTCCCGGCGTTTATTCCACATTTCGCCGCGCTCCTAAGATAAGTATAGGTACGTTCATGATACTAACTCTCCAGTCTAAAGGCGAGCGCGGGAAAAAGGCAAACAGTACCGGTTTCCGGGCAGTTAAGAACTAGCGAGCCCGCGTTTTCAGCACGATAGGCGTCCCCCGGAAGCCGAACCGCCGCCGGATCTGGTTTATCAGGTAGCGCTCGTGCGAAAAATGCAGCGGCCCGCCCCGATCGATGAACACCGCAAATGCGGGGGGTCGCACCGAGTGCTGGGTGATGTAGAAGATCTTGCGTTCCTCAAACCGCAGATGCTCGACGAAGCGGTTCAGCTCGCCCGTCGAAATGCGCCTCGACGCGGACTCGAAAACCTCGCGAATCAACCTGAATAGGGGCCCTATGCCGGCGCCGGTCTTGGCCGAGATGAACACGATGGGAGCGTAGTCCAGAAATTTGAATTCGTCTCGGATTTGCTCCTCGAATTCGCGCTTTTTGGCTCCCTTTTGCCCGGCCACCTGGTCCCACTTGTTGACGCATACGATCAGCGCGCGCCCGCCTTCGTGGGCGTAGCCGGCTATGGTGGCGTCCAGACCCACCACGCCCTCGGTGGCGTCCAGCACCAGCAGCACTACGTGCGCCATGCGTATATGGCGGCGGGCCATCACCACGCTGAGCTTTTCGGCCATCTGGCTGGTCTTGCCTTTGCGCCGGATGCCGGCTGTATCCACGAAAATGAATTTCTGTCCGCCCTGGACTACTTCCTCGTCCACGGCGTCCCTCGTGGTGCCGGCGATGGGCGAGACGATGGCGCGGTCCTGGCCGGTTAGTGTATTTAACAGCGTGGATTTGCCCACGTTGGGGCGCCCGATGATGGCCACCTTGATGCCGTTCTCAAGTGTGGCGCGCTCCGCAGTGGCGCTTTGCCCGGTGGCGCTCTCCGTCGCGGTGTCCGGGCCGTTGGGGGATTCATCCGCCGGCGCCGCGGGGAAGCTCTCGACGACCCGGTCGAGCAGCGCATCCACCCCGATTCCATGCTCCGCCGACACCGGGAAGACCTCTCCGACGCCCAGCTCCCAGAACTCGTGTGCCAGGTTCTCGTGCGACCCGGCGTCGATCTTGTTCACCGCCAGGCTGACGGGCTTGCCGAGGCGCAGCAGCATGCGCGCCAGGTCACGGTCGGCGGCCGTGATTTCGGCACGCCCATCGACCAGGAAGATGATGTGGACGGCGCGCCCCAGGGCCACCTCGGCCTGGCGCAGAATTTCGGCCGGGATGTGCTCGTGGTCGTTCACCACGATACCGCCGGTATCGATCAGTTCGAAGTGGTGGCCGTTGTGTTCGCCGGCTCCGTGGATGCGGTCGCGCGTGATCCCCGGCTCGTCGCCGACGATGGCGCGCCGCTGCCGCGTGATCCGGTTGAACAGAGTGGATTTCCCGACGTTGGGCCTGCCCACGATCACCACCGTGGGGACGGCATGAGGCATGTCTTCACATCATAGCAGCAGGTTAGCGGCGGGCGTTCCGCGTCATGCTACAGTCGGGGTTTGAAACACTACCCAATTTTTCTGGATCTGCGGGGCCGGCCCGTGCTGGTGGTCGGCGCCGGCAAAGTGGCGCTCCGCAAAGCCCGCGCCCTGGTGGAGGCCGGCGCCCGTGTTACGGTGGTGGCCCCCGAGTGGGAGCCTGAGTTCGAGGACCTGCCGGCGCGCCTGCTGCGCCGCCATTTCCGCGCCACCGATCTGGCCGGCGCCATGCTGGTCTTCGCCGCCACGGACGACCGCCTAGTGAATCACCGCGTAGGCGTGGCGGCCAAAGGCAAGGGCGTTTTCGCCAATATCGCGGACTCCGCCGAGGAATGCGATTTCGTGGTGCCGGCCCGCCTGCAGCGCGGCCCCGTGCAGGTGGCCGTCTCGAGCGGCGGAGAGAACCCGCGCCTCTCGGCCGAAATGCGGCGCAAGCTCGAAGAGATTCTCTAAGGCGTGGGGCGGGACGGCCGCCCCGCCCTTTATCGCTGCGCGCCAGCCAGCGGTTTGCTCTCGGCTACTTCGGCCTCGTCGTCGCGCAAGGTATCGCCGCGACCCGTCAATTTGGCGCGCAGAAAGTCGCGGTTCATGCGAGCGATCACCTCCAGCTTGATCTCCTTGGGGCAGACCGCCTCGCATTCGCCGATATTGGTGCAGCTCCCGAACAGCTCCTGCCGCGCCTGCGCCACCATGGCTACGGCGCGCCGTTCGCGCTCCGGCTGGCCCTGGGGCAGCAGACCCAGGTGCGCGATCTTGGCGGCCATGAAGAGCGAGGCCGAAGCGTTCGGACACATGGCCACGCACGCGCCGCAGCCGATGCAGGCGGCCGCATCCATGGCGCTGTCGGCGTTCTCCTTGGGAACCAGGATGGCATTCCCGTCAGCTGGGCTGCCAGTGGCCACCGAGATGAAGCCGCCCGCCGCGATAATCCGGTCGAACGCCGAGCGATCCACAACCAGGTCCTTCACCAGTGGAAACGCGCGCGCCCGCCAGGGTTCCAGGTACAGCTCGTCGCCGTCTTTGAAATGGCGCATGTGAAGCTGGCACAGAGTGGTCCCGCGCGCCGGTCCGTGGGCCACGCCGTTGACCATGCAGCCGCACATGCCGCAGATGCCCTCGCGGCAATCGTGGTCGAAAGCCACCGGCTCTTCGCCCTTCGCGATAAGGCTCTCGTTAAGGACGTCGAGCATCTCCAGGAAAGACATCTCCCGGTTGACGTCCGGCACCTCATAGCGGACTATGCGGCCTTTTTCGCCGGCGTTCCGCTGCCGCCAGATATGGAGAATAATGCGCATTATTTGTAGCTCCGTTGCGCCGGGTGGACGTATTCGAAACCGAGCGGCTCCTTATGCAGCGCGGGCGGGTTGCCCACGCCCCGGAATTCCCAAGCCGCCGCGTAGGAGTAGTGTTCGTCGTCGCGCGCCGCCTCGCCATCGGGCGTCTGGTACTCCTCGCGGAAGTGGCCGCCGCAGGATTCGTTGCGCTCGAGCGCGTCCAGACACATCAGCTCGGCCAGCTCGAAGAAATCGGCCACGCGGCCGGCTTTCTCAAGCGACTGGTTCAGCTCTTCGTTCGTTCCCAGCACTCGCACGTCGCGCCAGAACTGCTCGCGCAGCCCCGGAATCGTCCCGAGCGCGTGGCGCAGTCCCTCGGCGTTGCGCGACATTCCGCAGTGCTCCCACATCAGCTTGCCCAGCTCGCGATGGTAGGAATCCACCGAGCGCGTGCCTTTGGTTTCGAGCAGCCGCTTGGTTATCGAGGTCACCTGCGTTTCGGCCTCGCGCACGGCCGGATGCGAGAGATCCACCTTCTCGAACTTGGTGGAGGCCAGGTAATCGCTGATCGTGTTGGGCAGGACGAAGTAGCCGTCCGCCAACCCCTGCATCAGGGCGCTCGCGCCCAGGCGGTTGGCCCCGTGGTCGGAGAAGTTGGCCTCGCCGATCACGTAAAGCCCGGGGATCGTGGACATCAGGTTGTAGTCCACCCATAGCCCGCCCATGGTGTAGTGGATGGCCGGGTAGATGCGCATGGGCGCCTGGTAGGGGTTCTCGCCCGTGATGCGCTCGTACATTTCGAAAAGATTGCCGTAACGCTCCAGAATCACGTGGCGGCCCAGCCGCTCGATGGCGTCGCGGAAATCCAGGTACACGGCCAAGCCGGATTCGCCCACGCCGCGCCCTTCGTCGCACACCGCCTTGGCGTTCCGGCTGGCCACGTCGCGCGGCACCAGGTTGCCGAAACTCGGATAGCGGCGCTCCAGGTAGTAATCGCGCTCGGCTTCGGGAATCTGCGCCGGCGGGCGCGTATCGCCTTTCTTGGCCGGCACCCACACGCGGCCGTCGTTGCGCAGCGATTCGCTCATCAGCGTGAGCTTCGATTGGTATTCGCCTGAGACCGGAATGCAGGTGGGATGGATCTGCGTGAAACAAGGGTTGGCGAGCAGCGCGCCGCGCTTGTGCGCGCGCCAGATGGCCGTGGCGTTCGACCCCTTGGCGTTGGTCGAGAGATAGTAGACGTTGCCGTAACCGCCCGTTCCCAGCACCACCGCATCGGCCAGGTGCGATTCGATCTTGCCCGTGATGAGGTCGCGCGTGGTGATGCCGCGCGCCCGGCCGTCGATCACGATCAGGTCGAGCATCTCTGTGCGCGGGTGCATCTCCACCTGGCCGGCGCCGATCTGCCGTTCGAGCGCCTGGTAGGCGCCCAGCAGAAGCTGCTGCCCGGTCTGGCCGCGCGCGTAGAACGTGCGCGAAACCTGCGCGCCGCCGAACGAGCGGTTATCGAGATATCCCGAGTACTCCCGCGCGAACGGCACGCCTTGTCCCACGCACTGGTCGATGATGTTCAGGCTGAGCTGCGCCAGCCGGTAAACGTTCGCTTCCCGCGCCCGGAAATCGCCGCCCTTCACCGTGTCGTAGAACAGGCGGTACACGCTGTCGCCGTCATTATGGTAGTTCTTGGCCGCGTTGATGCCGCCCTGCGCGGCGATGCTGTGGGCCCGCCGGGGCGAATCCTGAAAGCAGAAGCACTTGACCTGGTATCCCAGCTCGGCCAGGCTGGCGGCGGCCGATCCACCCGCCAGACCCGTACCCACCACGATGACGGTGTACTTGCGCTTGTTGGCCGGGTTGACCAGCTTCAGGTTGAATCGGTGGCGGTCCCACCTTGTCTCGATCGGGCCGCCGGGGGCTTTCGCGTCTAATTCCATGGTGGCCTCCTCAGTATGTCAACCAACCCGCCAGCGCCGCGATGGGGATCGAAATGTTGCCCAGCAGGATCCCGTACGCGCAAACGGCCGCGAGTCTCTTCAACCAGGGCGTGTAGCGCGGATGGCTGGCGCCCACGGACTGGAACATGCTCCACACCCCGTGATACAGGTGCAGGCACAGCAGCGCCATCGCGAAAATGTAAAATGCCGCGATGGCCGGGTGATCGTGAAATCCCGCGATCACGTTGTAGCGCACGTCCGGCGTATCGGCACTGCCGCCGACATCGTGCAGGGGCACCACCGCCCCGGTTGTCAGGTGCAGAACGTGGAAGACGATGAACGCCCCGATAATCGGACCGCTCCAGATCATGGTGCGGGCAGCGTAAGACGCCGGCAGGTCGTCTTTTTTCACGTAGCGCACCGGCCGCGCCGCGCGGTTTTGCAGCCAGAGCTGCACCGAAGCGGTGATGTGCAGCACCACGCAGGCGATCAGAAACGCGCGGATGCTCCACAACGCCACGGCATTGGCCGGATTATGCAAAAAGGCGGCGTAGCGGTTGATCTGCTCCGGGTTCGAGGAATAGATCTGCAGGTTTCCCAGCAGATGCCCCACGACATACCCGAATAAGACCACGCCGGTGGCGGCCATAACCGCCTTCTTACCGACCGACGCCTCGTAAAAACCGACCGCCCTATTTATGGGATGAATTGCGATTGCACTCACACTGCCAGTATATCGGGCTTCGACCTCTTAAGTTGACCGCGGACCGGTTTTGCTCACCGCAGCGTTACCAGCGTGGCTCCCCAGCCACCCGCTTCGGCCGGTGCGTCGCGGAAATCCACCACGAACCCGGTGCTCGCCAGCACCGCCCGCACCATCTCGCGCTGCACGCCGATCCCGCGGCCATGGATGATGAGCAGGGCTTTGAATCCCATGCGGTGCGCCTCCCGCAGATATTCCTCCACGATGGGCCGCGCGTCGCGTGCAGGGACGCTGTGCAGATCGAAAACATCCGTAATCGGAATGCGGATTGGCTCTTCCGGCGATTCCATGTAGCCCCCCAAAAAGCATTTTGCCTCATCTGGAGAGCCGGTGGGTGTGAATGCCGCCCTGTCGGTCATGCCGGTGCAGGCGCGTCCGGTTAAATTCGATTTGGCGGAAGCATGCAGCGAGCGGGTGAGGACTGCATTAGTGCTGCACCGTGAGCAACGCGCCAGCCTGCGTGGTGACGCCGTTGTAGGTCGCGGCGATCGGCTGGTCGCCATCGGGAACATTCGAGGGCACGTCTACATTGAACTGAAATTCGCCGGGCGCGATGTTCAACCCGGCGAATCGAACGTTGGCCTGGATTCCGCCGATGGTGATCACGGGGAGGGGCGACAAACTCCCGGATTGCGTCACCGCTCCGCTGACGACCGGCGTCGATGTTATCCCAAACCCGTTGGCGAATAACACGATGGTTTCGGCGGGCTTGGCCGGCGTCGTCAAGCCGGGGTAAAGGGTCGGCGGGCCAATGTCGGTGCCGTCCAAATGCACACCAACGACGTGCGTTCCATCGAAAACGAAAAAGGAGGGCGAGAGCGCTTGCGCCTGCGCTACGTACGTCTGACTCAATGCGCCGTTGTTGGTCAGCACCACGTTCACCGATCCCGGCAAAGCATCGGGCGGTGTGAGCACGTTCACCTGCGACGGGCTCACGTAATACACGTAGGCGCTCTTGCCGTTCACCGTCACGCCGGTGCCGTCGAGTTGCACGGGCATTTGATTGTTTACGAAATCCGGCGTGGTCCAGATCCGCGAAATCAGCGCATCCTGATTCGGCGCCAGATTGACTCCCTTGATCTCGATCCAGGTGTTGGGCGCGATCACCTGGCTCTCGCCTTCGGCATTGGCCACCAGGAAAATCGCGGGCGTCGGAGCACCGGAGGTCGATATCGTGTTTCCCGAACCGCCGCTGCCTAGGGTGGCGAAGGCGGACAATCCGCCAATCACCCCCGCAACCAGATTGTCCGCGACGTATAGCTGCTGTACCTGGTTTCCGCTGGCGAGATCCAATCCCGCTGTCACGTTGATGCCCTTGATTCCCGAGGAGGGCGTGACGCCGTTAGTAGGAATCTGTTCCAACTGGTTGCAAAAAATCTGTGCGCCGGCGACGACATTGTTGTCGGCTGAGAAGTTGGGGGCTCCATCCTCGGGGGGCGTTCCACTTCCATATCCTCCCGTAATGGCGATCCCGATCGCGGGGGTGTTCACGTCGTTGTTGGCGATCGCGAGTCCGTTGATGCTGTTTTCTTGCGCGGTGTTTCCCGCGTAAACGGAAATCCCCGCGCTCTGGATCGCATATATAGGATCGCCGCCGCCAAAATTGACATTTCCGGGAGGAACCGAGCTTTGGATGGTGTTCGCCTGGATCAGAATGTTGTTGAGCGAATTCCCGGTGCCAACGACGGCCGAACCATAAGAATTGGCCCCGACAAGGGAGATTCCGGGAGTCGGCGAGTTCGGGTTCGTCCGGGGATTCAGAAGGGTATTGCCCAGGATGGATACGTTGGAGATCGCGTTGTTCGACGCTGCATTCATTCCCGCCTGGATCCGAATACCGGGCCCATATGCCTGGACGGTATTCCCAAGGATCGCGATGTTCTTCATGAAGTTGTTGTACCCCGGCTCCGCCACGTCGGACCCCACCCCGGTCTCCTCATCCGCGGCAAAGAAGGTTATGCCCTCGTCGCCTGCGCCTTCGCCCAGGCCTGTCAAGGTGATCTGGTTGCCGATCACCTGCGCGCCGTCATAGAGCGAGCCCACGCCTTGCAAGCCCAGCCCGCCACCGCGGAAGATCATCCCCGTCCCGGCCGTGATGGTATTGTCGATCACCCGCATATCCAGCACGGTATCAGTGCCCTGATTTGTCCCCGCGCCCGTGAGGGCTCCGATGTTGAAAGGAATGCCGATTGTTCCCACCGCCGGAAGAGCAACGTTGTTGTTGGCGATGGTAATGTGCTGCAAGGTATCGCCAAAGGCGAGTTGTACCGAGACCCCGTTTTGTGGGCCGGCGGCGTTGCCGGTAATGGTGTTGCCGGTAATCAGCACATGGTCCCAAGTGTTGCCCGTGGGGGATGTGAGGGTTGGGCCGCAGTTCGGACAGAAATAGATTGCGGCGTTCTGGATGTTTGTCATGACCAGGTTGCTGATGGTGATGTCGGAGAAGGTCGTCGGTGCCGAGGGTAGCCCCAAACTCGCAGGACTTCGGACCGTAACGCAGTTCTCACAGTTCTGGATAGCGAGCCCGTTGAGAGTGTTGCCCCCGGAAGCAATAAAAATCGAGGCCGTGCCCGATATGCTGGTGAGCGTGATATCGGGCTGTCCGTCGCCATCGATGTCGCCGTTGATGGTGACGTTGCCCCCGGATAAGGCGGACAATCCCTTGATATTGGGTCCGGAATCGACGACGATGGTGGAACCCTTCAGCGCGGGTGCGAACTGGATGTTCCATGTGCCGGGGTCGTTGTTGGTGGCGATGACCGCTTCCTGGAGTGAAATTCCGTCCGGGCCGGGATTGGCGACCAGCGCCGCCACCGAGGACGTGTCGCCATTAATCGCCATCGTGGCGTTCGCGACCGTGATGACCGTGCCGCGATTGAGAATCACCGGGGGAACGGTCACTGCGGGAGGGGTATAGCTTGTCGCGCCGATCCCGCCGCAATAGGCTGGCAGAGTGGCCGCCAATGCCGGCAGTGCGCCGATGGCAAATAGAGAAAATAAAAAGCGGATAGCCCCCATCGCGTGTCGCATTTTCAAATGTCCCCTATTTCTCAGCCCCACGACTTTCATAGCCATGAGTGCAAACCCGAACGGCGTGCAGTGAGCGGGTGAGGAGTGCATTAGTGCTGCACGGCGAGCAACGCGCCGGCCTGCGTGGTGACGCCGTTGTAGGTCGCGGTGATCGGCTGGTCGCCATCGGGAACATTCGAGGGCACGTCCACATTGAACTGAAATTCGCCGGGCGCGATGTTCAACCCGGCGAATCGAACGTTGGCCTGGATTCCACCGATGGTGATCACGGGGAGGGGCGACAAACTCCCGGATTGCGACACCGCTCCGCTGACGACTGGCGTCGATGTTATCCCAAACCCGTTGGCGAATAACACGATGGTTTCGGCGGGCGTGGCCGGCGTCGTCAAGCCGGGGTAAAGCGACGCCGGGCCAATGTCGGTGCCGTCCAAATGCACACCAACGACGTGCGTTCCATCGAAAACGAAAAAGGAGGGCGAGAGCGCTTGCGCCTGCGCTACGTACGTCTGACTCAATGCGCCGTTGTTGGTCAGCACCACGTTCACCGGTCCCGACAGGGCGTCGGGCGGGGTGAGCACGTTCACCTGCGACGGGCTGACGTAATACACGTAGGCGTTCTTGCCGTTCACGGTCACGCTGGTGCCGTCGAGTTGCACCGGCATTTGATTGTTCACGAAATCGGCCGCGCCCCAGATCCGCAGAGTCAGCGCGTCCTGGCGCGGCGCCAGATTGACTCCCTTGATCTCGATCCAGGTATTGGGCGCGATCACCGGGCTCTCGCCTTCGGCATTGGCCACCAGGGAAATCGCGGGCGTCAGGCTACTGGAGGTCGATAGCGTATTTCCCGAAGCGCCACTCTCCAGATTGGCGAAAAGAGACGCGTCGCCAAGCACTCCCGCCACCAAATTATCCACCACGCTCACCTGCACCTGGTTTCCACTCGATTCAAGCGCTCCAAATCCTGCCGCCACGGTGATGCCCTTGATTCCAGAGGAGGGCGTTACGCCATACGAGGGCGCCTGCTCCACAAGGTTGCAATCGACCTGCGCGGCGGACACGACGTTATTATCCGCTGGGGATGGAGGCTCATTCGGCTCTGTTGGGATAGCCAGCCCTCCGATCACGTCAATTCCGATGAACGGCGTATTCACGTAGTTATTGGCAATCGAGACGCCGTTGACGCTGTTTCCCGGCTCCTCCAATCCTGCCCAGACCTGAATTCCCGCGCTGAAGACCGCATTGTCCAGGCTGAAGTTTCCGGGAGGCATTGAGACCTGGATGCTGTTCGCCTGGACAAGCACGTTGGATAGCGAATTCCCGGTGGAGGGTCTGCTGAAGTAACCGCCGCTGGCGGCGCCATTGATCTGCACGTTGCTCGTCATCGAATTACCCAGTATGGAGAGATTGCCGATCGTATTGTTGCTGTTCCCGCAACATGCCGCTTGAATGTCAACTGCAATGCCATTGATCACGTTGATGGTGTTCGAGAGAATGCCGATATTCCGGGCGATGTTGTTCTCCGAATACTGAATCGGCCGCAGGGAGGGGTATTGGTCGTCGCTGGCGGCATCTCCGCTCACCAAGTTGATGCCGAGCAGCCGCGGGTCCGATCCCCCGGGCTGGCTGGTGATGAGAATCTGATTGCCAATCATCTGCACGCCGTCAATCAAGTTCCCCGACGCGCTGCCCACTCCCGTCGCCAGGCGAATCCCAAACTGGGGAAGGGGGCCGGAGATGGCATTGTTCGCGATCAACGTATCGAGCGTCTGGTTGCCGGTCGACCCAAGCCCGGTTCCCAAGTTCATCGCGATGCCTCCCGCGCCTGGCATCGGAAGCACAATATTGTTGTTGGCGATGGTGGTGTGCTGCAACGTGTCACCGGCCGCGCCGAGTTCCAAATCGATGCCCAGGGCAGGACCGGAGGCGCCGCCGGTGATGGTGTTGCCGGTGATTTGAATATGGTCCCAGGTATTCCGCGTGACCGGGGGGGAGTGGCGTCGATCTCGCCATCGACTGGAGCCACCGAGATTCCGGCATATTGGATGTCCGTCATCGTCAGGTTGCCGACGGTGATGCCGGAAAAAGTCGTGCCGGTAGCCGGCGGCAACTGGAATTTCGCCGAGGGACGCTGGATCTCGACGCAGACCCCACAGCCCTGGAGAGCCAGCCCGTAGAGGGTGTTGCCCCCGGACAGAACGAAAAACCCCGTGTTCGTGCCCGACAGGCTGGTGAGCGTGATATCGGGCTTTCCATCGCCATCGATGTCACCGTTGATCGTGACGTTGCCTCCGGATAAGTAGGATAATCCCGGAATGTTGGGTCCGGAATCGACGACGATGGTGGATCCCTTCATGGCAGGGGCGAACTGGATGACCCATGTGCCAGGGTCGTTGTTCGTGGCGATGACCGCTTCCTGGAGAGAAATTCCGTCCGGGCCGGGATTGGCCACCAGCGCTTTCACCGAGGACGTGTCGCCATTAATCAGCATCGTGGCATTCGTGACCGTGATCACCGTGCCGCGATTGAGAATCACCGGGGGAATGGTGACCGCGCGAGGGGTATAGCTGCTCGCGCCAACCCCGCCGCAATAGCCTGGCAGCGTAGCCGCCAATGCCGGCAGTGCGCCGATTGCAAATAAAAAGGGGATGGCCCCCATCGCGTGTCGCATTTTCAAAAGGCTCCTGGACTGCACTAATGCTGCACCGCGAGCAACGCGCCAGCCTGCGTGGTGACGCCGTTGTAGGTCGCCGCGATCGGCTGGTCGCCATCCGTCAGGTTCACGGGCACATCGACGTTGAACTGAAATTCGCCAGGCGTGATGTTCAACCCGGCGAATCGAACGTTGGCCTGGATTCCGCCGATCGTAATCACGGGGAGGGGCGACAAACTCCCGGATTGCGACACCGCTCCGCTGACGACTGGCGTCGATGTTATCCCAAACCCGTTGGCGAATAACACGATGGTTTCGGCGGGCGTGGCCGGCGTCGTCAAGCCGGGGTAAAGCGACGCCGGGCCAATGTCGGTGCCGTCCAAATGCACACCAACGACGTGCGTTCCATCGAAAACGAAAAAGGAGGGCGAGAGCGCTTGCGCCTGCGCTACGTACGTCTGACTCAATGCGCCGTTGTTGGTCAGCACCACGTTCACCGGTCCCGACAGGGCGTCGGGCGGGGTGAGCACGTTCACCTGCGACGGGCTGACGTAATACACGTAGGCGTTCTTGCCGTTCACGGTCACGCTGGTGCCGTCGAGTTGCACCGGCATTTGATTGTTCACGAAATCGGCCGCGCCCCAGATCCGCAGAGTCAGCGCGTCCTGGCGCGGCGCCAGATTGACTCCCTTGATCTCGAGCCAGGTATTGGGCGCGATCACCGGGCTCTCGCCTTCGGCATTGGCGACCAAGGAAATTGCGGGTGTCGGAGTACTGGAGGTCGTTAATGTATTTCCCGATCCGCCGCTGCCGAGATAAGCGGGGGTGGACGCAGGGCTGAGAACTCCCGCGATCAGGTTGTCCGCGACATACAACTGCGAAACCTGGTTGTCCGAGACAGGCAACTGCGAAACCTGGTTGTCGCTGAGGCCATCGACTCCGGCCGTCACGTTGATGCCCATGGTGGTGCCGGGGTAGGGTTCGAGAGACGGCGTGGGGGCCTGCTCCACTTGATTGCAGAAGATCTGCGGCGCGGACATGACGTTATTGTCGGCGGAAAAGGGTCCTTGTCCGCCACCCAATCCGGCGATCAGGCTGATTCCAATGAGCGGCCCATCCAACTCGTTATTCGCAATCGAAAGACCATTGACGCTATTTCCCGGCTCCGAAAAACCCGCCGTCACCTGGATACCCCCGAGAGTCCAGCAGTCGCAGCCGGCGACGAAGGGTGGCGTCGTCTGAATGGTATTGGCTTGGATCAGCACGTTTGAGAGCGCATTCCCGCTGGTGGTTCTGCTGAAGTAACCGCCTCCGGCGCCACCCACGAGCAAGACCCCCGCAACACCGGCCAGCGTATTGCCCTGGATGGAGAGATCGCTGAGTACGTTGTTTTGGTTGCCGCAGCACGCTTCCTGCACCCAGATTGCGTTGACCGGGGTTCCGGTGATCGTGTTCGAGAGAATGCTGATGTTGCGGGCGATGTTGCCTTCCGAATACTGGATGGGGAGCACGGGCGGCTGCAAATCGTCGCTGGCGGCATCGGCGTTCACGATGTCGATTCCATCTTGCTCGCCCAGGTGAATCTGGTTGGGGACGATTCGCAGGCCGTCAATCAAGTTCGCCGATCCGCTGCCCAGGCCAGCTGAAATGCGAATCGCCGAGTTGGCCGCGTCGGTGGCGCCGATAACGTTGTTTGCGATCAAAGTATCGAGCGCCTGGTTGCCCGTCGCCCCAGGCCCATAACCGATAGCCATGGAAATGCCGATCGCGGCTTGCGTCGAAACGGCAATGTTGTTGTTGGCGATCGTGGTGTGCTGCAGCGTATCGCCGGCCGTGCCGCCGAGATTGAGCCAGATAGCCACCAGTTGGCCGGACGCGGTGCTGGAGATGGTGTTGCCAACGATCAGCAGATGGTCCCAGGTGTTCCCTGTTGCCACGGCGGGGCTGGTACCTGTGATCCCGGGTTCGCCATTGACAGGAGCAAGCATAATGCCGGCATTCGTGAAGTCCGTGATAGTCATGTTGCTGATGGTGATATCGGAAAAGGTCGTCCCGGTCGCGGGTGGCAACTGAAATTTCGCCGATGGGCGCTGGATCAGCGCACACTGTAAAGCACAATTCTGGAGAGCGAGCCCGTTGAGGGTAATGCCCCCGGAAAGGATAAACAGTGTCAGGGGCGAGCCGGACGAGCCGGCGAGCGTGATATCAGGCTGTCCGTCGCCATCGATGTCGCCATTGATGGTGACGTTGCCCCCCATCAAGGGCGGCGGTTGCCCGATGGTGGAGCCCTTCAGGGCGGGGGCGAACTGGATGTTCCATGTGCCCAGGTCGTTGTTAGTGGCCGTAACGGCTTCATAGAGAGAGATTCCGTCCGGCCCGGGGTTGGCCATCAGCGCCTTCACCGAGGATACGTCGCCATTCACGGCACTGGTGGCATTCGTGACCGTGATCACCGTGCCACGGTTGAGAATCACAGGGGGAATAGTCAGTGTGGGAGGGGTATAGCTTTTCGCGCCGACCGCTCCGCAATAGGCCGGCAACTGGTCCGCCGACGCGGGGAATACCCCGATTGTTAATAAGAATAAGAAGGGGATAGCCCCCATCGCGTTTCGCATCTGGAGGCTCCAAGTTGGCAGGTTCCGACCGGAAGGTCCATTCCGGACCCCCGAGTCGGATTAAGTATACACCCTAGTCGGGTGTACAAGTCAAAAAACTCAAGCCCTAAAAATCGAAAGCCCGGTCAGCGGAAGCCGGCCGGGCTGGAGTGCCTGCTGATGCGCGCACCTGACGTTAAGCGAGTTGCTGAGACCGGAATTGGTTCACAATCGCTTCCATCTGATCTTTCAATCGCAGCTTCAACTTCTTGAGGCGCGTTTCCTCGATCTGCTCCTCGTAGGTCAAGTGAGGAAGCGCTTCCAAAGCGTCCAGTTTTCTGGCGTACTCCGAGTGCTGACTGACGAGCTTCCGAAACTCGTCATTCCGTTCCATCAGATGCGCCTTCAGCTCTTCGTTCCGTTCCATAGTGGGCAATTCCTCCCCAGGCTAAGGTTTCCGCGCCGAGCGGCTAAACCTTGGACAACGCTCTCGACCGGCAATCTCGTTTCGATCTTTGACAGGGACGGCATCACCGTCTACTCGCCACCTTAACATGAATGAAACTTCATGACAATACCCGCTTCATCGGGTGAACTGTAATATTCGTTGCGCCGGCCGGCCTCTTGGAAACCCATGATTCCATATAAGTTGCGCGCCGTTGCATTGGACTCGCGCACTTCCAGCCAGACCGTCTTCGAGGGTCCGGCGAGCAGCGTTTCGAGCAGCCGGCGGCCGATTCCCTTCCGCCGGAAGGAGGGTTCCACCGCCAGGTTCAGCAGCTCGCACTCGCCCTCGCCCAGCGCCCGCGCCACCCGGAATCCGGCTACATTCGCGCCGCACACAGCCACCTCGAAATCATAGTTCAGATAATCCGCGACATTCCAGCGGCCAGCCTCCGGGCTGGCCTCTTGGATGGCCGCCACTGCCGGCAGGTCGCATGGCTCACCGCGCCGTATCGTCATGGCCGCACGGCTACATCTTGGGCGCGTAATAGCCGCGGCGGCAACGCACCACCAGGTCGCGGCGTCCTTTGACCCGCAAATCCACGTTATGAAAGAGGCCATCGGTGAGCAGCGGCTCGGGCCGGTAGAAGATATTGTACTGGTGGCGCAACTCGTTGGCGATGTTCTCGAAAGACTGCTCGAGGTCTTCCACTTTGAACGGGAAGAAGGCCCGGCCGCCCGTCTCCTGGGCGTAGTACCGCAGGACCTGATCGCCCTCGGTATCCTGGCGCGACATATTTGTGGAAATGGCGTACATGACCACATCGGCCTTTTGGGCCATTTCTAGAGCCTGGTCGCGCGTGTAGCGGCTCTGGTTATCGTCACCGTCGCTCACAATCACGATGGCGCGGCGGAACTTGTGGCGCGGCTGGTCCTGCGCCAGCTTATCGCGGCAGGCGTAGAAGATGGCGTCGTAGAGCGCGGTGCCGCCGCCCGGATGCAGGCTCTGGATGGCGCTCTCCAACTGGTCGGTGTCGTCGACCAGGTCCGAAACCAGCTCCGCCGAGGTGTCGAAACTGACCACCAGAGCTTTATCCACGCGCGAACGCATGACGCTGCGGATGAATTCGGTGGCCGCCTCCTGCTCGAAGCGAAACCGGTCGCGGATGCTGTTGCTGGTATCGATGAGGATTCCCAGGCGCAACGGCAGGTCGCTCTCCGCGGTGAATTCCTGAATGACTTGATTTCGTTTGCCTTCAACGATTTCGAAATCGGATTTATCCAGGTCGGTGATGAAGCGGCCCTTCTTGTCGGTGACCGTGAACAACATGTTCACGCGGGTCACATCCACCTGAATGCGCGTGGGCTCGTCGGCCTGGGCGGCGGTCTCGGGAGCGGGCGAGGGCCGCTGCCCGGCAGCCGTAATGGCCAAGCCAAGCGCACCCACAGCCGCTAGGGCAACCCACAGTTTCATACCTGAATTATATCGTGGGTTCGAGTCCATCCATCCACTCCCGCAGCGCCTCGGGCAGAGGGGAAACCACCACGATCTCCTCCCCCGTGGAGGGCTGCCGGAAACGGATGCGGTGGGAATGCAGGAAGTAGCGGCCCAGCGGCGGACGGCCCTCCACGTGTGCCGGCGCGCCGTAGAGCGTGTCGCCCACCACCGGATGGCCGATGCTGGAAAGGTGCACGCGGATCTGGTGGGTGCGTCCCGTCCCGATGCGTATTTCGACGAGCGTGAAGCGCTCGAAGCGCCGCAGCACGCGATATTCCGACCACGCCGCGCGCCCCGTGGCCAGCCGCGCCGTCATGCGCGTGCGATGCACCGGGTCGCGGGCGATGGGCCGCTCGATGCGTCCGGTTTCCTGGAGCAGCCGCCCGTGTACCAGCGCCAGGTAGGTCTTCTCCACCTGTCTTCCGGAGAATTGCGCAGCCAGGTTGCGATGCGCCGCGTCGTTCTTGGCCACCAGCAGCACGCCGCTGGTGTAGCGGTCCAGGCGATGGACTATACCTGGGCGGAACGCGCCGCCGACCTCCGAGAGCGCCCCGAAGCGCGCCAGCAGCGCGTTCACCAGGGTCCCGGCATGGATTCCGGCGCCGGCGTGCACCGCCATGCCAGCGGGCTTATCGATGGCCGCGACGTCGACATCGTCATAGAGCACCGTGAGCGGAATGTCCTCCGGCACGGCGTGCAAGGGCGGCGGCGGAGCGGGCGACACGGCGATGCGTTGCCCTTCCCGCACCAGATGCGCAGGGCGGCTGGCCGTGCCATCCACGAGTACCATTCCCCCGCGGATCCACTCCTGGATACGCGCGCGGCTGAACTGCGGAAGCGACTTTTGGATTACCTGGTCGAGGCGCTTGGCGGCATCCGCGGGCCCGGCTACGAGGTGTATGGCTGGAAGGGTGCCCGGGGTGGGATCCGTCTCATCAGGCATCCGTCTTGACGGCATTCGGCTCGGCCGGCAAGCCGCGTCCAGCCTCGGCCAATAGCGGCCGCCGGTCGTAGAATTGGATGCGGCAATAGCAGCAATGGTACAGCCGGCCCCCGGCCAGCCGCTCGAAAAGATTCAAAGGCCCCGCGAACATCGGGTCGATGCGATCGCGCGACCCCAGCCGCGTCAGGCGATACGTACCGCATTGCGGACAGCGGCTGTGCGGGCCGAAATGATAGCGAAAACGGCGTGGGACAGGCTGCTCCTGATGGCAGTCCCGGCACTGGTAAACGGCTTGTGCGGAAAAGCGTTCCAGAAAAGTGCGGTGTATTTGTCTTACCTGCCCCCCGCAGTAGCCGCAACGTCGCATCTCCCCGTAATATATCATCCATTTGCGGATGAGGTCTAATCCGCGTGAGAATGGTTGTTCCGTCCTACCGTCTAGTACCCTCTATGATCGACCGGATCACCGTGCGTGGCGCGCGCCAGCACAACTTGAAGAACATCGATGTCACCATACCCCGCAATAGCCTTACGGTGATCACCGGGCTGAGCGGCTCCGGGAAATCCTCGCTGGCGTTCGACACGATCTACGCCGAAGGGCAGCGGCGCTATGTGGAGACGCTTTCCACTTACGCGCGCCAGTTCCTGGACCAGATGGAGCGGCCCGACGTGGATTCCATCGACGGCCTCAG
>CAYRWE010000012.1:0-43464 GCA_964427655.1 uncultured Solibacteraceae bacterium | reverse complement strand
GAAGCCACCGGCGATCGCGCCCGCGCCGAAGCCTGGTTCGCCAAGTACGACAAGATGCCGGCGGATCTGGTGAAGGCGCTGGCGGCGACCAACGATATTCCGGTAGATCTCGAGCCGGTGTTTGCATTCAAAGACGAAGTGCGGTGAGCATGCGCTAAGGATCGCCCGCGAGACTCGTCACAGGTTCAGAGCCCCATTTCATACGCTGAGGGGCCGCACTGAAAAGCAGGTATTCTGAGACATGCGGAGAACGTGTTTCCATAGCGTTGCCGTTGCCATTCTATTGTCATCGGCCCCCGGATTCGCCCAGACGCCGCCCGCCCCGCCGGCTCTTCCGGCCTTCGAAGTCGCTTCTGTCAAGCCCTCGCCGCCCATCGTTGCGGCCCAGGTACTGGGCGGAAAGATCCACATTGGCATGTCCGTGGACGGCGCACGCGTGGATATCGGAAATCTCTCTCTGCGGGAATTGTTGTGGCGCGCGTACCGCGTGCGGCCGTACCAGATCTCCGGTCCCGATTGGCTGGGCGGGCAGCGTTTCGACATCGCCGCCAAGCTTCCCGAAGGGACGAACGCCGGCCAGGTGCCCGAGATGCTCCAGGCGCTGCTGGCCGAGCGCTTCAAGCTGGTGGCGCACACCGAGGGCAAGGAGCAATCGGTCTACGGTTTAGTGGCCGGGAAGAACGGAGCCAAGCTGAAAGTTTCCGATGCCCCACCCGGTCCCGCCGGCCCGCCTGCCGCTCCTCCGGCCGGCGAAAGCTCCCAGATGAGCATCTCTCGCGATGCCAATGGAGTGACCATTTCGGGAGGCAGCCGGCTGGGCGCGGGGCTGGCGCACGTCTCCATGGGCGCCAATGGGGCCCTGCACCTGGAAGCCACCCAGGTGACCATGGAGCGTTTCGCCGACCTGCTCACCAGCCTGGTGGACCGGCCGGTGGTGGACATGACTGGGATCAAGGGCAATTACGACGTCGGTCTCGATCTTTCCATGGAGGACATGCGCAACGTCGCCGGCGCCGCCGGTGTGATGATGCCGATGAGGCCAATGCGAGGCGGAGACGCCGGAATGCGCCAGTCGCCGGTCGCATCCGACCCATCCGGCTCGTCCATCTTCACCGCCGTCGAGCAGCTTGGCCTCAAACTGGAGCCGCGAAAAGACCGAGTGACCCTGATCGTAATCGATCACGTTGAGAAGATGCCCACCGAAAATTGAGCCGTCCGGAGCGATGGCGTGGACTGGATTACCCCGAAGAGACTTGTTTCCGACCAAACGGCTGGCACCGAAGATTCGTCTGTCATGTCTAAGCGAGGACTTTGTATGCTGAAGACCGCCGTTGCCGCCATATATCTGTTGTTAGCTTGGGGGCTTGGCGCGCAAACCGGGCCCGCGCCTTTGACCTTCGAGGTGGCCTCTATCAAGAGCGGCGCCCCGGATACCCCCGGCACCATGTTCCAAATGCAGCCCGACGGCGGCGTGCGCATCGTGGGCGCCACGTTGCGGACGCTGATCGCTTTCGCATACGACGTCCGCGATTTTCAAATCTCGGGCGGTCCCGGCTGGATCAACTCCGACCGCTTCGATATCGTCGCGCACGCCGAGCGCTCCTCCGCTTCCCAGAGCGCCCCGGCCGATCCGTTCCGTATAAGCGACTCGCAGCGGGCACAGACGCTCGAGCGGCTCAGGTCCCTTCTGGCCGAGCGGTTTCAACTGACGGTCCACCACGACAACAAGGAGCAGACCGTGTATGCATTGGTCGTCGCGAAGAGCGGGCCGAAGCTCCCGGAAGCGAAAGCGGGAAACATCTCGGGGAGGATGCGCATGGGCAGAGGGCAACTCGACGGCCAAGGGGTCGAGATGAAGATGCTGGCAACCGTTCTTTCGAACCAGGTGGGGCGCCCGGTTATCGACCGGACCGCTTTGAAGGGGGAGTTCGACGTCAAACTGGAGTGGACTCCCGATCCCGGGCAAGGCGGGGGACCGTTCGGCCCGCTCGGCCCTCCGCCGCCCGGAATAGAGCCTCCGCCACCGCCCGACCCCAACGGCCCCTCGATTTTCACAGCCCTGCAGGAACAGCTCGGGTTGCGTCTCGAGTCGCAAAAGGGTCCCGCGGAATCGCTGGTGATCGACCGCGTGCAGAGGCCTTCGGAGAACTAGGCATGGCGCCGCAGAAACAGCGAATCGGTGCCCTCCTGCTGCTCATGCTCGGAATGCTGGCCCTCCCCGTGCGCGCCACCGAACACCGCGGCGAGGTGCGCTTCGGCGGCCTGCCCGTTCCCGGCGCCAGCATTACGGCCACGCGCGGCGACCAGACTTTAACCGCGGTTTCCGGTCCCCAGGGCGAATACTTCTTCGCGGACCTGGCGGATGGAACCTGGAAGTTTCACATTGAGATGCTGGGCTTCGCGCCTAAGGACGAGGAGGTCGCGATCAAGCCCGGTGCTCCTACGGCCCGGTGGGACCTCGAAATGCTATCCCCCGCCGCCATGAAGGCCATTGCCGCCCCCGCCCAGGCGGGGCCGCCGGCACCCGTCGCGGATACCGCGCCGCCGCCGAAATCGCGCGCCGCCAAGGGAGCCGCGCCCGCGCCGACCAATACCAACACTCCTTTCCAGCGCGCCGAGGTCAAGGCCACCCCCGCGGCCGCGCCGCCCGGCGATGCGCCCGCCAATCAGGATTCAAGCGGGCTTAACGAGCGCGCCAACGACGGCTTCCTGATCAACGGCACTTCCAATAACGGCGCCAGTTCGCCCTTCGCCCTGTCTCAGGCTTTCGGCAACAACCGCCGGGGGACGCGCTCGCTCTACAGCGGCAACCTGGGATTCACGCTGGACAACTCGGCGCTCGACGCCCGCCCCTTTTCTCTCACCGGCCAGGACACGCCGCGCGCGGCTTACAACCACTTCACCGGCCTGGCATCCTTCGGCGGCCCACTGAAAATTCCGCATCTCATCCGCAACGGCCCCATCGTCTTCTTCAACTACCAGTGGATGCGCAGCCGCAACGCCAGCACGCAATCGGCACTGATGCCCACCGCCGCGGAACGGAACGGCGATTTCTCGCAGGTCTTCACGGCGCAGGGCCAGCCGGTGACGGTCCTCGATCCCTTGACCCGCCAGCCTTTCCCCGGAAACACGATCCCCACGAGCGCCATTTCGTCCCAAGCCAAGGCGTTGCTGAATTTCTATCCGCTTCCCAATTTCGACGGCAGCACGCGCTACAACTACCAGATTCCGCTGGTGGGGATCACCCACCAGGACAGCCTACAATCGCGGGTCAATGAAGTTATCGACCGCCGCAATCAGATTTTCGGCCTGTTCGCGATGCAGAGCACGCGCACGGCGACGCCCAGCGTATTCGGCTTCCTCGATACCGGCAGCACGCTGGGCCTCACTTCCACGCTGGACTGGCGGCACAGTTTCACGCCGCGCCTTTACGGCACTTTCGGATACCAGTTCAGCCGGTGGGCCGCGCGCACCACACCCTACTTCGACGACCGCGAAAATTTGGCCGGGAATGCCGGGATCGCGGGCACCGATCAGGCGGCGGCCGACTGGGGTCCGCCCAGCCTGAATTTCTCGAGCGGAATTCAGCCCCTCTCGGACACCTTGCCTTCGGTCACGCGCGCCCAGACCGGCACCGTCACCTTCGATGGCTTATGGAACCACAGGGGCCACAATGTCTCCTTCGGAGGCGACTACCGGCGGCAGGAATTCAACCCGGTATCGCAGCAGGACCCGCGCGGCACCTTCGGATTCACCGGCGCCGCCGCGGGTTACGATTTCGCCGGCTTCTTGTTGGGCGTCCCCGACACCAGTTCGATCGCCTTCGGAAACGCCGACAAATATCTGCGGGCATCCGGTTATGACGCTTACTTCACCGACGACTGGCGCATTTCTCCTTCCCTGACTTTGAACGCCGGAGCCCGCTGGGAATATGGGTCGCCGATTACAGAACTCTACGGGCGCCTGGTGAACCTGGATATCGCCCCAGGCTTCACTGCGGAAGCTCCGGTCGTGGCGGCCAGCCCCACGGGCGCGCTCACCGGACAATCGTATCCCGCTTCGCTGGTGAAGCCCGACAGGAGCGCCATCCAGCCGCGCGTGGGCTTCTCCTGGCGCCCACTGGCGGCTTCCTCGATGGTGGTGCGCGGCGGTTACGGCGTCTACTACAACACTTCGGTCTACCTGCCCATCGCCATGCAGATGGCTCAGCAGGCGCCGCTCTCGAAGAGCTTCAGCGTCTCGAACAGCGCCGACCATCCACTCACGCTGGCGGATGGATTCTTCTCGGCTCCCAGCGGCGACACCTTCGCCGTGGATCCCAATTTCCGGATCGGCTACTCGCAGCTTTGGCAGCTCTCGGTGCAGCACGATCTTCCCGGCTCGCTGGTCGTGCTCGCGACCTATCTGGGCAACAAGGGAACGAGAGGCATGCAAGAATCGCTGCCCAACACCTATCCCGCCGGTGCGGCGAACCCGTGCCCCGCGTGCCCCTCCGGCTTCCTCTACCTGACCTCCAATGGCAATTCCACGCGCGAAGCCGGCCAGTTCCAATTGCGCCGCAGGCTGCACAGCGGCTTCACCGCCGCACTGCAGTACACGTACGCCAAAGCGATTGACGACGCCACTCTGGGCGGGAGAAATCAGGCCGTGACTCCCTCCGGCAACCAACTGGCGATTACTCCGCCCAGTCCCGGCGTTCCGGCGCAGAACGCCCCGCTCGTCGCGCAGAACTGGCTCGATCTGAGCGCCGAGCGCGGCCTCTCGAACTTCGACCAGCGCCATCTGGTTTCGCTGCAAATCCAATACACCAGCGGAATGGGGATCGCCGGCGGAACGCTGGTGAACGGCTGGAAGGGCGCGCTCTTCAAAGAGTGGACGCTGCTTAGCCAGATCACCGCCGGCACGGGACTGTCGCTGACTCCGGTCTATCCGGCGGCCGTGGGCGGCACGGGCGTAACGGGCAGCATACGTCCCAATTACACTGGCGCGCCGCTCTACTCCGCCCCTCCGGGCGCGTATCTCAATCCGGCGGCCTTCGTGGCGCCGGCCGCCGGCCAATGGGGCGATGCCGGACGGAACTCCATCACGGGGCCCTCGCAGTTCACCTGGAACGCATCGCTGGGCCGAACTTTCCGGGTCAGCGACCGCTTGAGCCTGGACCTACGCTGCGATGCCGTCAACGCGCTCAACCACGTCACCTATCCGGCCTGGGACACCACCGTTTCGAGCGCTCAGTTCGGGCTGCCGAATTCGGCGAATGCCATGCGCAGCGTGCAAACCACCGTGCGGCTGAGGTTCTGATTATGCGGCCAATCCTCGCGAACTTTCTTCCTTTCTGCCTCGCGGCCCTCGCGTTTCACGCCGCCGCCCAACAAACCGGCGAGAACACGCGGGGCAACGCGCCCGCGGCGTCCACGTTCCAGAGCAGCACTCAGTTGGTGGTCGAAACGGTGGCCGTCAAGGGTAAGGACGGCCGGCCCGTGGAAGGCCTCACGGCGAAGGATTTCACCGTCACCGAAGATGGCGCCCCGCAGGAAATCCGCGTCTTCGAATTTCAGAAGCTGCCGGATGCGCCGCTGCCGCCCGCGCCCGCGCAGCCAGCGGCCGGGGTCGCGGCCTTGCCGAAACTGCCCAACGCGCAGATCGCACCCGAAACCCTGGGAAGCGTGCGCTACCGCGACCGCCGTCTGCTGGCCCTCTACTTCGACCTGAGCGCCATGCCGGAGGCCGATCAACTGCGCGCCTTCGACGCCGCGCGAAAATTCATTCGGACGCAGATGACGTCCGCGGATCTGATGGCTCTGCTGCAATATCAGGGCGGCGCGGTCCAGGTCTTGCAGGATTTCACCAGTGACCGCGACCGGCTGCTGAGCATCATCGAAACCCTGATCGTGGGCGAAGACCAGGACGCCGACACCACCAATGACGCCAGCTCTTCCGATACCGGCGCGGCCTTCGGGCAGGACGACACCGAGTTCAACATCTTCAACACCGACCGACAGTTATCGGCTTTGCAGACCGCCGCACGCATGTTCGGCCAGCTCAACGAGAAGAAGGCGCTGCTCTACTTCGCCAGCGGCCTGCGCCTGAACGGCGTCGATAACCAGGCACAACTGCATGCCACTATCAACACCGCCATCCGCGCCGGCGTGACGCTATGGCCCATCGACGCCCGCGGCCTGGTCGCGCAGGCACCTATGGGCGACGCCAGCAAGGGATCGCCCGGCGGAATCGCCATGTACACTGGCGCCTCGGCCGGGGCCCTGATGTCCAATTTCCAGCGCTCGCAGGACACTCTCTGGGCGCTGGCCGCCGACACGGGCGGAAAAGCGCTGCTCGATTACAACGATCTGACCCGCGGCATCGCACAGGCGCAGCAATCCATTTCCAGTTACTACGTGATCGGTTATTACACCAGTAATGCCACCCTGGACGGTAAGTTCCGGCGCGTCAAGATCGCCCTCAATGGCGGGTTATCCGCCAGCCTGGATTATCGCCAGGGTTACTTTGCCGGCAAGCAGTTCGGTAAGTTCACGACGGCCGAGAAAGAGCGCCAGCTCGAAGACGCTCTCATGCTGCCGGATCCGGTGACCGAACTGACGATTGCCATGGAGATCGACTACTTCCAGTTGAACCGCGCCGAGTATTTCGTACCGCTGGTGGTCAAGATACCCGGGCGCGAACTGGCGCTGGCCAAGAGAGGCGGCGCGGAACGCACGCTGCTCGATTTCATCGGCGAAGTGAAGGACGATTTCGGCACCACGGTGTCCAATGTGCGCGACAAGGTGGATATCAAGCTGAGCGACGCCACGGCCGCGGAGCTAGCCACGCGCCCCATCGAATACGACACCGGATTCACGCTGCTTCCCGGCAAATACAAGATCAAGTTCCTGGCCCGCGACGCCGAAACGGGCCGCATCGGGACTTACGAAGGCGCGTTCGTTATTCCGAACCTGAACAAAGAAGAGCTGCGGATTCCAATCAGCTCGGTGGTCTTGAGCAGCCAGCGTGTCGATCTGAAAGAGGCGTTGTATCGCGCCAGCGACAAGAACCAGGCCGAAGCCGTGAACCCGCTCGTTCAGGAAGGCCAGAAGTTAGTTCCCAGCGTGACGCGGGTATTCCGCCACGGCAGCGACTTATACGTCTATCTTCAGGCCTATGAGCAGGGTTCGGAGACCGTCCAGCCGCTAGTCGCTTTTGTGACCTTTTACCGCGGCTCGGCCAAAGCCTTCGAAACCGCGCCCATGCAAGTTGCGGAAGGTCTGAGCAATCGCTTGAAGACGATTCCGCTCAAATTCAGTCTCTCTCTGGCCAAGCTGCCGGCCGGCGAATACACCTGCCAGGTAACCGTGCTCAACCCCACGGCAAAGAAAGCCGCGTTCTGGCAGACGTCGATTATGGTGCTGCCGTAAGCTGTGCTGAACTTGTCACAGCCTCCTTCCGCAGGCACGCGCCCGCGCGGAGGACTGCTTCGCTAAGTACGACAAGATCGCGGCGGAGTTGCAGAATCCGCTGACGGTAATGCAGAACGGGGAGCACGCCCCTCACTGTTGCAGACACTGCTGCCTGGGCGAGACCTGCGGTCCAAACGCCATCCTGCAATCTTATGCGCTCCCGATGAAATGCGTACCAAAAAGCGGGGCCAACGCAGCAGGATCGGACCTATAATGGGGCCATGCCTAGCGAAAGGCGAGGGGACTCCGAGATGACAAGGTGTACTATTCGAACGGCAGTGGCTGTCAAGCTAAAGGGCGTACAGCCGGACCAGTCGGACTCGTTTTCGGCGGAAGTCGAGCTGCATGTTGATAAGCTGGACCCGAACGAGATGCCGCTCCAATTGACTGGCGCCTTCGCGCCCTTCGACAACCCCATTTTCGAATACCTGCTTCGCACGGAACGCACAGATGGCGGTTACTCGCACCAACTCTACTTCAACGAGGACAGCCGTAGGGCCCCATACCGCTTCACCATGACGTCCGGCACGACCCTTGACTTTACCGCGGTAAGCCCCCACCTTAACCCGGCGACCGGCTTGCCCGGATTTAGTACGAAATTGAGCGGTTCGGGCGGTAGCGGTGTTTCGTAGATCAAATGCTCCACGTGGACCGGATGTGGCCTTTGCGATCTGGACAATAAGGCCCGGTATGTTATGGTGACGCCACGAAGAGAACACAAATGTTACAAAGCCAAACCGGCCAACCGATCACTGTGATCGTGAAGCGTGAGTGGTATGAGGCAATGTGCCACTCGACCATATTGACGCCTCCACAACACAGCAATCCCAACATGTTCGAGGCAACGCTTGAGGAGGCGTCCGATCCATACGGCATTTGGGTCACGCTCCAAGGCAACTTTACAGGTGACCGTGAGCTAAGGCTCCTTGTTCCATGGCCCGAAATTGTTGCTATCGGGATATGGGGTGAGCGGGTCAAGCCTCAGGTTGGATTCGGCGCTGCAGTCTCAGAATAAAGGAGCACGCCAGAGGCGGTTACTACTCCCAAAAGCGCCTTTTCCTCACCTTGACTGCCGTAATGTCGTAGTAGAAGACAAGCATTGCCTTGTGTGCGGTGCTGCAATTAGGGCACGTCCACGAAATACCGCCCTTCCCACACCGTTCACAGAACACGCCCGGTAGCCCCATAGACGTTCCTAATTGGCTGCTCTCACATCCACAATCGGGACAAACCGGCAGCAGATACTGCGATCCGCATTCCGAGCACATGAACTTGGCATTACCGCGCGAGAAGCCTTTGTTGACTGGATGCCAATAGGCGATCTCAATGGGCACGGCACGCCATTCCGCAGTGTGACTGTTTGATACTGGCACGAAACTCCTAACCGACTCTGATGTCTCAAACACGTTCACCACATACACGCTGCCAACTTTGGCGAGTTGTAGCACCACGTTCCCATCAGGCGCATCCCACATGGACACTAGGCCCTGCTGCTTGGAGGGTTGGCCGAGTTGCTTCCGACAAAACTGCATGACATCCGTGGCGACGTGAAGCGCACTTTGAAGGTTCTCGGACTCAAAATAAAGAGCGATCTTGTAGACCTTGCCCCTGACTGTTCCAAGGGCCACCTTCCAAGGTCGGTCCAAGAAATACGCGCCGGGCGCGTTGTAGTTCTTCTCGGCATCGAACTGCCGCCCGTAGATCGCATACTCAGCCGAAGAGAACTCAGTCAGACCTGTAAGACCGCCAATCCCCATGTCCAACATGTACTTGCCAATTGGAAGCGAAGCCGAGGTTGCCATCGTGTATCCCGCCGTAAGGATCAGTGGCCCCAGAGAAATCAGCCTACCATACCTTACAAATAGGGTGAACACCCGTATCAGCCAAGAGCTGGATCACCAACGGCAAACCGGCGACAGCGCCCTAGTATCCAGGCGTTGTGGGCGCCCAGTCGATCTGTGCCTCCAATCGTTCAGCTGCTTGTGGATCATCCTCCTTGAGGTAGCTTGCTGCTTGCCGAACGAGGTCACGGAGTCGCCTTATTTCACCAATGAGTTCCTCGGTCTGATTCGCCCATATCTCAGTCTGAGGATCGGGTCTGCCAAGCAGCTTGAGCTTGATCTCGTGTATAGAGCGCGCTATTTCCTTGATCTCTTCCTGTGTCATCTCTTCTTTGGCTGCCAGCCTGAAGGGTCTCTCTAAAGGCAAACGGGCATTCCTCCAGCCTACTTCGTCGCCAGAGCCGCTACGCCGGGAAGCTGGATGCCCGCCAGAAATTCCAGCGACGCGCCGCCGCCGGTCGAAACGTGCGAGATCTTGCTGGTGACGCCCGCGGCTTTGATGGCCTTCTCGGAATCGCCTCCGCCGACTACCGAAATGGCGCCCGAGCCGGCTACAGCCTTGGCCAGCGCTACGGTGCCTTTGTCGAAGGGCGGCTTCTCGAAGATGCCCATCGGTCCATTCCAGATGACCGTCTTGGCGCCGGCGATGACCTTGGCGTACTCCTCGATGGTCTTCGGGCCGATGTCCACGGCGATTTTGCCCTCGGGAATCGTGGTGACGGCTTCGTTCGCCGCGCCGGCCGCGATATCCGATACCACCACGTGATCCACCGGCAGCATGAGCTTGGCGCCCATCTCGTCCAGAAGCTTCTTCGCCAATTCGACTTTGTCTTCTTCGACCAGCGACTTGCCCGTGGGCAAGCCCTGCGCCTTGAGGAACGTGTAGGCCATGGCGCCGCCGATCAGCAGCTTGTCCACGATCTTGCCGAGATTCTCGATGACCTCGATCTTGTCGGACACCTTGGCGCCGCCTAGAATCGCCACGCAGGGACGGGCCGGATTGGTGGTGGCCATCCCCAGGTACTTCAGTTCCTGCTCCATGAGCAGGCCCGCGGCGGCCGTCTTCACGAACTTGATCATGCCCTCGGTGGAGGCGTGTGCGCGGTGCGCCGAGCCGAAGGCGTCGTTGACGTAAACGTCGCACAGAGACGCCAGCTTCTGGGCAAACGCCGGATCGTTCTTCTCTTCCTCGGCGTGGTAGCGCAGGTTCTCGAGCAGCAGCACTTCGCCCGGAGCAGGCTTCATGGCCTCCACTTCGGGACCCACGCAATCGGGCGCCATCTTCACCGGGCGGCCTAGCAACTCCTCCAGCCGCTTGGCGGCCGGCCTCAGGCTCATCTCCGGATTCGGCTTGCCTTTGGGACGACCGAGGTGGGAGGCCAGGATGACACCGGCCCCGTGCTCGAGGGCGTACTGAATGGTCGGCAGCGACGCTTTGATGCGCTTATCGCTGGTGATTTCCATCGCGCCTTGCTCGTTCTTCTGCATCGGCACGTTGAAATCCACGCGGATGAAAACCCGTTTTCCGTTGAGATCGAGATCGCGAATCGATAGATAGGACATGTCGGCTCTCAGTATTGGTTTAAGTCTGAGAGTAACACGCCGAAAGGCGCGCCGAACCGGGAGAATGCCGCCCCCGAGCTGCCTTAAGCCGCCGGACTATTTCTTCGCTGGAGTGGTGTCGGTGACGGGGAGATCCCAGTGAGCCAGCAGGATCTCGAAGCGGCGCTGCTCCTCGCGCTCGTAGGTCTTCTGGTCGGGCCAGAGCTGTTTGATCAGGCGCTCTTCATCGGGATTGGCGGTGGTGGCCACGGTCGAATCCTTGAAGCGGATGGTGACGCGATAGTCCCAGCGCGAATCCTCGGTCATGTGGTTGGCCGGCTCTTCGATTTTCACCGAGAGGATGCGTCCACTTTCGGCTTCCTTCAGAAGCAAAGGGTAGTGGTTCTTCAGAAAGAGCTGGCGGAATTCCTGCTGACGGCCCCACTGGACTTTGTAGTAATATTCCACGGCGTAGGGCTGTCCGGCCCCGCCCTGTGTAGGGGCGCCCTGAGCCAGTAGCGGCTGTGCGGCAGCCGAAAGCAACAGCGTCAAAAGCACGTTTCTCATCGATCCTCCAACCACCCGGTGACTTTGGATTCTAGCAGACCGCGAAATGCGCCGAATCGGTGCAACCCCTTGCAGGCGTGCGGGCAAGCGCGAACGGAGCGCACAGCGCACGGGGATTTGCCCGACGGCGGCTATTCGCATGCATATTATAATCGCTGCCGGGAGGCACCGAGCACTGCAGCCATTCCCGACGGTAGCAGCAGGAGTCTATTTTGTGGGCAGGCTAAAGCGTGCCCCACCCAGTGGAGGAAGGTAATGGAGAGCAAAAAAGTTCCGCTCCCCGGCAGCGAGCGGCACCCGGCCGGCACACGCATAGGCGATGTGGCAAGCAACGAAACCGTGGAAGTTTCCGTGATTCTCAAACCCAAGGCGCGGGTCGAAGCGCCCCGTACGGGCGGAGCGGCCCTATCGCGGGAGGAATTCGCCTCGATGTACGGCGCCGATCCGGCGGCCATCGAGCGGGTCAAGGAGTTTGCCGAAGCGCACAAGCTGAGGGTGGTCGAAATTGCCCCCGAGCGCCGCACGGTCAAGCTGGAAGGAACGGCCGCCGATATGTCGAAGGCCTTCGAGGCTCCGCTCGAGCGTTACGAACACGAGGGGACCGAATACCGGGCGCGCACGGGCGCCATACACGTTCCGGCCGAGCTGGCGCCATCGATCGAGGCGGTGCTGGGGCTGGACGACCGGCCGCAAGCCAAGCCGCATTTCCGCGTGTGTTGCGCGAGCCCGCGAACAGGGGCGGAAACGTCTTATTCGCCGCGGCAGGTGGCCGAGTTGTACCAGTTCCCGCTGGATGTGGATGGCAAAGGCCAGACCATCGGAATTCTGGAGCTGGGCGGCGGCTATCGTCCGGCGGATCTGGCGGCCTACTTCCCGTCGATCGGCGTCGAAGCGCCCACGGTGGTCGCGGTTTCGGTGGATAAAGGGCAGAACCAGCCGACCACGCCCGATAGCGCCGATGGCGAGGTGCTGCTGGATATCGAGGTGGCCGGGGCGGTCGCGCCGGGCGCGCGCATCGTAGTTTACTTTGCGCCCAATACTTCGCAGGGCTTCCAGGACGCGCTGACCACGGCGATCCACGATGCGGCGAACCAGCCCGCGGTGATCTCGATCAGTTGGGGCGGACCGGAATCGAGCTGGACGGGGCAATCGATGACGGCCTTCGATGCCGCGGCGCGCGACGCAGCCCTGCTGGGCGTGACGATTTGCGCGGCGGCGGGAGACGATGGCTCGAGCGATGGCGCCGATGACGGCGGCAACCATGTGGATTTCCCGGCTTCCAGCCCGCACGTGCTGGCTTGTGGGGGGACACGCCTGTTGAGTACCAACGGAGCGATCTCGAGCGAGACGGTATGGAACGATGGCGAACAGGGCGGCGCTACGGGCGGAGGATTCAGCGTGCAGTTCGGGCTGCCTTCCTGGCAGGCGGGTGCCGGGGTGAAGCCGCCCTCGGGCGAAGGCCGCGGCGTCCCGGACGTTTGCGGGGATGCCGATCCGCAATCGGGATACGAGGTGCTGGTAGATGGCTCGTCCATGGCGATCGGCGGCACCAGCGCGGTGGCCCCGTTGTGGAGCGGCCTGGTCGCGCTGCTCAACGAGAAGCTAGGGAAACCGGTGGGATTCCTCCAGCCGGCCCTCTACAAGCTGGCCGCTTCGGCCAAGGCGTTCCACGACATCACGCAAGGATCGAACGGCTCGTTTGCGGCGGCTCCGGGGTGGGATGCCTGCACCGGGCTGGGATCGCCCTCGGGCGAGAATCTGCTGAAGGCGCTGGGCGGCTCGCAGGCGCGGCCGCGGATCGAGAGCTGACCCGCGCGCTGATATCATACGAGACGGATGCCCTCGTCAGGTGTGGATTACCGGCGATCTCCGACCGCCCGGCTGCTCGGAGGCCTGGCCATCACCCTGACGGCGGTGGCGGTCTATTCGGGCTACACCGTCACGCAGCTCAAAGGCCTGGAGGAGCTGCAGGCGCGAACGATAGACCGCAACCGCATCGATTCCCTGCAACTGCTACGCGTGCAGAACAGTCTGAACTCGCTGGCTCTTACCATGCGGGACATACTGGAGGGCAACGAACCGTATCCGCTGACGGCCTGGGAGCGGCCGTTTCAGCGCATACGGACGGACCTCGACGATGCGGTCGCGGAAGAAGCCAAATACGCACCGCCCGAGCGCGCTCCCGGCCAGGAAGATTATTTGCGGGCGTCCGTCGCCCAGTTCTGGGACGCGCAGGACCGGCTCTTCGTGCTGGCGCGATCCGGCGAGGAAAAGAAGGCGCTGGATTGGATCCGCGTATCGCTGCAGGCCCGCCAGGAGGCGCTTGGCACGGCGGTGGCGCGGCTGCTGGTGCAGAACAACGAGATCGCGCGCGAAGCCACCGAACGAACCAGCCAGATCTATGCGCGCGCGGAGCGCAATCTGTATCTGTTCGTGGGGCTGATGCTGATCCTGATCGTCTCGACCAGCCTTTACCTGGTGCATTACAACCGCAGAATGTTCGAGCAGGTGGCCGAGCTTTCGGAGCGGCGCAGCGAGCTGGCGCAGCAGCTCATCGGGATGCAGGAGAGCACCTTCCGCTCGATTTCGCGCGAGCTGCACGACGATTTCGGCCAGATTCTGACGGCGGTCGGCGTGATGCTCCAGCGCACCGATCGGAGCGCCGCCGGAATACCGGATGCGCTGCGCGCGGATCTGCGGGAGATCCAGGAGATCGTGCAATCGACGCTCGAAAAAGTGCGCTCGCTTTCGCTGGCTCTGCATCCGGTAGTGCTCGATGAAGCGGGCCTGGAGAGCGCGCTCGATGTCTACCTGCCGGGTTTCGAGAAGCAGACCGGCATCGAGATACGCTACGAGAAGAGCGGGCCGAGCCGCGAAGTGGATCGCAACGTGGCCATCCACCTCTACCGGGTTTTGCAGGAGGCGCTCAGCAATATCGCGCGCCATTCGCATTCCCAGCGGGCGGTGGTGCGGCTGCGTTTTCTGCCGGAAACGGTGGTGTTGGAAGTGGAAGACGCGGGCGTGGGATTCGGTAGCGGCAAGGAGAGGCAGGGCATGGGACTGGTCTCGATGCGGGAGAGAGCCGAGCTGGTGAACGGGCGCGTGGAGTTCATCGAGCGCGAGACTGGCGGCGTGCTGGTGCGCCTGACGGTCCCGGTGGTGCCGGAGGAGACCCATGCCTGAGGCGGCGATAACGGTCCTGCTGGTGGACGATCACAGCCTGGTGCGGCGCGGATTTCGCCGCATGCTGGAAGATGAGCCCGGCATCGAAGTGGTGGGCGAAGCGAGCGACGGCAACGAGGCGGTAGAGGCCGCGGCGCGCCTCGAACCGGCGGTAGTCGTCATGGATTTCGCGCTGCCCGGCATGAACGGCGCGGCGGCCACGCGGTCGATTCTGAAGGCGCGCCCCGCGACCGCGGTTCTGATCCTGAGCATGCACTCCGAGCCGTCCTACGTGCGCACATGCCTCGATGCCGGCGCGCGCGGATACCTGCTCAAGAATGCCTTGGACCTGGAATTGGTAGAGGCCGTCAGAAAAGTGGCCGCCGGAGGGCGCGTGCTCGATCCGCGGCTGGGGGCGCTGGCCGAGCAGGAAGAGGCGGCGCCACAGCTCACCACGCGCGAGCTGGAAGTCTTACGGTGGATCGTCGAGGGCCGGTCGAACAAAGAGATCGCCGGCGTGCTGGGGTTGAGCGTGAACACGGTGGCGGTGCACCGCGCGAATATCATGCAGACGCTCGGCATGCACAACACGGCCGAGCTGGTAGTGTACGCCATTCGCAAGGGGCTGGTGAGCATTCCGTGAACCGGCGGACGTTCCTTTTCGGCGCACTGCCGCTCATCGGCGCTCCGGCGGGGCAGGCCGCTGCGGCGACTGCCGGATTCCACCTGGTGGACGTTACGGCCGCGGCGGGCATCGATTTCCGGCATAATAGCGGTGCTTTCGGGGCCAAGTATCTGCCCGAGACCATGGGTCCCGGCTGTGCGTTCCTGGATTACGATGGCGATGGCTGGCTGGATATCCTGCTGGTGAACGGCGCGGATTGGCCGGGCCACAAGCGCCAGCGCAGCACGCTGCGGCTGTATCGCAACAATCGCAACGGCACGTTCACCGACGTCACCGAGCGCGCCGGCCTGTCGGTCGAGATGTACGGCATGGGAGTGGCCATCGCCGATTACAATAATGATGGCTTCCCCGACATCCTGATCACCGCTGTGGGGCAAAACCGCCTGTTCCAGAACAACGGTCGCGGTAAGTTCATCGACGTCACCGAAGCCGCCGGCCTGGGCGGCCGAAGCGCCTTCAGCACGTCCGCTTTGTGGTTCGATTTCGACCGCGACGGGCAGCTCGATCTGCTGGTATGCAACTACGTGCGCTGGTCGCCCGCGCGCGACGTTTTCTGCAGCGTGGACGGCAAGCGCAAATCTTACTGCACGCCGGAAGCCTACCACGGTGAAACGTGCTGGCTGTTCCGCAACCGCGGCAACGGCACATTCGAGGACGTCACCGCCAAGAGCGGCGTCTTCGACACCACCTCAAAATCGCTGGGGGCGGCGCTGCTGGATTACGACGGCGATGGCTGGCCGGACCTGTTCATCGCCAACGACACGCAACCCAACAAGCTCTATCACAACCTGCGGGATGGGACCTTCGAAGACGTGGCCGTGCGCGCGGGCGTGGCTTTCAGCGAGGACGGCAAGGCGCGTGCCGGAATGGGCGTGGACGCGGCGGATTTCGACAATTCCGGCGTGACCAGCATTGCGATTACGAACTTCGATAACGAAATGATGGCCCTGTTCCGGCCGCTGCGATCGGGCGTGTTCGCGGACATCGCCATGCGGGCGGGAATCGGGCAGCCCTCGCGCAACAGCCTGGGATTCGGCTGCGCCTTCTTCGACGTGAACCTGGATGGATATCTCGATCTGCTGGCGGTAAATGGGCACATCGACGAAACCGCGCGCCACCTGCGCACGAACCTGGCCTACGCCCAGCCGCCCATCCTATTCGTCAACGACGGCAAGGGCGGCTTTCGCGATGAGGCCGCCGCGGCAGGCGCCGAATTCTCGCAACCCAAGGTGGCCCGCGGCCTGGCCCTGGGAGACTTCGACCGGGATGGCGACGTGGATGTTCTGATCACGACCAATCAGGGCCCGGCGTACCTGTACCGCAACGACGTGGCGGCGGGCCAGCACTCCCTGCGCCTGCGCCTGGTGGGAACGAAATCGAACCGCGATGCCATAGGCGCGGTGGTGCGCGTCGCGACGCCGGATGGAAAGCAATCGAGGATGGTGCGGACGGGGTCGAGTTACCTTTCGCAATCCGAGCTGGCGTTGACGTTCGGACTGGGGCGCCGGGACACGGCGAGCGGAATCGAGATTGCGTGGCCCAGCGGCCGGACGCAGGAATTTAAAAACGTAAAAGCGGGGATGTACGAGTGCGTGGAGGGCGCGGGGTTGGTGGCGCGGGGGTAGGGGGGATGGTACGCCTCGGCGGGAACTGGCCCGCAAGCCGTGCCGCGGCGCGCGCGATTGTGCGGCGACCTCTACGTAATCGACTGACGAATTGGGTTCCGGAACGGGCTCGCCGATTTTCCGCATCGTGTCAAAATGCGCTATGAGAGCGTCCTGAAAATTCAAGCGTGTTTCTTCCGGCGTATCCCCAACCGCGACACATCCCGCAACGTCCGGCGAATAGGCTGAATAGCCGGTACTGGTTGGCTCGATAATCACCAAGTAGCGCTTCGCACTCATTTCAATCCCGCCTTCTTGAGTATAGTGTTCAACGTTCCGGGTGCGAGTTCGTTTCCGTCGATACCGTGCGCCGGGATGTATGAGTGCGTCGAGGCGCGTTGCTGGCAGCGCGGCAGGGGCCCGCTACCAAAGCAGTTTCATTCCGAATTGCACCTGACGCGATGTCGTCGAGGTGCTGGTGATCACGCCGGCCGTGGGCGACACTCCCGTGGGCGTGAAAGTGATGGCGTTCGGAGTGTTGAAGTTGGCCCGGTTCAGGAGATTGAACATCTCCGCGCGAAACTGGAGATTGAGTCTCTCGTGAATCGGCGTGTCTTTCAGGAAAGACAAGTCCCACGTTGCCAGGCCGGGGCCAATCAAGGTATCTCGCCCCAGGTTCCCATAGAACCCGCTGGCGGCCGGGGGAGCTAGAAAAGCAGCCGGGTTGAACCACTGAGAAGGCGTCCCCAAAATCACGGGGCCGCTAAATACCGGGTTCACGAAGGGCCGCACGGGATTGCGCGTGTCACCGTTGTTCGAGGGGTTATAGCTGAGTTGAGGGGTGAACGGAAAGCCGCTTTGCACGGTCACGATCGAGTTCACCATCCAGCCGCCCGCCAGTATCCTGCCGGGGCCGCTCGCGCTCGTCCAAAAATGCTTGCCCGGTCCGAAGGGCAATACATAGCCGGCATTCACCACACCTACGTTTCGGACGTCGAAATTCCCCAGCCCGCGGTCGGCCCGAAGATTGAAAGGATTCGAAGCCAGGGCCGGCTCTCCGCCCGATGTCGTGGCGTTCAGCGAGTCGCCATCGTCAATCGTCTTCGCCCAGGTGTACACTCCGCGTAACGAGACGCCGCCGCTGAAGCGGTGGTTCACATCCACATCGAGGGAGTTGTAGGAACTGTCGCCTTCCGAGAAGTAGGTCCAGGTGTTAGCGAGCGCGGGATTGGCGCGGGTGGATGTGGGAACATAGTAAGTTCCCACCGCAACCGGAGTGCCGGCTATGCCCGCCGGAAAGCTGGCGGGATAAGTTGCGGGACACGGCGCGGCCGGGCAAATCACGGGAAAAGGTTCATTCGCGTCGATGCCGATGATCTCATGGTAACCGTGAGAGCCGACATATCCGACCGTGAGAGCCGTGTTGGGAGTAAGTTCCCGCTGGATGCGAAACGACCAGGAAAGCAGCGTGGGGGTTCTCAAATCCGGTTGTACTCCGCCGGGAACCAACTTGGCCGTGGCCGGGACCGCGGCCGTGGGCAGGACGGGCAGTTGCGACACCGGGAGGCTCGGAAGGCTGTAAGTCGGGTTGAACGGCGCGTTTTGATCGGTGCGATAGCCCAGGGCATCCTGAAGATCGTTGTACATGCCGAACCCGGCGCGAATCACAGTGCGCTGGCTGCCGAAAGGACTCCACGCCACGCCGGCCCGCGGCTGGGGCAGGAACTTGCCGTTGTTTACCGTAAAGGCCGAGCTTCCGATGGAAGGCTGAGTCGAGATGACTCCATTCGGATACGTATAAGTTGAGGCCCGGCCGTGAACCTCGTTCCATCCGTCGGTCGACTCAGCCCGAAAGCCGAGCGACACCGTCAAGCCATGACTCAACCGAATCGCGTCTTCGGCATACCCCGCGCCAAACCAGGAGCGCCAGCCGAGCGGCGTGGGGGCGGGATCGTATAACAGAGTGGCCACCGTGCCTTGCAGAAAGGTCTGCAAGCTGGTGAAGGTGGCCTGGCCGTACTGGCTCAGTGCGAGGTTCTCATTCGAGCGCAGCCGCTGGAACCAGACTCCGAAATTGAACCGATGACGGCCTTTGGTAAGAGATACACGGTCCTCATAAGTGAACAGATTCCGGGCGACGTCAAGATTGCTTCCGTTGTTACTCCCCGCCAGACTTAGCTGGGCCGTCGGGTTCGAGGCTGCGCTACCTCCCACCACGAGCGCGCCAAGCGGAAGCCCCTGGAGGAAACCTGGCAAGCTGGCCGCGGGGGTCCCGGGCGTGGGTTCACCCGTGAAGAAGTATCCGGCCCGCGAAAAGCCGGCCCGCGCCGTATTAAGCAGCGAAGGGGAGAAGACGTGCGTTTCCTCGATGCTGACCACCTGTTCGCGCAGGCTCTCGACGTCGGTACTGTAGAGATTGGTGCTGGTGGGCGTGAAATCGGCGCTGTCGTCGATGGTGTAAACCGCGCTCAAGGAATCCGTGGAAGCGAAATTGTGATCCAGCCGCACAGTCCCGAAGTCGTCCCGGAGCGTCTGCAAAGGATTGTTGAGCGCCTCTGCAATTCCACCGAAATCCGGAGCGCCTGGCGTGGCCGCGGGCCAGGCGTTGATGAGCGGCGAGACTCCCACGAATGCCAGCCCGGACTCCGGGCAGGGACTCGGCGCCGGACTGACTAACTTACAGGGTAGATATCCGGCGCGCGCGTTGTTATCGGGAACCAGGTCCACGCCGGTTTGGTGCAGATGCTGCTCGAGTCCCTCGTAATTGCCGAACAGGAAGGTTTTGTTCTTTTGGATCGGTCCGCCCAGCGAGCCTCCGAACTGATTGCGCTGGAAGCCGGGAGCCGAGCCGGGGTCGAAGTAATTGGGAGCGTCCAGGGCATTGTTCCGCAGGAACTCGAACAGAGATCCGTGCAGTAGGTTCGTCCCGGACTGGGTGACAATCAGAACCTGGGCGCCGGGCCGCTTGCCGTACTCCGCGCCATAGGAATCGACGAGCAGGTTGAACTCCCGCACGGCGTCGACGCCCAGCAGTTCCTGGCTGGTGCCGCCGGGCTGCATGTTGTTTTCCGCAGCGCCGGTGAACTCCACGCCATTCAACAGGAAGAGATTCTGCTGCGGCCGGTTGCCCGCGACGGCGAAGTTATTACCGGTGGTCGAGTTCGACACGCCGATGCCGCCGGTCTTCTCCCACGTGAAGTTGACGACCCCCGGATTCAGAGTTAAGAGCTCGTCGTAACTTCGCCCGTTGAGGGGAAGGTCCTTGATCTGCTGCTCGCCAACCACGCCCGTTATGTTCTCCGTAGTCACACCGACAAGCGGCGCATCGCCGGTCACGGTTAGGCTCTGGCTCGACGCGCCTACCGGCAGTTGCATATCGACCATGGCTTGCTGGCCCACCACCAGAACGATGCCGGTGCGCACCTCTTCCTGGAAGCCGGGCTTGGCACTTCGAATCTCGTATTGCCCGAGCCGCAACGAAGAGAAGTTGTAACGCCCTTCGGCATCGGTAACGGTGGCGCGGACCGCCCCGGTATCTACGTTCTTAGCTTGCACGGCCGCGCCGGAGAGCGACCCACCGGACTGATCGGTGACGGTTCCCGAAAGACTGGCGGATACTTGGGCGCAAGCGGATGCCGCAACCAGGACGAAGGCGATCGACCATCGGATGCTCGAAACAGCCGGCGCGAAAGAACGGAACTGCATGGCGAAGGTCCCCCTCAATTTAGAATTTGAAATGAATGCCGCTTTTACGGGCGTGCCACCGTGGGAAATCGTCCTACCCGGGGCGTTTCCCTTGTGTCCCGTATGAATGTCAGTGTATCGTAAGAACGACACGTTTGGGTAGAGTTTCGACCAAAATTCTTTCCGGTAGATTCGCGGCTCCGGTGGAGGTTCGTTGGTCGAGGGGTCGCGAAATCCCTGTGCGCCGGCCGCTGGACCGCGGCGGACGGTGTGCTAGTGTGAGAGGCGTCGCAACCGGTTGCGAGCGGGGCCGGGAGTGACGCGGAGAGCCAGTCCATGAAGAAGGCGGCATCGCCGGAAGTCGAAAACAACCTGGCCGCGCTGCGGCACAAACGCGGATTGCAGGCGGCGTGGCTGGCCAAGACCGTGGGCGTTAGCCGGCAGACGATCTACGCCATGGAGGCCGGCGGCTTCGTTCCCAACACCGCCGTGGCACTCAGGCTGGCGCGCGCGCTCGATGTGAAGGTGGAGGATCTGTTCACGTTGCCGGGCGAATCCCCTGCCCCGGAGTTGCCCTCCGAGCGCGCGACGCTCCTCCCGGGCGCCGATCCGCCCCAGTCGGGCCAGCCGGTGCAATTGTGCCGGCTCGATAAATTTCTCATAGCGTCGCCGCCCTCCGCGGTGCCGTGGTATTTCCCGGTAAGCGACGCGGTGGTTACCGGCGAGCCGACCGAGGGCCGGAAGGCCCACGTGCGGGTCTATCACACGGGCGATTTTCGGAATCGCATTCTGGTTGCGGGATGCGATCCGGGAATATCCGTACTCTCGCGTCACGTGCAACTGGCTGGCGTGGAGCTGGTTCTGGCGCACCGCAACAGCTCGCAGGCGCTCGCGCTGCTCAAGCAGGGCTGCGTTCACATCGCGGGCACGCATCTGTGCGATGAAGCGACCGGCGAGTCGAACGTCCCGCAGATCTCCCGCATGTTCCCTAAGAAGACGGTGGCGGTGATTTCGTTTGCCGTGTGGGAGGCGGGCATACTCACGGCCACGGGCAATCCGAAGAGTATCCGCGGAATCGAAGATTTCGCGCGCAAAGACATATGTATCGTCAACCGCGAGCCGGGAGCCGGCAGCCGCTTCCTATTGGACTCTCATCTGGAACGCCTGAAGGTCGATGCCGAAGAAGTGACCGGCTATGAGCATCTGGCTGCTGGGCATCTCTCCGCGGCCTGGCAGGTGCGGACCGGGGCCGCCGATTGCTCGATCGCGACACGCGCCGCGGCACGCCTGTTCGGCCTGCATTTCATCCCTCTAATCAGCGAGCGCTACGATCTGGCGATACGCCGGCAGCATCTCGAGCTGCCCACAATCCAAGTGTTATTGGATACGCTCAACCGATCCAGCTTTCGTCGGGAGTTGGAGAACGTGGGGGGATACGACACCAGGACAGCGGGCCAACGAATCCTGTAACTAGCCGGGCGGATCGGGAATAGACAACTTTCGGCAGATTCTGGCCGCCAGAAGGTTCGCGATTTCGGAGTGGCGCGGCACAGCCTCAGCGTGACCTGTCTGAGGATTCTCCCACAAGGTGTGCTCTTTGCCTTCGGGCCGCAGTACGCAACCGTGCCGGCGAAGGTGCCTGAGGAGGCGGTCGCGTTTCATCCGACGACTACGAGTTCCTGGCCTGCATCTGGCGGGAGCGAGCGCAAAGACTCCTCGCGCCGGTGTTCCAGAATCAGAGCAATCGCCTCCCGGAGGTTTGCCAGGCATTCCTCACGCGATTTGCCTTGACCGTTGGCTCCAGGTACTTCCGCGCAATAGGCGATGTACCAGGGGCCATCCCGCTCGAGAATCGCTGTGAACTCGTTCCGCATGGCTCTATTTTACCCCTGCCCGCGATAGCGCCGAGCCGCGAGACTTGCCGCAGTCTAATAGCCGCCGCGATCGATAATCCGATTCAGCCGGTTCCGGTAATATGTGAAGTTATCGAAATCGACTTCAGGTGGAATCAGATGATCGCCGAACGGAATGTATCGGCCGGTCCGGAGCACCGCCTCGGGTACCTCCAGGATCTCGTCGATCCGCTGCTTCCCCTGGGCGATCTCACTCTTGGGTATCCCTCCCAGAATCTGCATCTCGGGGTATAACTTTCGGACTCTGGCGACATCCATCCCGCAATGAACCTCGAAGGGATACATACCGGTCACGCCGGCCTCCAGGAACAAGGGGATCAGCGAATAACAATTGCCGTCCGTGTCGAGTAATATGTGCCGCACGCCGTGTGCGTTGAGGAAGGCGCCGATCTTCCGTATGTAGGGAAGTATGAATTCCCGCACGATGCGCGGGGAGATCATGGATCCCCGGCCGTATGAGACGTCTTCCCAAATCTGCCAGTGATCGATCGAGACGCGCGTCAGCACTTCTTCGTAGACTGCCAGCCAGAGATCGGTGAACGTATTCAGTATGTCGTGGATAAGTTCCGGTTCAGTCAGATACCACGTGAACAGGTTCTCGTACCCGATCAGATGAGCCAGTGTGCCGAAGAAGCCGTGGGGATAGCCGCCCAGCGCCAATGGATAATCGCGGTCTTTATATGCGCGCACCTGCGCTTCCCAATCGGCCGGGAACCGCGTGCGGATGTTCTTCAGGTTCAGCCGCTCTTCCTTGAGCCGCTCCCAGCTTGCGCGGTCCTCGATGGGCCACTTCATGGCAAACGGGATGGTGCCGTGTTCCTTCAGAAAGCGTCGCTGGACGCCATCGATATCGACGTAATCGAAGACTTCCGCATCCTCGTTGCCCACCTTGATCTCGAACAGCGGATCGAAGAGCAGGTTGACATCGACTACCTGTTGGCAGGCGTCCATGCCGAAGTGGCGGCGCACGTCGTGATCCAGCGGGAAAGCCTGCGTGGGCCAATAGAGGCCGCCGGCCAGCACGGCGATGCCTTTCGGCAGCGCTCCCGCGCCCACGCTCCGCCATGCCGGCAGGTAGAGAGAGGATGTGGGAGTGGTGACGCTCCGTTGCAGCTCGGGGTAGTGGACGCGCGGCAGTCCCGCGGCGTACCAGTTATCGACGGTCTCTCCCCAATAGCCGAACTCCCATTTGAGAGACCGGACGTCCGGGTTGCCGGCGAGCACCTCCAGGAATCGTTCGCGCGTGTTCATAACCGCGATATCTCCTGAGGGAGACTAACAGGCGGTTGTTAGTAAGTCAAGCCGGGTAGCTTTGCGGCGTAGGTTCCGTCTAACGGCCTTGCAACTCACCCGTGGAATCGAACCGCATTTCGCCGGCGAAGACCGTGCCGGAAGCCAGTTCGTCGCGCAGGCGGCCGCGATTCGCACCCGCGCGCTCCGCGGCCTCCGTCAGGCAGCGCAGCGCCTCGGCCGGCGGCGTATCCGCGGGCAGGCGGAACACCCAGGGTATATTCACCGCCGTGAGGCCGCGATCCGCCGAGAGGGCCATTACGGGCAGGAATGCCTTGACCGCAAGCTGTTCGGCAAGGTGGCTCGAATCGCGATCGGTGGCCAGGATGGCGAGCGCGTGGCCATCGTAAATCAGCTTGACCAGCTCGGCCGAGGCCTTGCCCCAGGGCACGTCGGAAGAGATGCCGGTCACCTGATATTTCCCGCGATAGGCCGCGGCCACGCGGTCCGCTCCCGGCCCGAAGACAGCGATGCGCGGCGGTCCGGCCGGCGAATCCTCGACCGCGGGACCGTTGTACTCGACGCCGTTCTCCCCGACTTTGGCGTAGGGCGCCTGCATGGGGTAGCGGCGAAACTCGTACTTGCCGTTGCGGACGGTCGCCAGGTAGAGCGGCACGATGTTCTTCGAGTTGGGGTCGAAAATCATTTGCCCAGTCACGCCCTTGTATTGCTCCAGGCCGGCTAGCGCGTCGCGGATCTTGCCACGGTTCAGACCGGCGCGGCAGACCGCATCGAGCAGGATGTTCATAGTGTCGTAGGCCAGCGAAGCGAAGACTTCCGGCTGCCTGCCGAACCGCTTCTCGAACGTCTGGCGAAACGCGACCCACACGGGGTCGTCGCGCGTGGGGTCGAACGGGAAGACGACTTCCAGGCCTTCGGCCGCTGCGCCGGCGATGCGCAGTGTGTCATCGCCCAGCACGCGGAAGCTGCCGAAGACGCGCTGCTTCATTCCCATTTCGCGCATCTGCTTGAGGATGGTCCCCGCCGGCACGGCGTCGCCCCACAGCACCACGGCATCGGCACCGGATTCGTTGATGATCCGCAACTGCCGCTGGAAATCCGTGTCGCCGGGCAGGTATTTCTGCTCCATCATCACGGGATGGCCGAGCCGCCGCGAAGCGTCTTTGAACTTGAGCACGCCGAAACGGCCGTAGCGGTCGTTGACGCGCAGCAGCGCCACCTTCTGCAGGCCCAGATCCGTATAGATGCGGCGCGCCAGCGTGTAGCTCTGCTCGCGGTCGTCCTGGAGGGTCGCCAGGTACCAGGGAATGATGGTCTCGGGGATGGTGGGGTCTGTGGATGCGGAGTTGACGATGGGCAACTCGGCCTTGAGCGAAACGCGCAGCGCGATATGCGTGGAATCGGCGCCCAGCGAACCCAGCATGGCCCACACCTTTTCGTCATAGGCCATCTTGACGATCTCGTTGCTGGAGGCGCCCCACAGCGCCTGGTCGTTGTGAACCATCAGCTTGAATGGCTTGCCGCCGTAGCCGCCGCGGGCGTTGGCCTCGTCGATGGCCAGTTGCGCGCCGCTGAGCATCATGCGGCCCAAGGCCTGGTCGGGATGATTTTCGATGGGGCCGAGAAAGCCGATGCGCACCTCGTCCACTTCGCTGGCCTTGACCGTGGGGACGTCACGCGCGGCGCCGTTGTATTCCACGATGCTCGTATAGTTCTCGTAATAGGGCGTGGTGAACTTGGAATACGGGCGCATATCCTCGGGAGCGTTGGCGTACGGCCGCAGCTCGCGATTGCGGGGTGGCCCCGGCGGATCGGAGCCGCAGGAGCAAGTCTTACTTCCCTGCCCCCATAGGCATCCGGCCGCGGCCAGAACGGCAAGCCATCTTACAGCGGTCACGATCTTCAAGCCTCCGAACGGTTGCGGAAAATGGCAATGGCTTCGAGTTCGACCAGCAGATCCGGCCGGCAGAGCTTGGCCTGGATGCCCGTCGAGGCCGGTAGCGGATCGAGGCCCTGCTCCTTATAGAATGCCGTGCGCTCCTCGTTGAAATCGGCGTAATCGCGGTCGATATCGCGCAGATAGCAGGTGGTGCGCACGATATCCTTCCAGGTGGCGCCTTCGGCCGCTAGCAGCCCGGCGATGTTGTGGAACGTGCGGCGCGCCTGGGCGCGGAAATCGCCGACGTGCAGCGTCTCCCCGTTGGTCCCGATGCTGGCGGTGCCGGAGATCAGCAGGACGGAGATGGCGCCGAAATCCAGCCGCAGCCCGCGCGAGAAGGAGCTGGGGCGCTCATAATGGAAGGCCTCGTTGAGCACCTCGGGCGCGCTGATGGGCCTCTTGTCGATGGCCGCGGCCTTCCCAACTTCGGCCAGTACTTCCTGAATCGTCATATTATGAGTCCTCATTTCACTCGGATTCCGTGGCTCAGGCCTTTGCCCGTGGCCACCCAGATATCGTCTCCCTGGAAATCGACACCGAGGATATAGTTATGGGCCGGAGCCGTATCTACGTCCACGCGGGTTATTTTACCGTCCGCGTCGCGGACCAGCATCTCGGGCTTGTGCGTGTCGAGCGCCGGGCGGTAGACGGCCCAGTTGGCGCCGTCATAATAGGCTAAACCCTTATCCGTGGAAAACCACGCGCGGGTTCCATCCACGGCTTTCACCTGGTTCAGGAAATTACTCGGCAGCCCGCTATCCTTTTCGAGGAAATTGTTCCAGTTCCGTCCATCGTAGCGGCTGGCACCGAAATAGGTGGCCACCCACAGGATCTTATCCTTCTCAGCGTAACTGACCGACGTGGTGATCTCGTGAATCAATCCCTGGTCTTTGTAGAGCACCAGTTGGGTTTCGCCATCGGGGTCGTTGTAATCCTTCCAGTGCTGCGTCTTGACGTCGAATTCGAGCACGCCGCCGCCCCACACGGCGTAATAGACCTTGCTGGCGGTGGCCTGCACAGCGTAAGTCCAGATCTCGTACATCGGCGTATTGCGTTCGTTGAAGAGGCTCCACTCGCCGGTGCGGGTGTTAAGGCGGCTTCCGCCCGCGGCCGTGGCGATCCAGACTTCGTCGCCCTCCACCGAAACGCCGTAAACCACGTCGTTGGCGAGCCCGCTCGAAAGCTGCGTGAAGTTGTCGAAGCGGCCGGCCGAGAAGCGGCTCAGGCCGGACATGGTGGCGGCCCAAACGTCTCCGGTGCGCTTATCGACCGCGATATTCAGCACCGCGCGATGCGCCAGGCCGTCGGCGGGCCGGTAGACCCGCCACTTGCCGTTTTCGTACAGGCCCAGGCCGTTTTCCGTGGCCGCCCAGACGCGATTTCCATCCACGCAGACGTTGAAGACGTGGTCGTCCGGCAGGCCGTTGGCGGTGGTGAAATTTTCCCAGCGGAAGCGCGGCATATCGGGGGCCGCGGCCAGCGCCGCCGAAGCCAGAGCGAAGGCAATAGCAAGCTTCCTCATAACGTTTTCAGGTACTCAATCAAATCGTTGAGTTCGTCTTTTTGGAGGTCGTTGGTCACTCCATGCGTATCCGCCGGATTGAAGACGGTCCAGATCTCTTCGAGCGTGCGCGCCGAGCCATCGTGCAGATACGGCGCGGTCAGCGCGATATTGGTCAACTGCGGCACATCGATGCGCGGTGAGCGGTCGGTGGGCTTGCCGCTGCCCACATCGGCCAATTGCTGGTTGGTGAAGTGCGGTCCGGAGTGGCACACCGCGCACTGGTTGGCTTCCGGGATGGGCGTGCCGTCCTTCTTGCGCGTGCGCTCGAAGATGGACTTTCCGCGCTCCTGGGCGGCGGTCATCTCACCCTCCGGCCGGCGGAAGCGGTTGGGCCGCGCCGGAATGGATTTGATGTAAGCCACCAGGTCGGCCAACTCCTGGCCGTCATAACTCTGGGATCGGTAGAAGAACTTTTCGGTGCGCGGGCCGCACTCGGTCTCCAGGTTAGGATTGCTTCCGTTCCACTTGAACGGCTCGGTGCCCTCGATATTCTCCAGCAGGCGGTTGTCCACGATGTCCACGCCGAAGCCGTCCGGCTCGAGATCCCAGGGGAGGCCATCGAAAGTCGCCTCGATATGGCAGTTGGCGCAACCGAAGTGGCCCTGGAAAGCGAAGCGCGCGCTGAAGAAGAGCTGCTCGCCGCGGCGTTCGGGCGTCAAATTCGCGGGGCCTCCGAGCGAGATCGTCTCGACCACGCGGCGCGCGGCGGTATCGATCACCGAAACCGTGTCATCGCTGCGATTGGCAGCGTAGAGGCGTTTTCCATCGGCAGAGAGCGCCAGCCCCTTGGGACCGCGCCCCACCGGAATCCGCGCGGCCACGTAATGGGCGGAGGCCGAAAGATCGTTGGCCAATGCGCGCCGTGCCGCAGGGGTTGCCGTGCGCAGGAATTCAAGCAGGCGGCGGATGTCGATCACCGTGATGCTGTCCGAGCCGGTGGTCGACACATAGGCCATGGATTTATCGCGCGCCAGCACCACGCCGAACGGCGGCGTGAAGTAGCGATCCAGCTCGTCGATGGGAATCTGCACCGGCTCGCCGACATCCTCGCCGAAAACCGATATGGAGTTGCCGAAGACCCAGCCGTGCTCCACGTGCGCCAGGGGGACTAGATTTTTGGGGCGCGTCTCGGCGGCCATTCCCAGGCGCCCGTCGGCCGAGAGCGCCACGTGGAAGACGCCGGCGGCGTTATCGAGCCGGTAGCGATCGATCACCATTTGCCGGGCGGTATCGATGACCGTGATCTCCGATTGCGGCGGCGTGCGCCATTTTCCGGGGATCGGATAGATGTGCGTGGCGTAGACTTTGGCGCCATCGGGCGAGAGCGCCAGATAACTGGCCCCGCGCGCCGCCAGCAGGCGCTTGGTCTCCTGGCCGGTGGCGAGATCCACCACCGAAACATCGCCGCCGATGCGATTGGCGACGTAGAGATAGCGCTGGGCGCGATCCACGATGACAGCGTTAGGCTCGAAGCCGGCGGGGAGCGTGCGGAGCACCGCGAGCGATTGCGTGTCAATCTCGGAAACCGTGTCGCTCCAGGAGTTGGCCACGTAGAGGCGCCGCGCGTCCGGCGAAAGCGCCACATCCTTCGGCGCACGGCCCACGGGGATGCGGCGCGCGATCGAGTGCGAGCGGTTGTCGTAGACCACCACCTCGTCGGTGCCCTCGCAGACAACGAAGAGCCGCGCGCCATCGGGAGAAACGGCCAGTTCGACGGGCGATGGGTAGCGCGGCGCGGGGGCGCCGGCCGCGGCGGATGCCAGGACCGCCAGGCACACAAATACGGGCAAGCTAAAGCATGCCCCACCAAGCCTTAGCCTGGTGAAAGGTGGGGCATGCTTTAGCTTGCCCAGCCAAGGAATCCGCATCATTTCTCCTCGACCGTAACCACGCGGTCCGCAGGCACGTTTTCGAGCACCTGCCGGATGCCGCTCGGCCACGTGACGGTCAGCCGCTCCACCTTAGTGGCCTTCCCCAGCCCGAAATGCACCCTCGGATCGTCCTGCGAAAGATAGCCCGACCCCGCCACACGCTCGTGCGCCTGCCGGTTGCCGCCCGCCAGCACCTCCACCTGCGCGCCGATGCCGTCGCGATTACTCTTGTGGCCTACGAGTTTGACTGAAATCCAGTGGCCCGCGTTGGGCGACGTATTGTGCAGCAGGAAGGCCGGAGCGCCGAGATTCACGATAAAGACGTCGATGCGGCCGTCGTTATCGTAATCGGCGAAAGCCGCGCCGCGCGCCACGCTCTTCACTTCGAAGAACGGGCCGGCTGAGGAGGAGACATCTTCGAATTTCCAGTCGCCCAGGTTGTGAAACACCGAGTGCTCCTGCGGAACCATGTGGATCAAACCGCCGTGCGCGATGAAGATATCGTCGCGGCCGTCGTTATCGAAATCGTACACGCCCGTGCCCCAGCTCACGTATTGCGCGGCCAGTTGCGAGATACCCGCCTGGCGGGTCACATCCTCGAAGCGCAGGTTGCCGGTGTTGCGCATGAGCCGGTTGTACTTGGAATCGGAAACCCACAGGTCCACGCGGCCATCGTGATCGAAATCCACGAAGACCGGACCCATGGCCGAAGTGCCTTCCCCGTTCTGGCCGTAGGCCACGCCGGCCGGCACGGCAATCTCTTCGAAGGTGCCGTCTTTGCGGTTGTGATAGAGGAAGTTCTCGGTCTTATCGTTGGCCACGTAGATATCGGGGTAGCCGTCGCCATCGAAATCGGCGGCCGTCACGCCCATGGCCCGGCTCTTCAGGCGCGCGATGCCGGCTTTCTCGCTGACATCGGAAAACGTGCCGTTGCAGTTGTTGTGCATGAGCACGCTGCTATTGGGTTCGTAATCGAGCGGCCCGGGGAAATTGTCGGCCGCGTAGTAGGCGTGGTAATCGGGGTCGAACTTGACGTAGCGGCCGATGAAGACGTCCAGGCAGCCATCGCGGTCGTAATCCAGCCACGCGGCGCCGATCGACCATCCCGGCACCTTCAAGCCGGCCTTTTCGGTGACATCCTCGAACGTGCCGTCGCCCTTGTTGCGATAGAGGATCACGCGGCCGTAGCCGGTGACCAGCAGATCGGTGTGGCCGTCGTTATCGTAATCGGCGGCGATGGCGGCCATGCCGAAGATGCCGCCCGCCACGCCGGCCTGCTCGGTGACGTCGGTGAATTTGCCGTTGCCGTCGTTGCGAAACAGATGATTGTGCGGCGGGACGGCGGGCGGTTTGCGCAGCGGGTAGGGATGCATGCCCTTGCCCAAGTCCATGCCGCTCACCACGTAGAGATCCATCAAGCCGTCGTTGTTGTAATCGAACCAGACGGCGCCCGCGCCGGTGCTCTCCAGCAGCGAGCCGAGTTTTTCGGCGCCGAAGCTGTGCGTGAAGTTGATGCCGGCCTGGGCGCTCACTTCCTCAAAACGAATGGAGACCGCGGACGGCTGCCCGCCGGCCGCCACCAAAAACAGCGCCAACGCCCAGAAGCGGGGCGGCCCTGCGAATCGAAAAGGTCTCATCGGGATCTTACCTCCGCGGTTTCGCGCCCGTGGACCGGCAGCAGCATTTTGGCCGGATCGGTCCCCCGCAGCAGAATCGCGGGAACGGCGTTATCGGGCGCGCGCTCGGGACCGGCATGGCATCCTACGCAGATGCGCTGCTCGCCGCGCCGCGCCCAGAACCAGCCCTTCTCGGCCGCCACGGTTTTTCCGGCCTGGTCCAGCAGCTCGAACCGTATGCCCCGGTCGGCGGGCGTCTGCACGAAGAACGAGCCATCGTGCTCGACGGGCGCCTGGCCGAGATTCACGGCCGCACCGGCGTCATCGAGCGCCCACACGCGCACGGCCGCCACCGAATCCGCGGGGATGGGCGAGCGCGAAGTGTAAGCGTTCAGGCAGAGCAGATTGGCGCCCTCGCGATTCCCCAGTCCGGATGGATGGCGCTTGGGGACCTCGTGGGGAGCCACCAGCACGGGCTGGATGGCATTCGCAACGGGCGATGCAACCAGTTTATCGGGCGCGCTCTGGCCCGCCTTCCAGCGGTAGATGCCGTAGCGCGCCCGGCTGTCGGGCCGGTAAGCCACGAGCCACTCGCCGGGGGGAGTCTCGGCGATGGGACCAGCGAATTGACCCGCAGACATGGGGATTTCGAGTTGGTCCGCGCGTGCGGAGGTGAAGCGCGCGAGTTTGCCGGAAACTTCGAAAACGATGTCTCCCGAGGCCACTTGACGGCCGCTGTGACGGTCGCGGCCATGGTCGCAGCGGTAGGTCTCGACGCCGCTGCCATCCGGGTAAACCGCGTACACGTCGCGCCGGGGCGAGGCGGCATCCGGATGCGGGCCATCGAAGAGGACACGGCCGTCGCGCAGCGCATCGGTAGCTAGGTGGTCGCCGGGCGCGTAGGTGAGGCGAACGACTGGCCCGCCGCCCGCGAGCGGCATGGTCTCGAGTTGGAAGCCCGATGGCGTGTGCCGGGAATACACGATCCACTCGTCCGCCAGGTAGAATGGCGCGACCGCATCGTCATTGAACGCCGTGACGCGCCGCGGCGCTCCGCCGGCCGCAGGGACTTCCCAGATCTGCCACGGGTCGCCCGCCTTCCGCTTGCCCGCGAAGAGCACACGCTGGCCGTCGAACGCAATGCTGGCATCCGCCGACGCGGCGAACGCGGGGACTAACGCGCGCGCCTGGCCCTGCGCGACTATGCGCAACGCGGCGCCCGCCGGAAAGCGCGTGCCGGGCGTGGCGGGCTCGTAGCGCGGCGCTTCCGTGTAGATGAAATCTATCGAGTTTTCAACCTGACCGGGCACGATTCCCGCGCAGAGAAACAGGGCGCCCCATCGAAAAATGAAACTCGACACTCCGAAATTGTAATTCGCGGTATACGGCAAATGGAATAGTAGAAAGGGATTAGAGGCGCGGCCGCTAATCCCGCCCGGAGCCGGCCAGCAGCTTGGGAACAAAGCGGATGGCGGGTCGCGTGTTGTAGATCTTGAGGTACGCCCGGTGCGCCGGGTCGTCCGGGTAATGCTCCGGCGCGGGATATGGGTACCGGCTCATGGCGTGGAACGGAAGCGGCTCGATGGTCTGCGAGAAGGCGGTGTTAGCGTCGGCATCTTTGGCCCAGCCATCCACCAGCAGCAGGAAATCCCGGCGCTCGCCAGGCTTCAGCGGCGGCAGGCTGCCGGCTGGGAATTCGAGGCGCAGCTCGTCGCCCGCACCCATGATGACGAAGCGGTCGTCGGCGGCTTCTACCAGTTCCCGCACGTCGCCATAGCGCGTGTAAAGGCCGGGGGTCTGGTTCCAAGTGGCCGTGGGGGTCCAGGCGGCGTAGTCGAAGGCCTCGGGCTGCTCGCGGCGCGGGTCGATGGAGGCGCGCGAGAAGCCGCGCAGCCGCACTTCCGCCGAACGGGTTTCGAGCGGCCGGATTCGAACCGGCGGCGCGGCGGGATCGTCGCTGAGGAAGATCTGGTCCCAGTAGAGGCAGAGATTGGTGACAATGCGGATTTCGCGCGACGCCGAAAGGAACCGCCCGGTCAGATCCACCGCGATGGTTTTCGGCTTGCCCGCCGGAATGCCCATGTCTTCGATCACCGTCTGCCAGTTTCCCGCCGCGTCCTTCACCTGGAGGTACGGAAACACCAGCCCGCCACCGGGTGCCTGCGAGGTGCCATAAAAGGTGCTGCCATCGGCCCAGTCGACCCAGCCATCGAGCAGTAGCACGGCTTTGTTGCCGGCGGCCGCCTGCGGACCGAAATCGAGGGTCAGCGCGTGCAAGTCGGCCACTCCGGCGGAATCGTGGCGGAAGCCGCCCGCATAGACGCGGTCGTGGCGCAGCAGCGCGGGGAGCACATCGCGCCCCTTATCGTCGCGCGCGGCGACGGGGAAGATGCGCCGGTTCACGCCGAAAAGCCGGAATTCCGGGAATGGCGGCGATTTGAACTTCTCGTTGGTGAAGATCTCGGTTCCGGCCGCGTGATCCACGGCCAGCAGGCGCACCTGGTCGAGATACGAGACCTCGTGCAGCTCTTCGGTAATGCGGATTTCGTAATGCCCGTCCACCGCGGCCAGCGCCTCGCCGGGGATGCGCACGTACTCGTCATGATCCACCGGAAAGTACTGGCCATCGCCCGAACTGGCTCCCAGCGGCGCGACCCCCAGAACGTCCGTGATGAACTGGAACCCGCGGCCGTTCCACGTGAAAATCATGGGGCAGGAGCCGGAGAGACGCGGCGCCTCGACGATTGACAGGCTGCGCCCGGCGGCCTCGTTGGTCTGGTTCTGGATCATGCCGTTGGCCCAGGTAAGGCGAACCGTATCCACGCGGTTCGTGCCACCCAGGCCGAACAGTAGCGGCGTTCCACGATAGAGCTTCTTCTGGTACAGATTGCCGGCCTTGACCTCGACCTCGGTGCCCGGCGCGGCCTTCAAGTTCTTCACACCGGCCAGCGAGACGCGCAGCCATTGGTTCTTCGACTCGGTGCGGTTCAACAGGAGATGGATACCGCCATCGGGGGCAACGGTTGCGAGGTCGCCGCGGCCATCGGCATCGAAATCGGCCGCGGCCCAGGCACCGCCCGAGACCATTCCAGCGGGCGCGACCGGATTGGCCAGGCGGTCTTCCCCCAGGTTGCGATAGACCTGGCCGCCCGCGACCAGGTCTGCGAAGCCGCGATTCTCGAGATCCGAGAAAGCAAAGCATGTGGGGCATGCTTTAGCTTGCCCTGCCGGGGTGCTCTGCGGCTCGAACTTCCCATTGCGGTTGGGGAGCAGCAGAACCGCCTGAGAATCCCGCGCGGCCAGGTCGATCCAGCCATCGTTATCGAGATCGAGTGCCTGGAGCCCAGCGGCGCCGGCCGGAAGGGCATCGAGCGGCGTAGCCGTGTACTGGCCGCGCAATTGGTCGCGGTACAGCACGCCCGCGTGGTCCGCGTAGGAAACGGCCAGGTCGAACGCTTTGGTGTCCGGCACCACACGGAAGGCGACGGCGTCCACGGCACGCCCGGGAGCGAAGGGAAAATGCGCGCTGAAATCTTCGAAATTGCCGTGGCCGTCGTTGCGCAGGAGCGCGGAATTGGGGCCCAAAAGGAACAGATCGAGATCGTAGTCGTGATCGAAATCCAGCCACACAGCGTGCTCGAAGCGGCCGGCGGGGAGCTTGGCGGCCACCGGCTCGAAGCGCCCCTTGGCATTGCGATAGAGCCGCGCTCCGGCTTCGGTGAGCACACAGAGATCGGGGAGGCCGTCGTTATCGAAGTCGCCGGCCGCCACCGAAATCACGCCGCGCAGATCCGCCAGGCCCGAATCGGCCACCGGCTCGCTCCCATTGCGGAAGAGGAGAACGCCGCGGCTCGACCATACCAGCAGGTCCGGCCGGCCGTCGCCATCGGCATCGAGCACGAGCGTTCCGGCGCTGGCGGCGTCCACGGCACCCGCGAGCTTGCGATCCTCGAACTTCACTCCGGCGGTCGCGGGGCCGGCGGCGGCGGGCAGAGCCTGAATCGGGTCGTACAGCTCGGCATAGAAGGACCAATCCATGTCCTCGGTATCGTCGGCGGCCTGCTGGCGCTGCTTGGCGGCCTGAAACGCGGCCAGCGCCTGCGCGGCCTTGGCTTCGTCGCCGCCGAGCCGATAGTAGTTGTAGATGCGGAACAGCGGCGCCACCAGCTTGGGATCGAGCCTGGCGGCCGTCTGGAATTGCGCCAGCGCGTCGGCCGGACGGCCGTTTTGCGAGTACAGGATTCCCAGGTTATAGTGCGAGACCGGCTCGTCCGGCGCCAGTTGCACCATGCGCTCGAACTCGCGTATGGCATCGGCGAGGCGCTCCTGGCGCTTGTAGGCGATTCCCAGATTGAACCAGGTGTAAGGCGACTGGGGATCCTGCGCCTGGGCCTTTTGAAGCTCGGCGATGGCCGGATCGATCTCGCCGGCCCGCAGCAGCGCCAGCCCGTAGTTGAGGCGGTCGCGAAAGGAGCCGGGCGCCAGATCGAGGGCTTTCTTGAGCTCCGCCGGAGCCTGCGACTGCGTGGTGGGATTCTCGAACAGCGCCTTGCCGAGATTGCGATAGCGCCACAGCAGCTCCTGGTTAGTCTGCCCGGAGCCGCGCGGAACTCCCAGAAACAGCCCGCCCGCCAGGGCCACGATCGCCGCCACAAAGAGACTCGCCTTTTTCATGACCACCGCTCCCACCGGTACGAGAATACGCGATGCCCGGGCATGTTATCAATCGCGCTCGGGCGCGGGCTTCCAGCCGCCGAAAGCTTCTTCCAGCCAGAGCGCCACGCGCAGGGCGATATCTTCGCGCCAGGGAGCCGCCGCTATCTGCACCGCGATCGGCAGGCCGGCGCCCGATTCGCCGCAGCGCACCACGGCTGCCGGCCATCCCGCCACGTTGAACGCCATGGTGTGGCTGAAGCCGCGAAAATTCTCGTCGCGGGTCGATTCGCCGTGCGGCAGGGCCGCGTGGATGTAGGCGGGGCACACGATGGCGTCGTAGCGGCGCAGGAAGCCGGTCATCTCCGCGCGGTAGGCGTCCAGTTCCGCCCAGTAGCCCGCCAGGCCGGCCACGTCCGTGCGGTACGGCTCCAGCTTGTCGAGCCACGCGGTGAGAAGCGGATGGACTTCGCGCGAGCCCATTTGGCATAAAGCATCGCGCAGGCCGTCGCCGCCATCCGGGCCGATCAGCTTCATCTCGAGGTCGTAGGCCGCCGCGAGACATGCCGGGCGCGTCTCCTCGACAGAGCGAACCGCGGTTGCCAGGGCCGCGGCCGCACGCCGCACCACGCCGGCGACTTCTGCATCCGCCGTGGCGATTCCGTTATCGGTGAAGACCGCCACGCGCAGGTCGGCCAGCTCCACAGCCAGGGGATCGCGAAACGGCACATCGGGAACCGTGGGATCGATGCCATCGGGGCCGATCAGCAGGCGCAGCGCTTCGACGAGATCTTCCACGCGGCGCGCCATGGGACCGATCTGCCATAAGGATTCGATCCAGCCGCCGGCGGGCGGAAAGTGGCCCGTGCGCGGCAGGCGTCCCGAGGTCGGCTTGATTCCGACGATCCCGCAGAAAGCGGCAGGCAGGCGAACCGAGCCGGCGGCGTCGCTGCCCAGCCCCAGCGGCGAGCCGCAGGCTGCCAGAAGCGCGGCCTCGCCCCCGCTGCTGCCGCCGGGAGTGCGCATCACGTCGTAGGGATTGTTGGTCTGCCCAAATATAAAGTTGGAAGTTTCGAAAGCGAAGAGCAGGTCCGGGAGATTCGTCCGCGCGATGGGGATGGCGCCGGCATGGCGCAGCCGCCGGACCAGCGTGGCATCGGCGGTGGAGGGCGCCGCGTCGCGCCGGCCCACGGTGCCGGCCGTACAGCGTGTGCCGGCCTGCTCAATGGAATCCTTTATGCTGAAGGGCACGCCGTGCAAAACGCCGCGAGGCAAGCCGGCGGCCAATTCGCGATCGGCCGCGGCGGCATCCCGCAACGCCGATTCCGATTGCACCTCCACGGCGGCATTGAGCACCGGGTTGATCGCGGCGATGCGCTCCAGGTGCGCCGCCACTAACTCGCAGGAGGATATGCGGCGTTCCCGGATCAGGCGGGCCTGTTCCCGGGCGGAGAGCTTCAGGATGGGGTCTGTGGGCGGGCGTTTCGGCATCAAAGGCCATTTTCGCGCACCGCGCCGGCATCGCGGCCAATCCGCCCGGGAGCGGCCGCTCAGTTCAGCTTGGCGTTCAGCGTGATGTTAGTTTTGTAGAGTTTTGAAACGGGACAGCCGGTCTTAGCGGCCGCGACGGCCTTATCGAAAGCTTCCTGACTGGCGCCGGGGATGCGGGCCTTCAGGTCGAGATGGCTCTCCGTGATCGCGAAACCGTCGGGCTGCTTCTCGAGCGAGATGGTGCAGGTGGTTTCGAGACTTTCGGCGGTCAACCCCGCCTGTCCCAGTTGCGCCGAGAGCGCCATGGTGAAGCAGCCGGCGTGCGCCGCCGCCAACAACTCCTCCGGGTTAGTACCGGGAGTTTCCTCAAAACGCGTGTGGAAGGAATAAGGCGAATGGGAAAGCACGCCGCTTGCCGATGAGACGGTTCCACTTCCGGATTTCAAATCGCCGCGCCATTGCGCGCTGGCCGTACGCTTCATTCAAATATCTCCTGATTGTGTGCCCAAGTTGGGCTGAATTGTATACCGGATTGCGCTGTATATGGATGCGCGGCGCGTCAAAAAGTGGCAGGCTTTGGCGCGGGTTATGCTGGGGAGCATGGAAGATCTGACGGGAAGGGTGTCGCTGGTTACCGGGGCGAGCCGCGGGATCGGCCGGGCCATCGCCCTCGCCCTGGCACGCGCAGGGTCGGACGTGGCCGTGAACTTCCTGGCGCGGCGCGAGGAAGCCGCTAGCGCCGTCGAAGAGATCCGCCGCATGGGTCGGCGCGCCGTGGCGGTGGGCGCCGATGTGTCGCGCGGCGACGCGGTGCGCGAGATGGTGCGGACGATCGAAGCGGAGCTCGGGCCGGTGGACATCCTGGTAAATAATGCCGGAATCGCGCGCGTTCAGAAGATCGAGGAGATCACCGAGGAAGATTGGAACGAGCTGCTGAGGGTGAATTTGACCTCGTGTTTCCTGGTGACGCAGGCGGTGGTGGGCGGAATGCGCGCCAGGCAGTGGGGACGCATCGTCAATATCTCTTCGGTGGCGGCCCAGCTCGGCGGCGCCGTGGGGCTGCACTACGCGGCCTCCAAAGCCGGGATGATCGGCCTGACGCACGGCTACGCGCGCTGGCTGGCGCGGGAAGGCGTGACGGCCAACGCCATTGCCCCGGCGCTGGTCGAGACCGATATGGTGACCTCCAATCCAAACGCCAGCGCGAGCCTGATTCCCGTGGGGCGCTTCGGGCACGTCGACGAGGTGGCGGACGTGGTGGTGATGCTGGCCGGTAACGGCTACATCACCGGGCAGACTATCAGCGTGAACGGCGGCTGGTACATGAGCTGAGCGGGTTTGCCCGCAAGAATCGGATAGAAAGCGGCGGCGATGCGCGGCACACTGGTGGCATGATGCTCGATAAAGAGAAATGTTGGGACGCCATTGCGCGGCGCGACCGCGGCCAGGATGGCAGCTTCTATTTCGGGGTGCTGACCACGGGCGTATTCTGCAGGCCCTCGTGTCCCGCGCGGCGCCCTCTGCGCCGCAATGTTCGCTTTTACGCCACGGCGGCGGAGGCCCGCGAGGACGGGCTGCGTCCCTGCCTGCGCTGCCGGCCGCTGGAGGCTTATTCGGCGCTGCCGGATGCCCGCATCCTGAAACTGTGCAGCTATATGGAGGCGCACTCCGAGGAGCGCCTCAGCCTGGCGGGGCTGGCGGCGCGGGCCGGCTTGAGCCGCTTCCACTTGCAGCGCAGCTTCAAGGCCGTAGTGGGCATCACCCCGCGCGAATACCTGGAAGCGTGCCGCCTTCGCAAGCTGAAGCCCAGTCTGCGGCGCGCCGGGGACGTCACGGAAGCCGTATACGATGCCGGCTACGGTTCCGCGAGCCGGGTCTACGAGCGCGCCGACACGCGCCTGGGCATGACGCCGGGAGAGTACCGCCGGGGCGGCGAGGGGATCACCATCAGCTATGCTTCGGTGGAATCGCCCGTGGGGCTGATGCTGATGGCCGCTACGGACCGCGGCATCTGTTTCGTCGAATTCGGGGATTCTCCAGAGGAGCTTCTGGAGGCTCTCCGGTGCGAGTATCCGGCGGCGACGGTCGAGGCCATGCTCGAGCCTCCCAGCCCGCAGTTCCGCGCCTGGATCGACGGACTGAACGCGCACCTGGAGGGCGCCGCGCACAGGCCGGATCTACCCCTCGACATACGCGCCACGGCATTTCAGATGGAGGTCTGGCGCTACTTGCAATCGATTCCCTATGGCGAGGTTCAATCGTACAGCGAGGTGGCCGCGGGCATCGGCCGGCCCACGGCGGTGCGCGCGGTGGCCCACGCCTGCGCCACCAATCCGGTGTCGATTCTGATTCCCTGCCACCGCGTGCTCCGCGGAACGGGCGCTCTGGGGGGATACCGCTGGGGCCTGGGCCGCAAACGGGCGCTCATCGACCTGGAACGGTCGCGAAAAGCAGGAAAATAGGGCGCAGTGCGTTCGGCTATCAGGTTTTGCGCCCTACCAGCCGATTAGAGGGTTATGGCAACAGCGACCGCAAACGAGATTTTCCCATGGCGCGCGGAGTACAGCGTCGGCATACCCCTCATCGATACTCAGCACCGGGGGCTAATCAAGCTCATCAATGACTTGCACGCCTCCATGCTGGCGGGCAAAGGCAGCCAGGCGATGGCAGGGATCTTGGACGACCTGATCCGGTATACCGAGAGCCACTTCTCCTATGAGCAGGCCATGCTGCGGCAGAGCGGCTACTCGGGGTTGGCGGCCCATATAGAAGAGCACCAAAGACTAACCAAGCAGGTGACCGATCTTCGACAGGATTTTGCCACCAGCAAGGTCTGCATGACCCTCGGGGTGATGCGGTTCCTGAAGGACTGGCTGGCCAACCACATTCTGGACCGTGACATGGATTATGCGCGCGAGCTGAAGACGCATTAGAGCCGTGCGCCCGGGTGCGATCGCATATAAATCGCATATAAGAAGTTGTTCGCCAGTTGCGCACCGTTCCGGCTCCTAGTATGCTGGTAGTTCCCCGCATGGATGAATCTCGCTTTGGAGGGTCGTTTTGCGGGTCGTGGGTCTGGACGGGTGGCCGAGCGGCTAATGGCAACAGGCTGTAAACCTGTCGCTCCTTGCGAGCTACGGAGGTTCGAATCCTCCCCCGTCCACCAGACCTTGTACACTATTGATTAAGCCGTTGTAGCTCAGTTGGTAGAGCGCGTCCTTGGTAAGGACGAGGTCACCGGTTCAAACCCGGTCAACGGCTCCAGTTTTTTCCTGTTCACAATCCTGACAGGTGAAAGGCCATGGCAAAAGAGAAATTCGACCGCACCAAGCCGCACGTAAATATCGGCACGATCGGGCACATCGATCACGGTAAGACAACCCTGACGGCAGCCATCACGAAGGTACTGGCGAAGAGCAACCCGAAGATCAAGTTTCGCAGCTTCGATTCCATCGATAACGCGCCTGAAGAGAAGGCCCGCGGCATCACGATCGCGGTGGCGCACATCGAGTACGAAACGAAAAACCGGCACTACGCCCACGTGGATTGCCCGGGGCACGCCGACTACATCAAGAACATGATCACCGGGGCGGCCCAGATGGATGGCGCCATCCTGGTTGTCGCGGCCACCGACGGCCCCATGCCGCAAACGCGCGAGCACGTGCTGCTGGCGCGGCAGGTGGGCGTGCCGTACATCGTGGTGTGCATGAACAAAGTGGACATGGTGGACGATCCGGAGCTGCTGGACCTGGTGGAGCTGGAAGTGCGCGAGCTGTTGAAGAGCTACCAGTTCCCGGGGGACGATCTGCCGGTGGTGCGGGTATCGGCCTTGGGCGCTTTGAACGGCGAAGAGAAGTGGGAAAAGACGGTCCTGGAGCTGATGGACGCGGTGGATGGATACGTGCCGATTCCGGAGCGGATTCTGGACAAGCCGTTCCTGATGCCGATCGAGGATATTTTCTCGATCCAGGGGCGCGGGACGGTGGTGACGGGGCGCATCGAGCGCGGAATCTGCAAGGTCGGCGAGGAAATGGAAATCGTCGGTTTCAAGCCGACGCGCAAGACCGTGGTGACGGGCGTGGAAATGTTCAAGAAGTTGCTCGACCAGGGGATGGCGGGCGACAACGTGGGGCTGCTGCTGCGCGGGGTGGAGAAGGACGAAGTGGAGCGCGGGCAGGTGATTGCGAAGCCGGGGTCGATCACGCCGCACACGGTATTCCAGGGTCAGGTATACGTATTGAGCAAGGAAGAGGGAGGGCGGCACACGCCGTTCTTCAAGGGATACCGGCCGCAGTTCTACTTCCGGACGACGGACGTGACGGGGGTAGCGGAGCTGCCGGAGGGCACGGAGATGGTGATGCCTGGCGACAGCGTGGATTTGAAGGTGGAGTTGATCACGCCGGTGGCCATGGACAAGGGGCTGCGCTTCGCGATACGCGAAGGCGGCCGCACGGTGGGCGCCGGCACGGTCACGGAAGTTATAAAGTAAGTCCGGGAGAACAGAGATATGGCACGCGAAATCATCACCTTCCAATGCACCGAGTGCAAGAACCGCAATTATTCCACGACCAAGAACAAGAAGACCAAGACCGAGCGTCTGGAGCTGAGCAAGTTTTGCCGGCATTGCCGGAAGCATCAGGTGCATAAGGAAATCAAGTAGAATAGGGAAGTAAAGCCCTCGCCGGGGGGCGCGACCCAGGGGCGTAGGTTTAACGGCAGACCAGCGGTCTCCAAAACCGCGAGTGGGGGTTCGAATCCCTCCGCCCCTGCCAACAAACCCCGCCGCCGGGAACAGGAAGGCCGGGAGCACGAGAGAAGGTTTATGGCCGAAGCGAAAAACTGGTTCGAAGGCACCAAGGATTACGTCAACGACTTGAAGCTCGAGATGCGCAAGGTGACCTGGCCGAACCGGAAACAGGTAGAAGGAACCACGGCAGTGGTGATTTTTTCGGTGTTCGCTTTCGCGGCCTATTTCGCGGTGGTGGACAAGGTTCTGAGCACGGGTGTGACGGGCGTTTTAAGGTTTTTCACGAAGTAGCGGTTATGGACGAAGAGAACGTTCATTTCGACGAGCCTTCCGAGATCGCGGAGCCACCGGCGGAAGAAGAAGAGCAGCCGGTCCTCGCGGTCGAAGAGGATGCCGCCGGGCAACCGGCGTTGGAGCAGCCGCCGGAAGCCGTCGCGCCGCAAGCTCCGCTCTACGACGACTCGTCTCCCAGAAAATGGTTCATCATCCACACCTATTCGGGGTTCGAGAATAAGGTGGCGGAATCGTTGCGCACGCGTTCGGAGGCCTTCGGGTTCTCCGATAAGATCGGACAGATTCTGATTCCGACCGAGGAAGTGGTGGAATTGCGCAACGGCAAGAAGGTCACCAGCAAGCGCCTGGTTTATCCGGGTTACGTGCTGGTGGAAATGGAAATGAACGACGAACTGTGGCACGCGGTGAAGAACACGCCTCGGGTAACCGGGTTCGTCGGCGGCGGAAACGCCCCGGTGCCGTTGAGCGCGGACGAAGTGAATCAGATTTTGTACCGCCAGGCTTCTTCGGCCTCGCGGCCGCGTCCCAAGATGACGTTCGAGAAGAACGATTCGGTGCGCATCGTGGACGGTCCGTTCGCCAACTTCTCCGGCAAGGTGGACGAGGTCAACCCGGAGCGCGGCACGCTGCGCGTGATGGTGACGATCTTCGGGCGCGCCACGCCGGTGGAGCTCGAGTTCCTGCAAGTCGAAAAGGTTTAGCGCCGCCGCCCGTGGGTTCGGCCGGGCCGGGGCAAGAGGATTGTTATGGCAAAGAAAGTTACCGCTCAGGTGAAGTTGCAGATTCCGGCCGGCAAGGCCACGCCCGCTCCTCCGGTAGGAACGGCGCTGGGGCCGCAAGGCGTCAACATCATGGATTTCTGCAAAGCCTTCAACGCCAAGACGTCGGCCAAGGACCAGGAAGGCCTGATCATCCCGGTGGTGATCACCATCTATTCGGACCGGTCGTTCACGTTTATCACCAAGACGCCGCCCGTGCCGGTGCTGATCAAGCGGGCCGTGAACCTGGCGAAGGGATCACCGGAACCCCATAAGACCAAGGTGGGACAGATCACGCATCAGCAGGTGGAAGAGATTGCCAAGATCAAGATGCCCGATCTGAACTGCTTCGACGTGGAAGCCGCTATGCGGTCGGTCGAAGGCACAGCACGCAGCATGGGCGTTGACGTGGTCTAGCGAATCAGCCGCAGTGGGTGGCGCGGCGCGGGCGAACGCGAAGAATTTGACTCCGGCTTCGCGGTCTGGAAAAATGGAGTTCGTTCCCAACGTGCGGATGTGGCGGAATTGGCAGACGCGCATGGTTCAGGTCCATGTACCCGCAAGGGTGTGGAGGTTCAAGTCCTCTCATCCGCACCATAGATTCTTGGGGCACTTGCTTCGGTGCCCTGCACCCGGGCAGCGATTCCAGGCTACTCGATAAGACTCAGGGGTACACCAAATACGAGGCGGGAATCGAGCTGGGCGGGTGGTATACTGAAGCAATTGCACTGTTGATCTTTCACGCGAGGAAGTGTCGCGATGAAAGTCCGCAAAATCGGGGCGTGGCTCAGCCTGGCTAGAGCGCCTGGTTCGGGACCAGGAGGTCGG
>CAYRWE010000011.1:0-44895 GCA_964427655.1 uncultured Solibacteraceae bacterium | reverse complement strand
AAAAGATCCGCGAGCTGATCCATGAAGGCAACGTGCGGCGCATCATCGTCAAGGACGAGCAGGGCCACACCTACGTGGAGATTCCTCTCACCGTGGCCGGCATCGGCGTGATCGCTGCGCCGGTCTTAGCGGCCGTGGGTGCCCTCGCCGCCCTGGTGGCCCGCTTCGATATCGTGGTGGAGCGCGCCTCGGCCGCTTCCGCACCGCCCTCACCCGGTTCGCCCGCCACCGATGCCAGCGTGGGGGCTACCGAAAACAAGGTGGACATGCGCGATACCGTGGCGCAGCGCGTCAACGACAAGGGCACCAAGCTGGAGGACATCGCCGGCACCGGCACGCACGATTCCCAGGGCGGATAGCCGCGGCCGAAGGCCTGCTAAAATCGGAATATCACCTCCGAAATATGTTTTGCTCCGGCGCGGCCCGCCGTGTTCCGGCCGGAGCCCCTCAAACGGACCAACGCCCCCGCCAACCTGCCCGCGCTCACGGGACTGCGCTTCCTGCTGGCGCTGTGGGTGATTCTGCATCACCTGACCGGGCCCGGCCAGGCTCTCGGCGCCTCCCTAGAGAACCTGCCGGCGCCGATTTTCATGCTGGTTCGCGGCGGATATCTGGCGGTCACCACTTTCTTTGTGCTCTCCGGTTTCGTGCTGGCCCACAATTACGTCTCCACCGCATGGAACCCCGGCAGCTTGCGGCGTTACGCGGTGGCGCGTTTCGCGCGAATCTACCCGGTCTACTTTTTGAGCCTGCTGTTGGTGGCCCCGTTCATCGCGGCGGATCGCACGCCCGCCAAGGCGCGCTTCGTGGCGGCGCACGGCCTGCTGGTGCAGGCCTGGCTGGGCCACATCCCAGTCAATTGGAATACGCCGGCCTGGTCGCTTTCCTGCGAGATGTTCTTCTATGTTGCTTTTCCGCTGGCCGCGATGTTCCTGGGGCGGGCGGGATGGCGCGGCACGCTGCTTCTGGCCACGGTGGCCTGCTGCCTGACGCGCGTGCTCTGGGCGGCGGGAGTCTCCGACGAAATCAAGCCCCTGATTCATCTCTCCGATTTCCTGATGGGGATCGCTGCCGCGCGCGCCTATAACCTGCTGCGCCGCAGCCCGCGGATGCCGCGCGGCCTCTGGCTCTATCTGCCCGCCGGCGTCGTCGCCGCAGCCTTAATCGCCTTTCCGCACGCGCTCCCGCGCATTCTCGACCTCAACACCGCGCTGCGGCCACTCAATGCCATGCTGCTGATCGGCTTCGCTCTAGGCGGCGGAACGGTCGCGCGAGTGTTCGCGTCGGCGCCGGCAGTCTACCTGGGCAAATCCAGCTATGCCATGTATATTCTGCACATCCCGCTGCTGTGGTGGTATCTGCGAGGATCGCGCACGTTTTCGGCGTGCCTCTATATCGCCGCCGTGGTAGCCATCTCGGCCGCCGTCTACGGAGTCATTGAAGAACCCGCTCACCGCTGGCTGCGCCGGCGCCTTGGATAACCAGCCACCTTCCACCCAGCTCGAAAGCGCCAGCCCTCGGAATCTCCGCCCCCTCCGTGCTCTCAGGTTTTGACTTTGGTCCTTCTTCCTCCGCGTACCTCCGCTCCTCCGCGCCTCCGCGGTGAAAGCAGGCCCACCCTTACTCCACGCTACCCTTCAACCCCAGTTCCTCGGCATTTGCCTGCATAGCCTTCACGCAGAACTCGATATGGTCTTCGAGCGGCACACCCAGCTCCACGGCGCCTTCCACGATCTCCTGACGGTTCACCGAACGCGCGAAGGCCTTGTCCTTCATCTTCTTCTTTACCGAGGGCACGTCCACATCGAAGACGCTGCGGCGCGGCTTCACATATGAAATCGCGGTGATGAAGCCGGCCAGTTCGTCGCAGGCGAAGAGCGTCTTCTCGAGCGGTGTCGTGCGCGGCACGCCCGTGAAACTGGCGTGCGAGAGAATCGCGCGGCGGATCTCCTCATCCACTCCGCGCTCCGCCAGAATCGGCTCGCCCTTGGTGGGGTGATCCGGCAACTGCGGGTGGATCTCCCAATCGAAATCGTGCAGCAGCGCCGTCACGCGCCACTTGGTCTCATCCTCGCCGAGTCTGCGCGCGTAAGCCGCCACGCAAGTCTCCACCGCCAGCGCGTGCTTGCGCAGGCCCTCGGACTGGGTGAACTCGCAAAGAATCTTCCATGCCTGCTCCCGATCCAACATGCCCACCATCATAACTTGGCGATCCGCCGGTCCCGGCGCTAAAATCCCATGCATGAAGAAAATCCTCAACCGGCCGGAAGACTACGTCAATGAGATGCTCGAGGGTCTGTGCGCCGCCCACCCTCTCTATTACAAGCGCATCGGGGCGGAGGGCCGCGTGATCGTGCGCCCGGATGGCGCCGTGCCCGGCAAGGTGGGCATCGTGACGGGCGGCGGATCGGGGCACCTGCCGGTCTTCACGGGTTATGTGGGAGCCGGCCTTCTGGACGCCTGCGCCATCGGCGACGTGTTTGCCTCGCCGGGCGTGGACCTCATGGCCGACGCCATCCGCGCGGCTAACGGCGGCGCCGGCGTGCTGCGTCTCTACGGCAACTACGGCGGCGACGTCATGAACTTCGATATGGCCGGCGAGATGGTCGAGATGGAGGATATCCGCACTACCAGCGTGCTGATGGCTGACGACGTAGCCAGCGCCGCTCCCGAGGAGCGCCACAAGCGCCGCGGCGTGGCCGGCCTGGTCTTCGGCTATAAGATCGCCGGCGCCAAGGCCGCCGCCATGGCCAGCCTGGAGGAAGTCACCGCCGTGGCACAAAAGGCCGTCGATAATTGCCGCTCCATCGGCGTGGCGTTGACACCTTGCACGGTACCGGCCGCCGGCCGCCCCACCTTCACCATCGGCGAAGACGAGATGGAAATCGGCATGGGCATCCACGGCGAGCCGGGCGTGCGCCGCGGCGCCCTGCGCCCCGCCGACCAGATCGCCGCCGAGATGTGCGACATGCTGCTCGACGACCTGCCACTCTCCTCGGGCGACCGCGTTTCGGTGCTCTGCAACAGCCTGGGCGCCACTCCGCCCGAAGAGCTGTACATCGTCTACCGCTACGTCGCGCGCCGTCTGTGCGACCGGGGCATCGCGATCATGGCGCCGCTGGTGGGCCGCTACGCCTGTTCCATGGAGATGGCCGGCATGTCGCTCACCTTTTGCAAGCTGGATGCCGAGTTGGAAGCCCTGCTGCTGGCCCCCTGCGATTGCCCGTTCCTGAAGGTCTAAGCATGTCCGAATTCACTACTGAATCCATCCGCTGGGCCCTCGGCCGCCTCCCGGAAAAGATGGCCGCTTGCGCCGGCGAACTGAACGAGCTCGATGGCGCCCTGGGCGATGGCGATCTGGGCGTCAACCTGACCCGCGCTGCCAACCGCCTGCTGGAAGACCTGCCCAACCTGCCGGACGACGTCGGGATGGCCCTGCTGCGCTGCTCTCAGGCCTTCACGCGCGTCTCGGCGTCCACCTATGGAACCCTGGTGGCCACCGGTTTGATGGCGGCCGCCAAATCCACCAAGGGGCGCACAGCCGTGCCGTGGGGCGAAATCCCCGGGCTGCTGGCGGCCGCGCTGACGGCCATGTCCGCTCGCGGAAAAGGACAATTGGGCGATAAGACCATACTGGATGCCCTGGAAGCCACGCGCTCCGCCACCGTTGGATTGAGCGAACCCGCCGCCATGCTGGAAGCGGCCCGCGCCGCCATCGCGGCCGCTATCGGCCGCCTGCGCGATCAACCGTTCCGGCAGGGGCGCGCGCGCATTTTTGGCGCCAAGGGCCTGGGCCGCGACGATCCGGGCATGGTGGCTTTCGAACGCATCGTCGAGAGTCTGGGCTGAAACGGCCCGCCCAACCGGCGCGGATGCCAGGGGAGTGCCTCGCTGGCCGCCAAAAAGCCGTCCTGCGTCAAAATCTTGGCGCCCATGACAGGAATATTTGGCTTTATTTTCAATAGCTTGTCAATCGGCGGGAGAAATGCAAAACAGGTGTCATGAGTCTAACTCCCGTTTCGGGTCTTTCCAGCAGCTATATTCAATCGCTTTTGGCTATGGAAAGCGCCTCCTCTGGCAACACAACGTCCACTTCGACCGGTCAAACCAGCGCATCGGGATCGTCGGTTCAAGACACGAATCAGATGTCGCCCTTTGCCACAATGCTCAGCGAACTGCAGCAGCTTCAGCAGTCCAACCCTACCCAGTATCAGCAGGTGACACAGCAGATATCCACTAACCTTACGGCCGCCGCCCAACAGGCTACGTCCGAAGGCAATACCACCGCTGCCAGCCAGCTCACCCAGCTCGCCACCGATTTTTCGAATGCCTCGTCGAGCGGGCAGCTCCCCAACATCCAGGATTTGGCCCAAGCCATGGGTGGACACCACCATGGCGGTCACCATCATCACTCCTCGGTCAACTTAGGGTCCAGTTCCAGCTCGGATTCCAGCTCCAACTCGAGCTCCGCGAGCCAGTCGCTCCAGCAGCTTCTCAGCGCCTTCCAGAGCAGCTCGGTTCAGAACGACTCGCTCAACCCCATGTCGATCATTTCGCAGACCTTAGAGAGCGCCGGCATCACTTCCGGCAGTTAATCGCCCGGCCGGCGCTCCTTTTCCGATTAGCGGCAGGATGCGGGAGGCCTGTGCGGGCCTCCCGGCAGCCATCCCGCCTGGAATCCGCACGACCGCTCCGCAGGCTCGCCCACGCGGACAGCCCGCCAACCCGCCGCGGTCCGCGTCACCCGCTTTCCGGCTCGCCTCCAGCCCATCACGCCCCGCCGGAGTTGCATCCAAACGTGATATTGGGGAGAATCAGGTCTTGGAGTAGCTCGTTTTCGTAATCGATAATAAGGAGTTCCCCATGAAACTGTCTGTATTCGGCATGGCGCTCGTCCTGGTTGCCGGTCCCGCCGTGGCCGTCGCTGACGATATGGACGACGCCTATCAGAGTCTGAAAGACGCCGTCGCAAAGAAAGACGCCGCTGCCGTCAAGAAGGTGGCGCCGGAAGCGTACCAACTCGCCAAGAAAGCCGAAGCCGAGCCGGCACCCGCTAGCGCCGACGAGAAAGAAGCCTGGACCCAGCACGTGGCCTACGCCAAGGACGTGGAATCGTTCACGGAGTACTCTCTTTACGCCACCGCCGTGCAGTCCCCCAGCGAACAACTGATCGAGTTGATCGCAATGCTGGAAGCGCAGAATCCCAAGAGCAAGTATCTCGCCGACGCTTATGCTCCGTACTTCGCGGCGCTGAACGCCACCGGCGCGTCCGCCAAGATTCCGGCCATCGCCGAAAAGGCGCTCGAAAATCTGCCCGATAACGAGGATGTTCTGGCAGTGGGCGTGGAGCAGGCCATGAAACGGAGCCAAGTAGACCGCGCCCTGACCCTGGCCAATCGTCTCACAGCCGCGGTCAACAAGCACAGCAAGCCGGAAGGCGTCCAGCAGGCCGATTGGGATCGCCGGCGCAGCGCACTCCTGGCGCAGGGTTATTACACGGCCGGGGTCATTTATGGGAGCAAGCAGCAGTTTGCCCTTTCCGATAAGGCCCTGCGCGCGGCGCTCCCGCTGATTAAAGGCAACAACGCCATGATGGGGCCCGCGCTATTCCAGCTCGGAGTGGACAATTACCAGCTTGGCAAGATGACCAACAACAAGGCCAAGATTCTGGAAGCCGCCAAGTTCAGCGAAGATGCCGCGGCTATCCCGGGCGCCCACGCCGACCAGGCCTGGCGTAACGCCCAGCTCATGAAGACCGAAGCCGGCCGGATGCGCTAAGGGCCACTCCTCCGTTCTCGCGTAGGACCCTTCGCCAAGCTGACGCAGGGTCCTACTCCGGCAGGCTTCCTATGTCCACCAGGCAGCCCCGGGTGCCTGCTTCATGATGATTCCGTTGAGGAAGCCCGCCGCTTTAGTCAATCCTTCCTCGGCCGAAAGCAGGCTGTCTTCGTGTTCGATCGAGAGCACGTAATCGTAGCCGAACATGCGCAGCGTCGAAGCAAACTCCCTCCACCATTCCTCTCCATGCCCGTAACCGCAGGTGCGGAAGATCCACGCGCGGTTGCGCTCGTCGGTATAGTTCTTGGTATCCAGCACACCCGTTAAGGGCAGATTGCGATCGTAGATCTGGGTGTCCTTGGCGTGCACGTGGAAGATCGCGTCGCCCAGAATGCGGATGGCGGCGATGGGGTCGATGGCCTGCCAGAACATGTGGCTGGGATCGTAATTGCACCCGATCGCCGGACCCGCCAGGGCCCTCAGCTTCAGTAGCGTTTCCGGGCTGAAGACCACAAAGCCGGGATGCATCTCGATGGCGATTTTGACCCCATGGTCCGCGGCAAACTTGGCCCGCTCCTTCCAGTAGGGCGCCACCACGTCGTCCCATTGCCACTTCAGAATTTCGAGGTAATCCGGCGGCCATGGGCAGGTCACCCAGTTGGGCCATTTGGATTGCGGCGAATCGCCCGGGCATCCGCTGAACTCCGCCACCACCGGAACGCCCAGTTTCTCGGCCAGCAGAACGGTCTTGCGGCCCGTCTCGCGGTCGTGCCGGGCGTGCTCGGGATTGGGATGCAGGGGGTTACCGTGGCAGCTCAGCGCGCTGATGGTGAAACCGTAGCGGTCCAGCTTTTCCTTGAATGCGGCCAGCTCGGCCGGGTTATCGAGCATCGAAAGCTTGCAGTGCGGATCGCCGGGATAGCCCCCGGTTCCGAGTTCCACGGTATCGATATTCAGCGTCTTCAACTTCTTGAGGACATCTTCGAGCGGCAATTGTGCCAGCAGGGGGGTAAATACACCGACTCTCACGCTTGCATCTCCTTCAAGTTTGGTAAGACCAGAAACAGAATATCACGGGCCTCACGCGCCGACCGTCACGGCCCAGCAGCGACCTGGTAGTCCGTCATGCAGAACGGGAATTATGGTCGCGCCGCGGACAAACCGCTCCCTGACGGGGTCCCCTCCGGGCCCGGCTCAAAATGGATACGAAGCCGCGCGCGTAAGTAGGCGGTTTATTCGGACGCACTCCACTCGCATTCGACGCGTGTGGAAGCGGCGGCGATGCGTGTGGGGCGTGTGGCGCGTCGCATCTAGGAGATTGGCGGGCCGCCGAAAGTTGAGGGCGGTGCCGCCTACTCTTCCGCCGCGTCGAAATATTGCTGGGCCAGCTCGGGTTTCTCGCGGATGGCTTTGCGCCAGTACGCTTGCGCCTCGTCCTCCTGACCCATCGTCATGAGCGCGTGGCCCAGGTTCAGCAGTGCCTCGGCGAACTGCGGATCCTCCACCAGGGCGCGCTGGTAATAGCGCGTGGCATCCTGCATTTTGCCGTTCTTCTGGCAGATCAGGCCGGCGTTGTAGAACAGCTCGGGGCTGTGGTCTCCCAGATCGATCAGCTTGCGGTGGAGATCGTACGCCTCCTCGTAATTGCGCTCTTCAAGAGCCAGCGCGGCCAGCCCGCGCAGTGCGTCCGCGGAATCGGGGCGCATCAGCAGCGCTTCCTGAAAGAGCTGTCGGGCGCGCTCCGGATTGCCCGAGCGCACATGCGCGATGCCCGCGTTCAAAAAAGCCTCGGGCCAGTCCGGCCGCTTGGCCAGGCACTTCTCGAAGACGCCCGCCGAGGCCGCGAACTCGCCGCGCACGAGCAGCAGATAGCCCAGGCGGAACACCGCGTCGCACGATTCCGCCGCATCCTCCGGCACCTGCGAGTAGAGCTTCTCGGCGCGCTCGCGCTCGCCCAACTGCTCCAGCACCAGCGCCAGGTTCCACAGCGCTCCATGCTGGCGCGGATCCGTCTCCAGGGCCTTCTCGTAGCACTGCCGCGCCGCGGGCAAATCGCTCAGCTCCTGCCACGTCACGCCCAGGTTCAGATGGGCCTGCGCGGAATCGGGCTTGAGCGCGGCGGCCTGTTCGTAGGCCTGGGCAGCCTTGCGATGGTTCCCGAGTTTGTGATGCGCCACCCCCAGGTTGAACCAGTTCTCGAAGCGGCCGGGAGCGATCTCGGTGAGCGTGCGGCAATAGCGCACCGCCGTTGCGTAATCGCCATCCACGAACGCCACCGCCGAGAGCGCTTCCAGGGCCACGGCCGATTCGGGTTTCAACTCGGCCAGCATGGCGGCATAGTGGCGCACTGAATCCACGTCCTTGCGTTCGAGGAACATGGCCACCAGGTTGGAGAGCGCCTCCTCGGAACGCGGGCTGCGCGCCAGAACCTTGCGATAGTAATCCACTGCCTCGGCGTGCCGCCCGATCTGCTGCAGTGCCACGGCCTTACCGAACAGGGCCTGCTCGTGTTCGGGAAAGGCCGCCAGGAAGCCGTCGAGGGGAACCAGCGCCTGGGCCGGGCTGCCGTTGTGGATCAGCGAAATTCCCAGCCCCAACTGGGCATCCGCGCGCGTCGCGTCCGCATCCGCCGCCCTGCGGAAGGACTCCACGGCGGCCTTCCAATTCTTCAGATTGCCCTGGCACACGCCCAGATTGAAATGCACGGTGCGGTGCGTGGGGTCGCGCTCCGCCAGTTGGGTATAGGTGGCCGCCGCCGCCGCGTAATCGTGCAGTTCGTACTGCAGATGGCCTAAAGCCGAGTACAGGGCGGCATCCCGCTCACCCGATTCGATCCACTTGCCGAGCATCTGCACAGCGGCCTCGATCTTGCCCTCCATTTTGAGGGAGGCCGCTTTGGAGATCATGCGCGCCGTGCGCTTGCGGCTTTTGACTTCGTCGATGGACGTGACACCCGGTGGAAGGGTTGTTCGTTTCGGCTCTGCCGGGCTCAGCACTTCCATGCTTCCATCCTTCCCTGCCTCCTAGAATTCGCACGCATCTTGCCGCCCGCGAAGCGCCGTTCGGGCAATCCGGCCGCCGGGCCGGGCGCGATGGCCGCGGTCTCGGTGGCGGGCCCCAAACCGCTCGATATGTAAGCGCAAACGCGGCCCCAGACATCCTGGTTCCGGGTGAGGCGCATCCAGTAGAGCCGCGCGGATTCGCCGGCCTCGCCGAAAAAACCCACCCCGCCCTCCGGCAGCGAGTCGTCCGTCCAGGTATCCACTTCCTGATCTTCGATGGACGTGACCAGGTGGTTGCCCTTCACCACAACCGCCACGCGATAGGGCACATCGTTGTGGACCATGACATTCAGAGGCATTTCGACGCGATGCCCCGGCTTGCCCGCCACTACCGCGTAATGCTCGATGGCGATGATGGGCCGCAACCCCGGCTTCACTACCTTGACTTTGGTGGCGTAATAATTCTTGCGGTCCTGCGCCCGCACCACCCAACCCATGCTCTGGTTTTCGATCTGCCCAAGAAACTCGAACCGGTAATCCGTGAACCCGAGCGACGGCTGGAAGAGCGCCAGCGGTCCCGGCTTTACGTATCCTCGCGGGTGGCGCTCCCACTTCGCCGGCGATCCGCTGGAAGCGTTCTCCCAGCTCTTCGTATCGCCGCGAAAGGTCTCGTGGAACTCGGCCGCGGCGCGCTGTGCCACCGCGGTGCGCACCCATTCCACCGGACCGGTGGCGATGCCGCCGTCCGAACCGCGCCGGCTTTCGATCTCCGGTGCCAGCCGGGACTCCTGGGCCGCTGGGGCGTCTTCATTGGTGGCGGTCTCCTGCCTGGAGGACCGCCGGCTGCCCGAGCCGAACCACACGGACATCGCCATCACCAGGCCCGCAGCCACCGCTTTGATCACAAGGCTGGTAGTCGCGCTGACCTTGCGATGGTGCTGCGGAGCGGAGTCCACCTTACCCGGCCGCTCCTTTGCCGCCGCTTCAGCCGCCAGATCCTCAAGAGTCGCGAGCGCCGGCTGCACCGCAAAAGGCGGCGGCTCCGCGGAAATGGCCAGCGGCTCCCACTGCGGGCTTGCGCCAATCGCTCCGGCCCTGCTGCGGCAGTGCAATTCGAACGGCCGGAGGCCCGCCCGCGGCAGGGCCCGCAAAGGCGCTTCGATGGGTGGGGCATCGTCGGCGCCCGGCTCCACGATAATGGGTAAGAGCCGTTCCGGGATTTTAGGCGCCCCAGCGGGCAGGGGGATTTGCCGGAACTCAGGATAGATTCCGATTTCTACCGGCTCGGGAGCAGGCAACTGCGCGTACGCATTTGCCGCCGGCAAGCTGCCCCTTACGATGGCCAGCCGAAACGCAGCCGGAAATTCCGGATCGCGCGGCTGGCCTTGTCCCCACAGGAACGATGCGGCCTTGGGTCGCGAGTCTTGCGGAGCGGACGCTTCGGCTGGCAGGATCTTCAGCCGGAAGGGACGATTTTTTATCGTGCCGCAGCCAGGGCCGCTCATGGGTTATTCCTGATTCCGATACTAGAAGTACTGTGAGAATTATAGCCATAACAATCTTAGAAAAACCACGTTTATTATTCTGCCTATTACCCATAACTCAAGTTAGTAAGTGACCGCTCTCCGTCGGCTAACTTAGCCCGCCGGAAAGCCCTTGGCAGCCAATAGCAAGGCTGTGCGAGACTGATTTCTTGAATCGAATTGGCTTGTCCATCGCGCTCGCGTTCTGCTGCTTTCATGGCGCCGCGCAGTCCCTGGGCCCCGCGGACCTGTGGAACTGGCGACGCGCGGCGGACCCGCGCATCAGCCCCGATGGCAGCCGCGTGGTTTACCTCGAGCGCTGGAACGACCGCCAGCGGGATGCCGCCTGCGCCAACCTGCGTATGGTGTCCTCCGGCGGCCGGGACCTGCGTCCTCTCACGGAAGGAGCGTGGCGCGACAGCCGGCCGCGCTGGGCGCCGGATGGCGGGCGCCTGGCATATATCTCGGACCGCGACGGCCATCGCCAGCTCCGCCTCTGGGGCGAAAGCGGGGACACCGCGCTCGCGACACCCGGCCGGGAACCTCTGGAGCTGGCCTGGTCGCCGGATGGCGCGTCTCTCGCGTTCACCGCGCCCGTCGAAGCTGCTCCCGCTCCGCCGGCATGGGCACCCCCGGCCATTCTGCCGCGCCTGGCCGGCCGCAATCGCGACTATATTCGTATCTTCGTGCTTCCGATTCGCGGCGGGAACGCGCGGCTGGTCTCCGGAGAATCGATAGATTGCCGCGGCGAGCCGGCCTGGATGCCCGATGGCCGCGCCATCCTTACTTCCACAGCAGAAGGCGATCTGGTGGCGCTGCGCGTCTCCGATGGCGTGCTCTCGCGCCTCGCCACGGCCGGTCGCAACGAGTGCCCGATGCCATCGCCCGATGGCGCCCGCATCGCCTGGCTGGCTACCCAGGCCAAACCGCAGAACTATGTGGTGCGCAAGCTCTGGGTGATGAACGCCGATGGCAGCCGCGCGCGACCGCTCAGCGGTTCGCTCGACCGCGACGCCCAGGCCCCGCAGTGGAGCTCCGATTCGCGCACGGTCTACTTCCTGGCGGACGACCGCGGCGTCACGCACGCATACGCCGCGCGCAGCGATGGCACGGTCCGCCAGATCACGACCGCGGTGGAGCGCCTACGCGGCTTCTCGCTCGCCGACAATGGCACTGCCGTCACGGTCCGCTCGACCGCCGGTGAGTCGGAAGACGTGGTGGCGTTCAGCGTCTACCGCGCCGCCGAAGCCGCAACGCTCGCGCGCCCCTCACAGCCACTGGCGGAACGGCTGATCGGCTCGGTCGAGGCCATGCCCTACGAATCCGCCGGCCGGACCATCCAGGCCTGGCTGGTGAAGCCTCCCAATTTCGATGCCGCCCGCAAGTACCCGCTGCTGGTTTACATCCGCGAGGGCCCGCGCCGCATGTGCGGCCCCGAGTTCGATCTGCGCGCCCAGATCTTCGCCGCGCGCGGCTACGTGGTGCTGTGCGCCAACCCGCGCGGCACTCCGGGATACGGCGAGGCGTTCGGCAACCTCTTATCGAGCGGCGTTCCCGGCGACCCTTTCGACGATCTGATGCGCGGCGTGGATGCGGCTCTCGCCAAAGGCTGCATCGACCCCCGGCGGATCGTGCTGGTGGGCAGTCTGGAGGCGGCCTGGGCAATCGGCCATACGGACCGCTTCGCCGCGGCCGTGGTGCGCCATCCCATTCCCGGCTGGTTCACCGGCATCGGCAACGCCCCCGAGGAGTTTCTCAAGCACTCGCCGCTCTACTTCGCGCGGAACTTCCGCACACCCACCCTGGTGCTGGCACCCGAGACCGATGCCGGCGCCGCCGCGCTGTATTCCGCGCTCCAGGCGCGCCACGTGGATGCCGCCCTGGTGCGCCTGCCGGATGCACCCCGCCCGAGCGAGCGCATCCTGGAACTGGAAACTGTCCTCGGCTGGCTGGGGAGATGAGCGCGGGAGTGGCACGCGGGAGTGGCTGCGCCCGTTACATTCTCCCCGAATGCTAAAATAGTCGCTCATCCAATGCCTAAGTCTGTCGCTGAACTTCAAGCCATCGCGAAACGCACGCGGCGGGCCATCATCGAAATGATTGGCACCGCCAAATCCGGCCATCCCGGCGGGTCGCTCTCGGCCGTCGAGATTCTCGTCGAATTGTACTTCGATCACCTGCGCATCGATCCCGCCAATCCCAAGTGGGCCGATCGCGATCGCTTCATCCTCTCCAAGGGCCACGCCGCGCCGGTGCTTTATACGGTGATGGCCGAGGCCGGCTTCCCGGACACCCCAGCCAGCCAATTGAACACCCTGCGCAAGCTCGGCTCGGTCTACCAGGGCCATCCCGATACGCGGTTCATCGGCAGCCTGGAAGCCTCCACCGGGTCGCTGGGCGAGGGCCTGTCGCTGGCGCTCGGCCTGGGACTGGCGGCGCGCCTCGAAGGGCGCTCCTCGCGCACATTTGTCTTGCTGGGAGACGGCGAGATCCAGGAAGGCCAGATTTGGGAAGCCGCCATGTTCGGCGCGTTTCACAAGCTCGATAACGTGGTGGCCATCGTGGACTACAACGGAATCCAGCTCGATGGCTTCGTGAAGGACATCATGGAGGTCGCTCCGCTGGCCGACAAGTGGCGGGCATTCGGCTGGAAGACGCTGGAAATCGACGGCCACAGTTTCCCCGCCATCCGCGAGGCGCTCGAAGAGGCCGCGGCCACCAAGGGCCAGCCCACCTGCATCGTCGCCCACACCGTCAAGGGCAAAGGCGTTTCCTTCATGGAGAATAATCCCAAATTCCATGGCACGGCGCCTTCGCCGGCCGAAATGGAACGGGCCTTACAGGAGATCGGATAAACCATGCCATCCAACACCGGGGTTGCCAAGATCAAGTTTGAAGTGAAACTGGGACCGGCCACGCGCGAGGCCTTCGGGCGCGCGCTGGCGGAGCTCGGCCGCGAGAACAAAGATATTGTGGTCTGCGACGCGGATCTTTCCAAATCCACCATGACCACCTATTTCGCCAAGGAGTTTCCGGAACGCTTTTTCTCCTGCGGCATCGCCGAATCCAACATGGTGGGGATCGCCGCCGGGCTGGCTCTGGCGGGAAAGATTCCGTTCGTCTCCAGCTTCTCGGCCTTCGTGATGACCAAGGGCTTCGAACAGCTCCGCGTCTGCGCGGCCTATCCCAAGGTCAATGTGAAAGTGGTGGGAACCCACAGCGGCATCTCGATCGGCGAAGACGGCCCCTCGCAGATGAGCGTTGAGGACACCGCCCTGGCCTGCGCGCTGCCGGGTTTCGTGGTGATTTCGCCGGCCGATGAAGTGTCCACCAAGGCGCTCATCCGCTTGACCGCCGCCCATGTGGGTCCGGTATTCGTGCGCACTGGCCGTCCCAAGGCGCCGGTGATCTACGATGCCGCTCAGAAATTCGAAATCGGTAAAGCCATCCAGGTGGTGCCCGGCACGGACGTGACCATCGTCACCAACGGCCTGCTGCTGGGCCAGGCCATTCTGGCCGCCCAGACGCTGGAATCCGAAGGCATCGCGGCGCGCGTACTGGATATGCACACGGTGAAGCCTATCGATCGCGACGCCATCGCGCGCGCGGCGCGCGAAACCGGCGCCATCGTGGTGGCCGAGGAGCACCTGGTCGATATGGGCCTGGGCGTGCGCGTGGCGCAAGTCGTCGCCGAAACGCGGCCCTGCCCCATGGAGTTCGTGGGCATCCGGGATACCTATGCCGAGTCGGGCGAGGGCGATGAGCTGCTCGCCAAATACGGGCTGACCGCCGCTGAAATCGCCGCCGCGGCCCGCAAGGCGGTGGCGCGCAAGGGGTAGCATAAGCCCCGGGGCCGCCGCCGCGCGGCCGCGCAAACCAACATGCCAGACGCCGGTTGCCTAGCCGAGACCTACCTGGAGCAGAGCCCCGCATGCCACTGGATCGTGGGAGCGGACGGCGTCTTTCGTGCAGTCTATGGCGATCCAGCCGCTATATTTGGCAGGAGCGCCGGGGAACTGGCGGGCAAGCCCGTAGCCGAGGTCCTCGATTCCGAAGCCACCGTGCTGTGGAAGAGCCGCTTCGCGCGGGCGCTGGCGGGGGAACTGGTGCTGCTGCGCGAGCGGCATTCCGGCGCCACCTGGTACATGGGCGTTTTCCCCATCCGCGTAGAGGGCCGCATCCTCTTCGCGGGTGGGCTGGCCAGCGAAGCCACACCCTTCAGCACGGCCGAGCAGGAGTTGCGCAGCACCGTGCTGGGCGCGCTCAAGGCGCAGGAATACGAGCGCTCCGCGGCGGCGCGCTTCCTGCACGACGTGGTGGGCCAGAATCTCACCGCACTCGGCCTGCAGCTCGATCTCGTGCGCATGGACCTGGAGAGCGTCCAGCCGGAAACCTGCCTGCGCATCGGCGAGATGCAGAACGTGCTCGAATCCATGATGGGAGAGGTGCGCGAGTATAGCCACGAGCTGAACCCCTCGACGGTGGAGCGCGCCGGGCTGCGGCCCGCCCTGGATCGCCTGGTGGCGCGCGTCCGCAAGCGTTTCTCCGGCAGCATCCGGCTGAATGTGGATCCCTCCCTGAAGCTCGATCCGGGGACCGCATCGGCCATATTCCATATTGCCCAGGAGGCCATCCTGAACTCCGTGCAACATTCCAGTTGCTCTACCATCGAAATCGCGGTAAAGTCCACACGTAGCGGTCCTTCGCTGGAGGTCCGCGATAACGGGAGGGGGTTCGATCCCGACGATATTCTGGGGGGGCACCGCGGCTTGGGACTGATGAGTATGGAGCACTATGCCGCCGAGGCGGGATTGGACCTCTCGGTCCTGAGCGATCAAGCCACCGGCACGATTGTGCGCGCCGGCGCCCCGAAAGCGGCCTGAGAGTGGGGATATGCCATTCGACATCGTCCTGGTAGACGATCACAAGCTGGTGCGCGACGGGATCAAGACCATCCTGGAGCGCGGCGCTGAGTTCCGCATCGTGGGCGAGGCGGATAACGGGCCGGACGCCGTTGTACTATGCAAGAAGTGCCATCCGGAGCTCGTCCTCATGGATATCGGCCTGCCCGGCATGAATGGCATCGAGGCCACCACCGAACTGCTGCGCTACTGCCCCACCATCAAAGTGGTGATCCTCTCCATGTACGACGACGAGAATTCCGTGGTCAGCGCCATACGTTCCGGGGCCCGCGCTTTCGTGCTGAAGAAAGCGTCCTCCGTGGAACTGCTGGACGCGCTGCGCACGGTGGCCCGCGGCGGCTCGTACCTGAGTTCCCAGGTCTCCGACCGGCTGCTGGCCCGCATTCAGCGCGGCGATCTGGATACCCACACGCGCAGCCCGCTCGAGATGCTCTCGCCGCGCGAGCTGCAGGTGCTGCGCCTGGTGGCCGAAGGGAAGACCAGCAAGGATATCGCGGCGCTGCTCGACCTGGGCTTGCAGACCGTACGCAGCTACCGCAAGACCATGATGAAGAAGCTGGGCGTCAACAACGTGGCCGGCCTGACGCAACTGGCGCTGGCCGCCGGCATCACGCATTGGAACAAGCCGGATGCAAACTCCCTGGGGTGAACTCCCGGTCTGCGACGCGCACGTGCAATTGTTCGGCCGGCTTAACGCAATCGAACCGCAATGCCGCCGGGATCGCGGCGGCCGCCGGATGGGATCTGCGGCCCTCGCGGAGATCGGCATCGGCGCCGCGGACGCCCGCCTGATCCTGGGTGAAACCCTCGAGTGGGTTTTTACCTGAGAACTTGAGTGGGCCGCGGCGCACTACTCTTCTGAATCGATATCGCATGGGACTGGGTATGGGGTTCCGGGGCATCGGGATGCCCCGGCATCCTCTGTTTCCGCACCTCGCACCGGTTTCCGCGCGCCGCGCCCAGGGTGTCTGCTCCGCTCTGGCCGGCACTTTCGCCGAACTGACGGAAGCCGCGCGGGCTGGCGCTCTGGCACGCCGCGCCGTCTTCGTTCTGCACTCCAGCGCGGCCCCTTTTTTAAGCCGCACGGAACGCGACGCACTGTGGCGCCGCTTTCAAGTACCGGTATTTGCGATGCTTCTGGATGCCGCCGGCCGCCTGGTGGGTTATGAATGCGAAGTGCAGAACGGTCTGCACCTGCGGAGCGCCCTCGAAGGCGCTCCCGGCGTGGTGGTCTCCGCGCCCTGCGAATGCGGGCGGCCGGGTAACCGGCTCATCCTGACGGCGCGAATTCCGCCGGCGAGCGAGCCGGCCGTTTCCGCCATCCCCATCGAATTACCGGGCGCCCGGCCCGCATCCCTCAAGCGTTCTCCGGCCGCTTGACCGGGAATGGGCCGATCCCGCGTCGGCGCCGGCAATAAAGGCGCAACAGGAGCACCGCGTAAGCGATGGCCACCTTGAGGCTGGCCTTGCTGCGTCCTGCCTGGCGCGTTCCGAAATCGAAATAGACCTCCGCCAGACTGCGGATATTCCCCCGTACCAGGATTTCGAGAAGTATCTTAAACCCGCTGGCCTGAAACTCCAGGTCGCGGATACAGGACCGGCGCACGAGAAAGAACCCCGACATCGGGTCGCGAGTCCGCGCCGAGGAGCGCTGTAATGGCAGCGTGATCCAGATCGCCAGCTTGGAGATCAGGCGCCGCGCGATGTTCCAGTCGCCCGGCCCGCCCTTCCCCACATAGCGGCTGCCAACCGCCAGATCGGCCCCTTGCTCCATGCGATGCCACAGGCGCGAGAGCAATTCCGGCGGGTGCTGCAAGTCCGCATCCATCACCCCGACTATCTCGGCATCGCTATACCGCCAGCCGTGGATTACGGCTCCCGACAGCCCGCGCCGCCCCTCCCGCACCACAATTCGCACGCGCGGGTCCGCCTCCGCGATCTCACCCACGATGGCTTCGATTCCGTCCCGGCTGTCGTCGTCCACGACAATCAAGCTATACTCGATATGCAACGCGTCGAGCGTGGCTCGGACTCGCCCCAAGAGCGCACGAATATTGCCCGCCTCGCGCAACGTCGGAACGACCAGCGCGAGTCTTGCCCGCGGAGCACGCAGGCTCTCGACGGACGCCGGAAAAAAATCTGCTGCCGCAACGGGTGCCGGCACGTTTGCCAGCTCGCCGGGGCTCTTTAGGGTGGTCATTTGAGGGTCTCAAGGAATCTGCTGCTGCTCACGCTGCTCACGGCGGCCTCCGTTCTCATCGAGGGGTACCATCCGGGCGTGGAGGACGACAACGTCTACCTCCCAGCCATCAAGATGCAGTTGCACCCGCAACTGTATCCTTCCGATTCAACCTTTTTCAGAGTCCAATTGCAAGCCACTATTTTCGACAAACTAATCGCCTGGTCCGTTAGCCTGACGCATGCGCCTCTCGATTGGACGGTGCTGTTTTGGCATGTGGGTACGATCTTCTTGGTGCTGTGGGGCTGCTGGCGGATTAGCCTCCGTTGCTTCGCCGAACCGCACGCCCAATGGGCGGGTGTCGCGCTGGTGGCGGCGTTGATGAGCCTGCCCGTGGCTGGAACGGCGCTCTTCCTGATGGATCAGCAACTCCACCCCAGAGCTTTGGCGACCGCGGCAATTCTGGCGGCCGTCACAGCTACCTTGGATGGCAGACGGATCCTCTCGCCGGCGCTTTTGGTCATAGCCCTAATAATCCATCCGGTGATGGCTCTTTTGGGTATCTCCTTCTGCTTCTTTCTTGCGCTAGCGCCACACTTATCAGATACAACCTGGCTACGCAAGCGTACGGCAAAATTACATGTGCATTACTTCGCTCTATTACCTCTGGCCTGGCTTTTTCAGAAACCTCCCGCCGCCTGGCAACATGCACTGATTGGCCCTAACTATCTCTTTCTAACGCGCTGGCAGTGGTATGAATGGCTGGGCGTGCTGGCCCCACTCGCCATCCTGTGGTGGTTCGGCGGAATCGCGCGGCGGAATACCTGGCCGGTGGTGGTAAGGCTATCCCGCGCTTTAATCATTTTTGGTGTAGCCCAATTATTGGCGGCCGTGGCGATCTTATCCATCCCGGCTATGGCGCGGCTCAGGCCCATTCAGCCCATGCGCTACCTGCACCTGTTCTACTTACTCTTTGTCTTACTGAGCGGCGGGATACTGGGACAAAAGCTGTTGCGCGACCGCGCGTGGCGCTGGCTGTTACTCTTCGCTCCGCTGAGCGCGGTAATGCTGTACGCGCAATGCCAGAGCTTCCCTGGCACGGAGCACTTCGAGTGGCCCGGCGACGCTTCGGGCAATCCTTGGGTAGAAGCCTTTCGCTGGATCCAGCGGAACACGCCCGAGAATGCGTTGTTTGCCTTGGATCCTTTCTACCTGAGCCTGCCCGGCGAGGATTACCACGGCTTCCGCGCCCTGGCTGAACGCAGCGTGCTGGCCGACATGGTGAAAGACCGGATCGTCGCCGCTCAGGTTCCGCAGCTCGCGCCCGTTTGGGAGGATCAGACCAACGCCCAACAAGGCTGGGCGCATTTCGGGAAGGCGGATTTCGAACGGCTGAAAGCCCGCTATGGCGTGAGCTGGGTCGTGCTCACCAATCCCGCATCGGCCCGCGAGATGAATTGTCCTTACCGCAACCGCGAAGTGCTGGTCTGCCGCGTCGAGTAGGCTCCCGCCGGCGACCGAACCTAATAGCGCGGATTCCCCGCAATCTCGTCGGGATGGAAAACCAGGTCGCGATCCAGAACCATCTCCACATGCGTGCCGGGGCGCAGCATCACGTCCTGATTGCGCGAGAGCAGAACGCCGGCCAGTGCCCCGATCCCGCCGCCTACCGCGGCTCCCGGCAATCCCCTGGTGATCGCGCCGATAGTAGCTCCCATGCCCGTTCCCATCATTACCGTGCGGGCGTCGGCGGACTTGCCGTTCCCGGGCACCTTTCCCTCTTCACCCGGCGGCCGCGCATGAAAATCGCGCGAGACGCCGTTGGGCAGAATCAGCGAGTCGAAGCGGAGAAACAGCTCGCCCTTTCCCGAGACCTTACCTGCCGGCTTAGTATGCGTGATGGTCCCCTGAACGTCGCTGCCGCGCGGAATCACCACGCGTCCCTCCACCGCGACGGGCGCGGCCGTGCGCAGATACACGCGGTCGCCATCCTTGGCGTGCTTCGTGCTGACTTCGTTCACCAGTTGCAGCAGAACGCGCGACCCGGTGGGAACAGTGATATCGGGGGCCATGCCGGGCGCCGGCCGGGTGGCGAGCCTGGGCAGCGGCATGTCGGCGGCCGCCTTGGGTGAGCCTGACGCCGATCCTGGCGCCGGGTTCGGCGCAACGGGAGGTACCGCCTGCGCAACCTGCGCGCCCTCCCGCCGGAACACCAGCGTGCCTTCCACTTGCCCTTCGGCGCGCACGATTTGCCGCGTGATGGTCAGGGTGCCGCGATCGCGCGAAAGCTGCCAGCGGTCCATCACCGAGTAGTCCGCCGGACCCGACACCAGGGTGTCGATCAGCAACGCGGTACCTTCCCACTTGGCCGCCGAGTTTCTGGTTTCCTCGCCGACGCTCTTGCGTGTTTCGCTGCCATCGAGCGCGTACGACCATTGGGCCGTCCCCGTTGAGCACAAGATACCGGCCTCGCTTTGCGAGATACTCAACGACGTCTCGGTCGTTCCCAAGGCGGCCACCCGGCTGAGGGCCGGGTCCAGCACCCATTTTCCAGAGAAATCCCGATCCGGATCGGCGGCGTAAGCGAAGATCGTTAGGGCGGAGGCGGCCAGCAATGCCTGCCCAGCCAGCAAAGATCTGCTCATGCCCCGAAGGTTATCACAGCCGGGAGCCGTTGCCTATATACCGCCGCGGGGGCCTATACCGCCGCCGCCAGCGCCTTCTCCGCCGCCGCGGGGCCGTTGCCGGCGGGCTTGTAGCCCTGGGCCTTCAGCGCCGCCTCCAGCGATTCGAGCACCAGGATGGCGTTCTCGCCGGTCGAGCCAAAGCCCATCAGGCCGATGCGGAAAATCTTGCCGGCCAGCGGGCCGAAGCCGCCCGCGATCTCCATACTGCGTTCGTCGAGCAGGTACTGCCGCACCTTGGCCTCGTCCACTCCCGCGGGCACGCGCGGCGTGTTGAGAGTCCACAAGCGGTGACCCTCGGGCACCAGCATCTCGAGCCCCATGGCCTCAATGCCGGCCACGAAGGCCAGGTGATTCCGGCGATGCCGCTCCCAGCGCTGCTCCAGCCCCTCTTCCGCCACCATCGCCAGGGCTTCGCGCAGCGCATAAAACAGCGTCGCGGAGGCCGTGTGGTGATACTTGTGGCCGGTGTAGTAGGTGTCCAGCAGTTGCAGGTCGAGATACCAGGATTGCACCGGCGTGGTGCGTGCCTTGAGCCGCTCCAGCGCGCGCGGCGAAACCGTCACGGGCGCGAGTCCCGGAGGACAGGCCAAGCCTTTTTGCGTACAGCTATAGGCGATGTCGATGCCGTTTTCGTCCACCAGCACGGGCATGCCGCCCAGCGAGGTGACGCAATCGGCAATCGCCAGCGCGCCCACTTCATGCGCGGCTTCGCAGAAGGGTTTGCCCTGGTTGTACATGCCGGTGGAAGTCTCGGCTTGCACGAACGCCACCATGTGGGGCCGCTCGCGCTTGATGAACTCGCGGGCTTCCTGCGGGTCGAATGGCTGCCCCCATTCCTTGGCCAGGCGCACCACCTCGGCGCCCTGCCGGCGCGCCATCTCGCCGATGCGGTCCGCGAAGTAGCCGTTGCTCAGCAGCGCAAACTTGCGTCCCGGTTCGGCGAAGTTGGCCACCGCCGTCTCCATGCCGGAGCTGCCGGTGCCGGAGATAGCCATGTTGAACTGGTTGGCGGTGGAGAATGCGTATCCGATCAAGGACCGCACCTGATCCGCCACCTCGAAGAAAAACGGATCGAGGTGTCCGACGATGGTCTGGCTCATGGCCGCGTAGACGCGCGGCGCCACCAGGCTCGGACCGGGGCCGAACAGCAGCCGCCGCGGGGCGCGCAGAGGAGCATACGAATTGGGCATAACCCAATAGTGTAGCGTGCGTCGCGGCCGCGCTTCAGAGCTTCGTCCGGGCGGCCTTATACGCCTCGCGCACGCCCTCGATCTGCCGCGCGTGCGTCTCGGTATGGCTGGTGAAGCCTTCGAGCATCTCTCGCAGCGTCAGGCGCCCGCGCTCGGTGTGGTTGCCATGGCGCCCCAGGGCGGTTTCGGGAAGGTCCTTTACCAGCTCGTAATTCTCCGCGCGCAGGCGGCGCAGTGTTTCGAGCGATTGCTTGGGCTTGCGCCGCGCATAATCCAGGTTGGCGGCCCAGGCCTCTTGATTGAAGGCCACCAGCGTGGGATTCTCTTCGGCCAGCACCTGGCGGAAGCGGTGCGCAACCACCAGCTCGGTATCGGCCAGGTGGGCCACGAGCTGCCGTATACTCCACTTACCGGGAGCCGCGATGAAATCCTCCTCTTCGCCGAAGACCCCGGTGAGGACTACGGCCAGAAGTTCCGGACCGCGCCGGAAACGCTCGAGCAGAGACGATCGGTCGGACAAAGGTGCGCCCACAGCAAAATTATAGCGAATCGGCCGATCGCCCCGAGACCCGGAAAGAGACGCGATTGCGGCCAGAAGCACCAAGCCGCGCCCTCAGGAGCCTCCCGTCGCCAGGCTCGCGATGCGTTCCTCGGTGGCCTCGGCGCGCCCCACCTCTCCGGCGATGCGCCCGCGGTGCATCACCACGATGCGGTCGCAAAGCCCCAGCAGCTCTTCCGTCTCGGAGGAGGCCAGCACTACCGCCGCGCCGCCGGCCGCCAGCGCGCGAATCAGGTCGCAAATTTCGGCTTTCGAGCGCACGTCGATGCCGCGCGTAGGTTCGTCCAGCAAAAACACCCGCGCCCCGGCCGACAGCCACTTGGCCAGCACCGCCTTCTGCTGGTTACCGCCGCTCAGGTAATGCACGGGCTGATCCAGGCCCGCCGCCTTGATTCGCAATTCGCCGGCCAGCCGCCCGGCCGTGCGCTCCTCCTCGGACCGCCCGATGAACCAGTGCCCGCGCCGGCTCGCCAGCGCGATGTTGGCGCGCAGGGAAGCGCCCAGTATGAGACCCTTCAGCTTCCGGTCGTCCGGCACCAGTGCCAGGCCTTCCCGAACCGCGTCGGAGGGATTGCGCACCACCACCGGCCGGCCGCCGGCGCAGAAAATGGCGTTCCGCCCCGCGGCCCCGAACAGCCACTCGAGCAGTTCCGTGCGGCCCGATCCCGCCAGGCCGGCCAGCCCCACGATTTCCCCGCGCCGCACCACCAAGGGCACCGCGCCATCCACGCGCAGCGCTTCTTCATTTGTGGCCGATGAAGTCTGCGTTTCCAGACGCGCCTTCAGCTCGCTTCCCACCATGGCGCGCAGCAGTTCGTCCATGCCGGCGGCGCGTATGTCCTCGGTGAGCACGCGCTTGCCGTCGCGCAGCACGGTGACGCGGTCGGCCACCTGGAAGATCTCCTTCAAGCGGTGCGAGATGAAGACCACCGAAACGCCGCGCTGGCGAAGCCGGCGGATGGCCCCGAACAGGCTTTCGGCATCCCTCTCGCTCAGCGGTGCGGTGGGCTCGTCCATGATAATGAGCCGCGTCTGGAACGCCAGCGCGCGCGCGATCTCCACCCGCTGCCGTTCGGCCAGGCTCAGCTCACCCACCAGGCGGCGCGCATCCAGGCCGTCGCCCAGATCGCTCAGCAGGGCGCCGGCACGCTCGTGGATTTCCCGCCAGCGAACCCAGCCGAGGCCGGCCGGATGGTGTCCCAGGAAAATGTTCTCCGCGGCGCTCAACTGCGGAACCAGGGCCAGTTCCTGGTGCACGAAGGCGATGCCACGCTCCTGGGCGTCGCGCGGGCCGCGCAGCCGCACGGATTCGCCTTCCCACAGCATGCAGCCGGCATCGGCCTGCGTGACCCCGCTGATGATATTCATCAGCGTCGATTTCCCGGCCCCGTTTTCCCCGATAACGGCATGCACTTCCGCCGGGAGAACGTCGAAATCGACGTCTTCGAGCACGCGCACGCCGCTAAACGCCTTCGATACTCCCTGGAGGCTGAGCAGAGGCGCCGGCCGGGTCACACCGCCCTCCCGAACCGCGGCGGGACGTGGGCGGCCCGCCCCGTGACTGAAATCGAAAGCATTGCGGACGATTCAGGATAATGTAACGCGCTTGCGTTTGACAACGAAGCGGGCGGGATCGGCCACCGGACCGAGGCGCGCCAGGCAGCACGCGAACGTCGTGCGGATCACGCCCAAGCCATAAGTGACGCTGCGGCGGAAATCGATCGACGAGGCTTCCGGAAAATATCGCGTCGGGCAGGAGATCTCGCCGATGCGCGCTTTCAGCAGCAGCGACTGGACCACCACCTGGTTGTCGAAAACGAAATCCTCGGAGTTATCTTCGAGCGGCAGCGCGCACAGCAGTTCCCGGCTGTAAGCCCGGAACCCGGTGTGATACTCGGAGAGCCGCGCGCCCAGCAGCAGATTCTGAAACGCGGTCAGCAGCCGGTTGGATACATATTTGTAAATCGGCATGCCGCCGGCGCGCGCGTGGCCGCCCAGAATGCGTGAGCCGAGCACCAGGTCGTAAACACCGTACGCCACCATGCTCGCCATGGCGGTCACCAGCAGCGGCGAATACTGGTAATCCGGGTGGATCATCACTACCACGTCCGCGCCCGCCGCCAGCGCGGTGGCGTAGCAGGTCTTCTGGTTGGCGCCGTAGCCGCGGTTGCGTTCGTGGATGGCCACCGTGAGACCCAGCCGCCGCGCCATCGCCACCGTGTTATCGGAGCTGCAGTCGTCCACCAGGATGCGCGTGTCCACCACGTCCGGCAGCTCGCGCACCGTGGCCTCCAGGGTCTTCTCGGCGTTGTACGCCGGCATAACGACTGCGATTCGCTTCCCGTTGATCATTCAGGTGTTCAGGCCAGCTAAACGCGGCCTATATCCGTATAATCGCGCACTCGGCGGGCCCACGGGGAGCCGGCTGCCTTCGGCGCTTAGAAGATGACGTCGAAATCCGCCGTGAAACGGCGCCCGCGCTGGCCGAAAAAGTAGCCGAAAGCGGGATCGTCGATATTGCTGCGGACCGCCTCGGGGTTGAAGTGGTTGGTCAAATTATGCCCGCTGATCGAGAGGCGCACGGTGTACTTGGGGTTGATCTTGATGTCTTTCGAGAAGCGCGAATCCACCGAGAGGAAGCCGGGATAGCGCGTCAGATTGGGAACCCCCACGTAGTTCTGATACGCATCCGTGACGATGTAGGGGAAGCCGGTGCGGTACTCGACTACCGGCGCGACGCGGAATCCGTAGGGCAGTTTCAGCAATCCCCAGGCCAGGAAGCGGTTCGGAAGATCGGTCGGCAAATAGGAGAACTGGTTCGGTCGCACGATGGGCACCGGAAAAGTGCCCAGGTAACTGGCGAAATCGTTGAGGTCGCCACGCGCCCGGCTGCGCACGTACGAGAAGAACAACTCGCGCTCCGCCCCCAGTTTGAGCCGCGCCGTGGTTTCGAACTGGTGATAGGAAGATTGTCCCGATCCCGCGAGCGAGTATATCCCCGTATTCGTGCCCGGAGCCGGCGGCGTGGAATTCAGAATCACCAGGCCCGAGCCGGCATTCTGCATGTAGCCCGCGCGCAGCCTCAGGATATGCCCCAGAGGCTGCTCGATCTCGAAGCTTCCGGTGGCGCTGCGCGGCGAGAAATTGCCCGCCACATGTTCCTGATCGACCAGCGGAAAGGGAACCGCCACCTGGCCCAGCACATTCTCATAGGTAATCGGTCCGGCGGCGATGCCTCCGTTGGGGTCGAAATACGTGATCGCCTGGCTGGGATAGTGGCTGAACGAATAGACATTCAGGGGAACGCGATCGTAGAAGAATCCGAACCCCGCGCGCACCACCGTGCCGGTGCCGTTGAACGGGCTCCACGCCACGCCCACCCGTGGAGCCACGCGGAAGGCCTCCGAAATCTGCTGCGATTCGGTGCGAATCCCGAGATCCACGGCCAGGCGCGGCGAAAGCATCCAGTGGTCCTGCCCGAAAAACGCCATCTCCCGGTCGGTCATGCGGAAGGACTGCCCGCCCGTGAAGTCGATCCGCTCGATGGGGAGGTTGGCGTAGTTGAGCAGGTCGATGGGGCGGTCGGTCACCTGTCCGTCGTCGTAACTGCCCGATAGCGACGCACCCATTTTGAAGTTGTGCACGCCCAGCCCATCCACCTGCCGGAACGCGTAGACCGGCGCAAAACTGTAGCGCGACGCGTTGCGCGCCTGATCGGCGAAATAATTCCCGCTATTCCCGGTGGGCGTGATGGTCAGATCCTGGCTGCCCTGCCCCCACACGCTGGCCGTAAAACGCGTGAACGATAACGTGTTCTCGAGCAATCCGCCGCCAAAGGCGAAGCGGTCCGTCAGGGTGGTGGTGTAGTTGTGGGTGGCGGCGTCCGGCGTGGTGGACTGCGGGTTGTAGAAATTCATGTTCACATAGTCGAGCCGCTGCGGCGCGATATGCACGGTCCCTGTAACCCATTGCCGGCTGGAGACGACCCAATCCAGTTGCGCGAAGGAATTCACGCCTTCTTCCAGCTTCTGATTGTTGGGAAACGGCAGCGTGTACACTTCCGTCTTGCGGATGGCGTACTCGAACCCCTCGGAGAAATAGAGCTTGCCGGGAACCAGCGGCCCTTCCAGGTTGACCCGCGGGGTGGCGTCGCGCAAACCCTCCAGATGATAGCTGCGGATGCGGAAATCGGGAAACGGGTCGTTAATCTCCCATTTCCATTTTTCGCCGCCGCGGCGCGTCTCCACCGTAACCAGGCCGGCCGTGAAGCGCCCGTACTCGGCCAGAAAAGGCGTCTGGTACACGTTGACCGTCTGCACGCTGTCGATCGGCACAGTCAGGCCGAACTGGCCCGTGGCCGGATCGGTCACATCCGCCGAATTCACGATCATGGCGCTGCGGTGCTCCCCGGCGCCGGAGATTTGCAGGCCGCCTCCCGGTGTGCGCGCCACTCCGGGCGTGAGCGGAAGCACGTCGGCCACCGTGGCGGGACGGCTGGGCAGCTCCTTGGCGGATTCCGTGGGCAGTTCGGCGGCCGGAGCGGCTCCCCCATCCACCGGAGAAACCGTGTCGTGCACTTCGACGCTATCCTGGCGTGCCAACGCGGGCACCAGCGTCAGATCGAGCGCCGTTCCGCCGGCCGAAGACACGTTCAGATCGGATTTGACGAACGGCTCGAAGCCTTCTTTAGTAGCTCTGATTTCGTAAATGCCAGGTGCCGGCACGGCGAGCACCGCGCGCCCGTCGTCCGCGGTCACGGCCGTGGCGGCAATTCCCGCGGTGCCTTTGGCTTCGACCGCCACTCCCGCGACGGGCCGCGCATCCCCATCGCGAACCACGATTTCGATGGTGACGCTGCCCCCGGCCAACGCGCTATTCGGACGCAGCAGCAAGATCGCCGCTGCGATCCAAAAAATTGCGCAAATCCCCGGTGGTCGTTTCCGCACGGCGTATACAATTCTAGATGCGGATGCCCTGAATGGGGTTACGGAAACCTCGCGCCGGCGCTCCAGCGCGCGGCCTATGGGCCGCGCTATGTTGAAGTTATGGCGCTATCCCCGGAGGATGCACCCGACGCTCCGAATCCCGCCGCATCCGCCCGGCCGGCCCGGCAGTGGAGCCGCACCTTGTGGGCCATGGCGCTCTTATTTGCGAGCTTGCCGGTGGCCAGCAGGCTCTTCCTGGGGTCCTGGGGATTCGAGGGCGCCGGCCCAATCGCGTTCTTCTGCCTGGTCCTGGGAGCGTATCTCCACTTCGTCGCCAGACCGGGTTTCCGGGTCGTCCCGGACGATGCCGCCATCCTCGATCAAGCCATTCAGCTCGCCATGGCCGGAAAGTCCGATGAGGCTATCGCGCTGCTGACGGAAACCATCCGGACCGCGCCGCGCTTGTGGCAGGCCTTTCAGTATCGCGGCCAGCTATATCTCTCGCGGCCCAACTCCGCGGATGTTGCGCTGCAGGATTTCAACGCGGCGATTCGGCTGGCCCCCAGTGAAGCCCACCTCTATGTTTTGCGTGGGCACGCCCGCGCGCTTCTGGGCGATGAGCCTTCCGCGCGAGCCGACTATGAAACCGCCGCGGCCCTGAACGGTCCGGACCTCCCGGAACGCGCCGCCTGCGAAGGCCCCGATCCCCAACGCCCCCCGTGCGAAGGCCCCGAGCAGGAAGGCCCTCAATAGGATTTTCCGTCACCTCTGGCGAGCTTCGGCCGCCGCCGGATTCCGATCGAGAGCCGGGACAGCGCAGGAGCCGGCCGGCACTCCGTTTCTCCGTTCCGGCGGATCGAGCGAACCGACGCGCCGCACCAGGTCCACGAGTTCGCCGCGCTGAAAAGGTTTCGAGAGGTAGCCATCCATTCCGGCATCCAGGCAGCGCTCCCGGTCGCCCTTCATGGCGTAGGCCGTCATGGCGACGATAGGGGTGTGCCGGCCGCGCCCTCTTTCGCGGGCGCGGATTTCGGCGGTGGCCTGCAGGCCGTCCATCTCCGGCATCTGCAGGTCCATCAGGACCAGGTCGAAGTCGCGCCGCTGGGCCCATTCGAGCGCCTCCCGCCCGTTGACCGCCGTGGTGATGCCGTGGCCCAGCTCTCTCAGAAGCGAACAGACCAGGGTCTGACCGGCGCGGTTGTCTTCGGCCACCAGAATATCGAGCGGCCGCGCGTCGTTCTTTTCGCTCGCGCACGGCTCCAGGTCCGCCTCGGCCGCCACGGGCGCACGCTGCAAGGGGACGGTGAAGGAGAACGTGCTTCCCTGGCCTTCCACGCTTTCCACCCAGATGCGTCCCCCGCCGATCTCCACCAGGCGGCAGGCGATCGCCAGCCCCAGTCCGGTCCCACCATATTTGCGGGTGGTCGAACTGTCGGCCTGGCGGAAGGGCTCGAAGATGCTCTTCAGCTTGTCCGGTGCGATGCCGATTCCAGTATCGCGAACGGCGAAGCGCGCCAGCACTCCCGCGCCGTCGGAGGATTCCACCGCGGCCTCCACCCGCACCGAGCCGCGCTCGGTGAACTTCACGGCATTCCCCACCAGGTTCAGCAACACCTGGCGCAGGCGGCCGGCATCTCCGATGGCGAGGTCCGGCAACTCCGGCGCCACCTCCCAATTCAGGCTGAGGCCCTTCAAGCTGGCATCCAGCAGGACGGTCCGGGCCACGCCTTCCACGCACTCGCGCGGCGAGAACGGCTCGCGTTGCAGGTCGATGCGGCCCGCTTCGATCTTGGAGAAATCCAGAATGTCGTTGATGACGCTCAGCAGCGAGGCGGCCGATCCTTCCACGGTCTCCAGGTATTCGCGTTGCTGCGGATTCAGCTCCGAGCTCAGGGTTAGTTGCGTGAAGCCGATGATGGCGTTCATGGGCGTGCGGACTTCATGGCTCATGTTGGCCAGAAACTCGCTCTTGGCGCGGGCCCCCGCTTCGGCCGAGATGCGCGCCTCCTTCAGTTCTTCCTCCATCCGCTTGCGGTCCGTGATGTCCAGCAGAAACACCAGCAGCCGCCGCTCCCCCTGGATTTCCACGTTGCGAATCCAGATCAACCCCACGCGCGGGCCGGCCGCGCGGCTCCCATAGGCGATCTCCGTGCCCTCGACCAGACGGCCCTCGCTCAATTCCCGCAGGAGCGCATCCAGGCTCTCGCGATCGAGCAGGCCCACGGCCACCAGGTCCTTACCGAGAAATTTCTCTTTCGGCAAGCCGATCTGCGCCGCGAAGGCACCGTTGGCATCCAGGCACTGGAAAGCCGGATCGGTCAGCGCGATCGAGATGGCGCTGGCTTCGAAAATGATGCGAAAGGCCTCCTGCGCGCGGGCCCGCTTCAGGAGCTCGCGCTCGATATGCTCGTGGGCTTCCTCCAGTTCCAGGGTCCGGCGCGCCACCATGAGATCCAGATCCGCCATCTTGGCTTCCGCCTGGCGGCTCACCAGCCACTTGCGGCTGAGCGCATGCGCCAGTTGGATCACCTCGATGTTGTCGAAGGGCTTCTTGAGGATCAGCAGGCTGTCGGAATGGCCCAGCCGCCGCTGGATGTCGTGCCAGGAATAATCGGAATAGGCTGTGCAAATGACCGCCTGAAGGTTCGGATCGGCCTCGCGCAGACGCCCGATGGTCTCGATTCCGTCCCATCCGGGGGGCATGCGAACGTCCACGAAGGCCAGCGCGTAGGGGCGGCCTTCGGCGGCGGCCTCGCGCACTTTCTGCAATCCTTCTTCGCCCTGATACGCGGAATCGATTTCGAAATCGGTGATGGCCACCGGCGCGGCGTCGAACAGGAATGCCTCGTCGTCCTCCAACTCCGCCTGCACTTCGCCCTCGCCGGAGAGAATCTTGCGGAGGTCTTCGTGGATCGCCAGGTTGTCGTCGATCACCAGGATGCGACGGTTGAGATCGGTGGCGAGTTCTGTCATCAGGCTACACTCCTGTGCCGCGGCGATTTGCCCTTCAAGGGAAGATCGAGAATGAAGGTTGCGCCGCGGCCCTCTCCTTCGCTCTCGGCCACCAGCGAGCCGCCCATCTGCTGCACCGCCAGGGCCCCCGAGTGCAGGCCGAAGCCGTGCCCGTCTTTCTTGGTGGTGAATCCGTGGGCGAAGATGCGCGTCAGGTTTTCGCGGGAAAGCCCCACGCCGGAATCGCGCACCTCGATGCGCACGCGATCCGCCCCGTGGCGCCGTATCGCCACGCGGATGAAACGGTCGCCGGGGTTATTGTCTTTGATGGCCTGCTTGGCGTTGCGCAGCAGGTTCGTCAGGATTTGCAGGACCTGGTGCTTGTCGGTGGGGACCGGAGGAAGCTCCTCGTACTCCCGCTCGATGCGTATGTGGTGACGGTCGAAGCCCGGCTGAACCAGGCGGAAGGCGTCCTCCACAAGATCCGCCAACGAGACATTTTCGATCAGGCCCGAGACTTTGGCGTAGCTCTGCTGCGTGTTCACGATCTGTTTGATGTGCGACACGTGATCGCGCACCTGCTCCAGCTCGGAGATCAGCGACTTGCGCTCCTCCTGAAAGTGGCCGCCCAGCTTCATCAGGTACGGCAGCACCCTCTGTCCCTTGGGATCGCGGTCCAGAAACTCCGCCAGATCTCCGCGATGCTGCTCGATCATGGCGAGCGTAGCCACCAGATTGTCCACCCGCAGCTCGCTGGCCAGGCCGGATGCCAGCGTGGCGGATACGTTGACGCTGTTCAGCACGTTGCCCACGTTGTGCAACACGCCCGTGGCCACTTCCGCCATGCCGCACAGGCGGGAGAGCGCGATGAGCCTTTGCTGCGCTTCGGCCAGCTCGGCCCGGGCGGCCTCCTTGGCGGCCACCTGGTCCTGAAGCTGCGCGGTGCGCTCCACCACGCGGGATTCCAGCTTTTCATTGGCCTCTACCAGAGCTTCCTGGGCGCGCTGGCGGGCGATCGCCGCGCCCATCATGTCCGCCGATGCCCGGAAGCTGTCCAGCAGAGCCGTGCCCCACTCGCGGCTGGTCCGGCAGTCGTCGAAATTCAGGAAGCCGAACCAATCTTCCCCTACCTGAATGGGGACCAGCGCGGAAGAGCGGCGGATGCGAGTGTCGGAATAGGACATGCGCTCGATCTCGCCCTTGCGCACGCGCTCGAGCGGCACCGCCAGATCGCTGGCTTTCCAGAGCGCGCACTTCCGCCCCCGCGCGGCGCAGGAGGGAGCCAACTGGGCATTCATCCAGTCATATGCAGGAAACAGTTCGCCGGCGGCATTGACTTCTCCGTTGGCCAGGTGCACGGAGACGTGGGTCGCATGAGCCGCGGTCCCCAGCTTGGCCAGCACCTCCGGCATGACCGCCCGCCAGTCAGGCGCGCTCAGGAAACGCTGCGCCGCCAGGCGCACGCTCTCCAGGATCTCATTGCGCTGCAAGATCGAATCGGCCATACCGTTGAACGCCAGCGCCAGGCTCTCGATTTCATCGCCGCTGTGCACCGCTGCGCGAGCCGTCAGGTTGCCTTCCGAAACGCTCTGCACCACCGCCTGCAGGCTGGCGATGGGCCGCACCTGCAGCCGCGCATAAATGATGGAGGCCAGCAGGCTCAGAGCGATGCACGCCATCGTCAGCAGCGCGGTCCGCTCGTAGATGCGCTGGACGCTGCGGTCGTAGGCTCCCAGCGACAGCCCCACATGAATCCAGCCCCAATGCAGACCCATTTCGTCGAAAGGCCTGGAGAAATGGAAAACGCGCCGCCCGAACAGCGGCACGTATTGAATGCCCCCGGTCGCCTCCAGCCGGGACGGCCGCCAGGATTCGTCCAGCGTGTCCGTGCGCCAGCCGCTGCGGCCCACCACCACCGCCACGCCATCGTGCCTGGTAATCACCAGGTACTCGATGGCATCGTCCCCGGCCAGCACCTGCAGGCACTGGTCTACCACGCTCGAATAATCCTCCGAAATGGCCGCGCTGGCCATGGAGTCCTGCAGGGAAAAAGAAATGCCGCGCGCCTTGGAAAACAAAGCTTCCTGCAAATCCCGCTTCTGCTCCGGAATGATGGCCGTCACGAAAATCAACAGCGTTATGATCGTGACCAGCCAGGAAAGCACCGAGATGCGGACCGCGATTCCGCCTGGGAAGTGCAGCCTGAGGAGCTTCCACCGCCTCGCCGTGGCGGCCCTCTCGTGCCGGGTTGACAGGAGTGCCTGTGACATCGCAATCTCTCGGTCAATACTTTCATCGGCCGCCGTAGCGCGGATTTCTAGGATTCCTTCTGGGCCCGATCGCTCGTGTTTGGAAGCGCTTGGCGGCATGGTCAGTTCCGGGCGCGGGCGTTGATCTGTTCGGCCTCGGCCAGCATCTTCAGGGTGGGTCCCAACACCGCCCCGTCCATCGGCGTCACGCTGTTCGATTGAAAAAAGGTCAGGATCTGGCGGCCGTAAACCGTGCTGGATAATCCTTGGATCGCCGCGATGAACCGGGCTTTCGCTTCGGGCGGGCAGGTCTTGCGAAACGCGATCACCACGGGCACCAATTTCTCCGATACCGCCAGCACCTTGAGCTTTTTGCCGAGCTGCGGGTTCAACTCGCACATCGTGGCGAAGGCCCGCTGGGCCACCAGGCAGGCATCCGCCTGCCGGAAGAAGACCGGCAAGACTACTTTGGAGAGCCTCGGCTGGGTCTCGATATTGGCGAAGAACCTTTTGGCCGGCCCTTCGTGTGTGGTCACCAGGCGCACTTCCAGCCAATCCCGCGCCAGCGTCATCACCACGCCGTCGTGGATCAGAAGCGTGTGGCCGCGCAGTTCCTGGAGGCTGTGAATCCCGCTGTCCTCATTCACCAGCACGATGTACTCTTCTCCGCCATGCACGTAGTAGGAATCCACCAGGGCCACGCTGGTATCGAGATAGGGCATCATACGCAGAATCTCGGACCCGCTGACCGTGGCGGCGTCCACGGTGCCGTTCCGCATAGCTTCCAGAATGGGTTCCGGCGGCAGCGGCACACCGCCCAGGTATTCGACGCGCATCTTCATCTGCTGCGAGAGGCCTTCCTGCCATACCTTGATCGCCGCCCGAACGTCGTTCTGATTGAGCAGGCCGGAGACACTGGTCGAAAGCGCTATGCGGATCTTGGGCGCTGAAGGATCCGGCGCATCGGCGCCTTTGATGGCCGCACCGGGACCGAATGCCAGCCACACCACCGCCAGCGCCGCTCGAAGCCCGCCGGCCGCATTCGCCTTTCGTCTTCGCTCCATCAGGGTCGCCTCGCAGCTTGTATACCCTCCGGCCTGGCCGCCAGTGAAGGCAGGCCGGCAAAGCTGGTGTATTTAGCCCATAAATCTCGCGCTGTCGCCAGATCCGGCTCTCTCACCTCGTCCGTGCGCTCCCCCTTGAAGATCATGAGAAGTTGCTTTCCCTCCGGGTCCTTATGCAACTCGACCAGACCTTGCAGCAGTTCTTCCACAAAGTCCTTGTGCTTGGCGTGCAGACACACCAGGCCTTCCACATAGGGAGGCGAAGTGGCAGCGATACGCAGCCGGGACGCCAATTGCGGGTTCATCTCGGTCAAAACATCCCAGGAGGGGCTATCTACTATGCATGCGTCCGCTTTCCCGAAAAAGACCGGCAGGCAGGCGGCCGACGCCTTGGAGACGCGGGTCAGGGAAGCGAAGAAGCGCTCGGCCCTGCCCAGGCGCCGTTCGTTGAGCAGGCTCTCAGTCCACATCTTGCCCATTTCCGCGTCCGACCTGAAGTAGGCGAGAACGTTTTTTCCCCGCAGGTCCTCGATCCCCGCATAACCCGAATCGCGATTGACCAGCAGGTGGTAGCTCTGTCTGATACCCATCTTGCCTCGGGCGATGCCCACAAACGGCCGCAACAGCCCCGACGGCGCCAGCTTGATGTACTCGACGACGTCCAGAATCACGAGGTCGGCGGAAAAGTCCTCGATCTGTCTGCTCACCGTCTCCAGATTGGGGGCAACCTCGAAACGGGAATCCACTTGAAACCCGCGCCGCCGCCCAATCGATTGCACCCAGATCGTACCCGCTAACTGAAAATCCGCGAAGTTGACGGCCCCCACGGCGCTGCGGCTGGCCAGCACGTGCAATCTCACCTGGCGCGCGGGCGTCGCGGTTTGGGCACGGGCCGCAGGAGCGGCTGCCTCCCAGCCGCACCAGAGGGCCGCTACAGCCATCGCGGAAAGCAGCCAGAACCGGCTTCGGCGGATCATTTGGATGACTCCAGCAGAGCTCCGCGGACCTCGGTGCCCACCACCACGTTCAGTTGCGACAGCAGCGCCACGTAATCGTAGCGGGCCTTGTAGTGCTGCGCCGACATCAGCGCCTCGACCAACTGCGCGCGGACTACTTTTTCCGTCTCCACCAGTTCGTTCTGGTAGGCGCGCTCGTTCAGATCCCGGTCGTCGCTGGCTGCCTGCATGGCGGACGAGGTGGCCCGGTCGGCCTTGGCCGCGGCGTCCAACCCCATCACCAGGTCCTTGACCTGCAGCCCGAGACCCTCCTGCAAGAGAAATTTGTTCTCCTTGAGTTTGCCCAGCCTGGCCACGGCCTCTTCGACCTTGTTGCGGGTCAGCAGGCCGTCAAAGAGGGGAAACTCGAGGCCGATTCCGGCCGTCCACCCGGCCCGGTTCTGGGCCGTGGAAAAACCGGCGTCGTAGCCATTGTTCCACCAGCGGTGCAGTTCTCCGGTGAGCGCGATCTTCGGGAAATAGCCGCTGCGCGCGGTAGTCACGGCTCCCGAGGCCGCGCGCAGGGCCGCCTCCAACTTCTCCCAGTCGGGATTGAACTGGTAGGAGCGCGCCACCATGTCGTCCGTGGACCCCGCGAAGGGTTGGAAGGGAATCTCCGTATCGGCCGGCTGGATGCTCGCGTTCCAGGCCAGGCCGGCGGTGTTGGCCAGGGCCGCTTGCGCCATGGCCTCGTTTTTCTCCAGTTGCGCCACCATGGCACGCAGCGATTCCACCATCACCGTGTTTTCCAGGTAGTCGGCTTTCGTTACTTTTCCGGAACCTTCCTTGAAGAGGCTCTCGGTGAGGCGCAGCGTGACCTCCATGCGGCTGAGCGTATCTTTGCCAGTCTGGTTCAATTGGCGGGCCAGCACGGCGCCCCAGTACATCTGCCGGACCGAATCGGCGATCTCCAGGTCCGTGCGATGGGCCTCCGCCTGCATCATCGCCACCATGCCGCCGGATTGCTCGCGGTATCCGTGACGCATCCCCCCATCGAACAGCAGCCACTTGAGGTCCAGCGTACCGCTGGCGAAATCCTGGTCGAGAACCTTAATGTTCTGCTCGGGGACCTGGAAAACCTGCGCCGGCGTGTTGACGGTCTGGTTGGGATAGCTGACCGGCATTTGCACGTTGCTCGGCGGGAAACCCGGCCCGAAGGCGTTGGCCGGAATGGTGACCACCGCCGTGGCTCCCGGCACGGCGATCGATTGCGCCGGTATCTGCATCAGACTGGCCGGAAAAATGAAATTCAACGGCTGATCCAGGCGTTGATACCCCGCATCCACCTGCACTTGCGGCCAGTAGGCCGCCAGCGCCTGGCGATGCTGCGCTTCCGCCATGGCCACTTCGAACCGGGAGGCCGGCCGGTGGTGGTTGCGCTCCATTGCCAGAGCCATCACCCTATCCAGGTTCAGCACCTGCGGCTGCCCGGCAATCGGTTCGGGCGTCCGATCGGGTGGTTCCCCGGCCCGCAGCATCGGGCAGCACAGCAAAGCGGCGAGCGCCAGAGTGAGAGATAGGGACATGGCTTGGAGCCTCATGATCTTTACACTTCCTATATCGACCGCCTAGGTCCAAATTTCGAGACCAAGGTGGAGTTCTAATTGGTTATGTACGCTCGTGCGCAATCGATACGGCCTAACTCGGGCTGCCAACTCGTTTGGAAGCCGCGTTTGCGCCACATAGCCTCATAGGTTTCCGAGCCGGGCGATTTCCGGCGCTCGCCCGATACCAATTCCGTTGACTTTGGTTGGGTGCCGGAGAGGTTGGCATGTGCTACCATTCAAAAGGAATCCCAAGCGTTTCCGGTGTGCGTCCTGAAGTGAAACACCTGCATGAATTTACGTTCGCTTTTCAGCCTCTTCTCCTCAGATCTTGCTATTGACCTGGGCACCGCCAACACGTTGGTGTACGCCAAGGGCAAGGGGATCGTTGTCAACGAGCCCTCCATCGTGGCGATCAATAAGAACACCGGCGAGGTGGAAGCCGTCGGAAAAGAGGCCAAAGAGATGCTGGGGCGCACCCCCGGCAACATCGTGGCCATCAAGCCCATGAAGGACGGCGTGATCGCCGATTTCAAAGTGACCGAGCGCATGCTGAATTACTTCATTCAGAAGGCGCACGGCCGCAAGATGCTGGTGCACCCGCGCATCGTCATCGGTGTGCCCAGCGAAATCACGCAAGTGGAAAAGCGCGCGGTCATGGACTCGGCTTACCGGGCCAAGGCCAGCGAGGTGCACCTGGTGGAGCAGGCCATGGTGGCGGCCATCGGCGCCGGCCTGCCGATTACCGAGCCGTCCGGCAACATGGTGGTGGATATTGGCGGCGGCACCACCGACGTGGCGGTGATCTCGCTTTCCGGCATCGTCTATTCGCGTTCGGTGCGCGTGGCCGGCAACGAAATGGATGACGCCGTCATGCAGTACCTCAAGCGCAAGTACAACCTGCTGATCGGCGAGCGCACCGCGGAGGCCATCAAGATCGAGATAGGTTCGGCCTACCCGCTCGATAAACCGCTCACCATGGAAATCAAGGGACGCAACCTCATCGAGGGGGTGCCACGCACCATCGCGGTCGAGGACAGCGAAATCCGCGAGGCCTTGGGCGAATGCGTGGCTACCATCGTGAACGCCATCCGCGTGGCCCTGGAGCGCACGCCTCCGGAGTTGAGCGCGGATATCAGCGACCGTGGCATCGTACTGACCGGCGGCGGTGCCCTGCTCAAGAACCTCGATAAGCGCATCCGCGAAGAGACCGGGCTGCCGGTTTCCATCGCCGACGACCCTCTGGCTTCGGTGGTGCTGGGTACCGGCCGCATGCTCAGCGATTTCCGGCTTTTGCGCAAGATTTCGATAGACTGATAGTGACGGCCTTCACAGACCGCCGGGTCCATGGAGAATTTTCTTAACCGGTACCGGAGCATCACCGTCCTGCTGCTGGTGATCTTCGCTCAACTCGTTCTGCTGGCCATGCAGGTGAAGAATGGGCAGGACGTGCCGGTCATTCGCTTGTGGACCGTAACCGCCGTCACCCCGATGGCGCGGATCATCGAAGGCGCGCGCAGCGGCAGCATCGGCCTGGTGCGCAACTACATTCTGCTGCACGACGCGGGCGACGAGAACCGCCGCCTGAAGTCCGATCTCGACCGCCTCAAGGTCGAGAACATTTTCTTGCGCAACGAGCTCAATATGGCGGATCGCGGCAAGGCTCTGGAAGTGTTCCAGAAGAGCACGCCTTCGCGCACGCTGGCCGCCAGCGTGATCGGAACCGGCGCGGGATCGGTTTCCAAAGTATTCTTCGTGGATCGCGGCTCGTCCGCCGGCGTCGAGCGTGGCATGGGCGTCATCACGCCGGAAGGTATCGTGGGAAAGGTTACCGCGGCCTACCCGACGGCCTCCGAGATCCTGCTGATCACGGATCCCGAATTCGCTGCCGGCGTGGTCTCGCAGAAACACCAGACCCACGGAACGCTCAAAGGCCAAGGCACCCCGGTATGCAAGTTGGATTACGTGCCGCCCGAGGACAAGGTGGAGCCCGGCGAGTGGCTGTACACATCCGGCGACGATCGCGTTTTTCCGCGCGGCTTCCCCGTGGGCGTGATCAAGTCCGTTCGCGCGGGACAGCCCTTTCAGGAGATCGATGTGCAGCCGGCCGGCATGCAGCACGGCGTGGAAGACGTGCTGATCCTGCTCGAAGGAGCCCACCAGGCCATTCCGGAAGTGCCGCCGGCCAACCAGCCGGTTTACATCGCTGCACCGGCGCCGGCCGCGATCGCTGGCAGCACCGCGACGGCCGTGCCCGCGCCCGCCAATTCGGGCACGGAGGCCGACAAGCTGCGCACTCAGTATAAAGCGGTAGGCGACGCCCAGGGACACAAGTTCGGGGAGGGGCTGCCCGGGTCAAAGCCACCCGATTTCAACATGCCACTGCCAGCGGCGGGCGGCCCTGTTGCCGCGCCCGGCCAGCCGCAAGCGCCCGGCGCGCCTCGTCCGAATGCCCCGGCCGCCGGGGCCCAGGCGTCCCAGACCGGCCAGTCCTCCGCGCCGAAGCCGGCACCGAATTCGTCGCCCGCTCTCCAGACTTCTCAGCCGCGAACCGCGAATCCGCCCGCTGCGGCTAACTCCGCGCCCGCGCCCCGAGCCACGCCTAAGCAGACTCCCGGCGTCCGAACTTCGCCGCTGCCGCGATCCGCCACTCCAGGGGCACCTGCGGCCGGGCCCAACCGGCCGGCCGCACAGCCCGTCGAGCCGGAGCGCTGATGGGCTACTCGGGCGAACGGCTTCTGCTGAACAAGCAGCAGGAACGCCAGGCCTCCCGCTTCCGCGTCTGGGTCATGCTGGCGATCCCCCTGGCCGCCATCCTGTTCCAGGTTTACGTCCCGCTGTTCTTCCAGTTCCTGAGCTTCCTGGAATTGCCCCTGCTGGTGGTGGTGTACTTCGCGCTCATGCGGCGCAGCCAGATCAGCGGGTTGCTGGTCGGCGCGCTGGTGGGGCTCGCGCAGGATTCGCTGTCGCGCAATCCTCTGGGCATGTTCGGCATCGTCAAAACGCTGGTGGGCTACTTCGCCGCTTCGGTGGGCGTGCGGCTGGACGTGGATCATCCCGCCATGCGCTTCGTGCTGGTATTTTTCTTCTTTGTATTTCACCAGTTCCTCTACTGGGTGATGGCGCGCGCGCTTCTGGGCCAGCAATTGGCCTTCGAAATACAGAGGATGCTGATTCTGGGCGTGCTCAACGCCGTGGTGGGGGTCTCACTGTTCCATTTCCTGGACCGCTTGCGATTGACGGTCTAAGGCGCGGTCCGCGTAGTAGAATAGAAGGTGAGCGGACACCCCTCACGCTGCGTTGTGATCTTCCGGCCAACCGATCCAAATCTCGAACAACAGGTAGATCAACCGCCCCCCCTGCCCGACGATACACCTTTTCCTGCGAGTAAAATCGCGGTATTTCAGTATCTTACCGTCGCCATTTTCCTGTTCCTGATCGCCGGCTTCTGGAACCTGCAGGTACAGCATCCCGATTTCTACGACGAGCGCGCCCAGCAGAACAGCATCAAGTCGGTGCCCATTCTGGCCCCCCGCGGCCGCATTCTCGACCGCGACGGACGCGCGATCGTCGGAAACTACGCTTCTTACAGCCTGATCCTGGCGCGTGAAACCCTAAAGGAAGAGCATCTCGCTCCCATCGCCCAGGGCCTGGACCTCGATTACACCGACCTGGTGACCCGCGTGCGCCGCTTCCGCGGGCAGCCCAAGTACGTGCCCATCGTCATCAAAGAGGAGTTGACGCCCGGAGACCTCGCGTTTGTGGATTCACACAGCGATTTCTTCCCCGAGTTGGTCAAGATCGAGGCGCAGCGGCGGCTTTACCCACAGAACGGGATGATGGCCCATGTCATCGGCTATACCGGTGAGATCAGCGAAGACGAGCTCGATTCACCCGAGTTCGCCAAGTACAATCCCGGCGGTGTGATCGGCAAATTCGGCCTGGAGCGCGAATACAACGATTCGCTCATGGGCGTGGATGGGCAGCGCCAGGTTGTGGTGGACAACCGCGGCCAGGTGCGGCAGACGCTCAAAACCAAGCCGGCCATACCGGGTAAGGACCTGCAGCTCACCATCGACCTGGATTTGCAGGTGGTGGCCGAACTGGCCATGGATGGCCGCAACGGCGCGGTGGTGGCGCTCGATCCGCGCTCCGGCGAGGTGCTCGCCATGGTAAGCCGGCCCACCTTCGACGCCAACAAGTTCGCCGTGCGCATCAAGGCCAAAGACTGGAAAGAGATCGCCGACAACCCGGAGCACCCCATGATGAACAAGGCGATCCAGGCCCAGCAGGCGCCCGGTTCCACGTTCAAGCCTTTCACGGCCCTAGCGGCACTCGAAAGCGGCGCCGTGGACAATAAATTCAGCGTCCACTGCGCGGGCGGCATCGCTCTTTACGGGCGCTACCAGAAGTGCTGGGTCTACCCCAAGGGGCACGGCTCGCTATCGCTGCACAGCGGCATCGTCCATTCCTGCGACGTTTACTTCTACACCATCGGCGCCAAGGCGGGAATCGATAATATCGCCACGTACGGCGATCTGGCGGGCTTCGGCCACCCCACGGGAATCGATCTGCCGCACGAGGCCAACGGCGTCATGCCATCGACGCAGTGGAAACTGCGCAATTACCGCCAGAAGTGGTATGCCGGTGAGACACCCTCGGTGGCCATCGGGCAGGGCGCCCTGACCGCTACCCCGCTGCAACTGGCGCGCGCCATCGGCGGATTAGCCATCGGCGGAGTGTGGCATCGGCCCTACCTGGTGAAGCCGGCCAAAGTATACCAGCCGGTGACCTGGACGCTGAACCAGGAAAACGTCCACGACATCATCGACGGCATGTATGGTGTAGTCAACGAAGGCGGGACCGGCGGACGCGCGCGCCTGCCCTACGTCGAGGTCTGCGGGAAGACCGGATCGGCGCAACTCGCTTCGAACGATTTCCTCAAGGGTACGGCCGCCGGACATGCCAAGGACATGCGTGACAACGCCTGGTTCGAGGGCTTCGCGCCGCGCTCAGCGCCGGAAATCGTGGTGGTATGCCTGTTCGAACATGGCGAACACGGGCAGTTCGCCGCCCCTATTGTGCGCGACGTCATGGTGGCCTATTTCAACAAGAAGACCCGCCTCGCGGCGCTGGAGCAGGAAAAGCAGGCCACCCAGGCGCGCCTGTCCGGAATGACGAACCTGGGAATGCCCGGAACCCATGCGCCCACGGAGCCTCCCGCGGCGGCTCCGGCCGCGCCCGCGGGACAGCCGGCGCCGGATGCGGCCGTGCTGGCTTCCCCCGCCCCGGAATCCACCCGGCCCGCCGCAGCACCCAGAGCGGTAAACCCCTGATATGGCCCGGCATCTATCTACACGCGACCTGGATTGGACCCTGCTGCTGATCGTGCTGCTGGTTTGCGGCTTCGGAGTATTGCAAATCTACAGTGCCACCATCGATACGCCCTACCACGGCGCGTGGTGGAAGCAGATTATCTATATCGGCGGCGGGCTGATCCTGATGTGGGGCATGCTCAAAACGGACTACCACAGCCTGATGCACAACGTGCACATTATGTACGCGGTCTCGGTGGTGGCGTTGCTGGGGACCTTAGTGCTGGGAGATCAGATCTTCGGTTCCAAGCGCTGGATCGGGTTGCCCGGAGGCTTTCATTTCCAGATATCGGAATTTGTCAAGCTGGTGATAATATTGTTGGTAGCCCGCTATCTGAAGGATTTAAAGAAGGACGAGTTAGAAACTCGGGAGATGTTGACCCTGGCGGGCATGGTTCTGGTTCCTACGGCTCTGGTCTTGAAACAGCCCGACCTGGGGACTTCCCTGACATATCTGGCAGTCCTGACCGGGGGATGTTTCCTCGCAGGATTGCGTTGGAAGTACGTGGCGGTGATCGCGATTGTGACGGTGCTGGTTTTGCCCGTCACCTGGCAGCATTTTCTGAAAGATTATCAAAAGGCGCGGCTGGTGAGCTTCATGGACCCGGACCGGGACCCGCAGGGCACTGGATACCAGTTGATCCAGTCCCAGATCGCCGTTGGGGCGGGCGGGATGTTCGGTAAGGGCGTCAGCAAGGGAACCCAAACGCAGCTTCGTTTTCTGCCCGTGCCGCATACGGATTTTATCTTCTCGGCCTTCGCCGAGGAGCACGGGTTCGTGGGCGTAGTTTTGGTGTTGTCGTTGTATTTCGTTATGATTATGCGCATCGTGCAGAATGCGCAAACGGCGCCCGACCGGGCCGGGATGTACGTCTGTATGGGTGTCGCGGCCCTATTACTGTTCCACATGCTCGTGAATGTGGGAATGGTGGTGGGACGGATGCCCGTGACTGGCATTCCGCTGCCCTTCATGAGCGCCGGCGGTTCGAGTATTTGGTCGAATTTTATGATGCTGGGGCTGGTGAATAACGTCCGCCTCAGAAGGTTTGTCAACTAGCCGGGCGGGCCTGCCCGTCCGAAAGAGATTCAGATTATCGGGAGCCTGTAGAGACCCTCGGGATGGTGGCGTCAGGCGCCGCCCCCAGTAAGTAATAGAGGCGCGGTTCCCGGCCGGATGGTGTTTGAGATAATTGGCTCCGCCTCCGGCCAGCGTGAGTTTCGAGTACGTGTAGCCGCGGTTCCCCCGGCGATAAGGGGGACTCCGAAACCCACGCAGGGTACCCACCGTTCAGTCCCGTCTCTCCTCGCCCCGGGGAGGAAGTAGATGTCCAAAGAGTTGGTGATCTCCGCCAACCGCCACGAAACCCGTGTTGCGGTCCTCGAAGACGATCAGGTTGTCGAGGTCTATCATCAGCGCGAAAACGAATACTCACTGGCCGGAAGCATCCACAAAGGCAGGGTCACGCGTGTGCTTCCCGGCATGCAATCCGCGTTTGTGGATATCGGCCTGGATCGCGATGCGTTCCTCTATGTGTCGGACTTCTTCGAGGACAACGAGGAATACGACAAGATCGTGACCTCGGTTGAGGAGAAAGTCCTCAAACTGGACCGCACGGGACCGCCGCCCGCCCAGGTTATCGAGGCACCCGCTGCCGTCGAGGCGGAAGAGGCGCCGGCCCCCGTCGAGGCCGCCGCCGTGGTGGTGGAACCGGCCGCCGAGCCGGTAATCGCCGCCGCGCCCGCAGCCGTTCCCGCCGCCGGGCCGCTTCCCGACCGCGAGCGCCGCGACGACCGGGATCGCCGCGGACGCCACTCGCGCCGCCGCCGCGGACGGAGTGGCCGGGGATTGCCGGATTCCAAATTCTATTCGCCGGGGCAGCAGCCGGCCCAGGAAGCTCCCGTGCCGCCAAGGAGCGAGGCAGTCGAAGCCCCCGCGCCGCCCCCTATCAGCAGAGTAGAGCGGAACGACAGAGTAGAACGGAACGACAGAGTAGAGCGGAACGACGATTTTCTGGTGCTGCCGGGCGAATCCCTGGCCAAGCATACCCTGTCGCGCGACAGCGCGCCGGAGCCGTCCGCCGAACCCGCGGAAAATACCGTGGATGAAGCCGAGGAAGCCGGGCCGGCGTTGGCAGTAACGCCATCCGCCATCGAGGTGGAAGCCGTCGAGACTCCCGCGCTGGTTGCCGCGCAACCGGAGCCCGAGCCCCAGTCCGAGCTGGCCGTGGCAGTCGCCGAAGCCGAAGAGGCCGAAGCAGCCGAGGCGGAGACCGAAACGGATGCCGTAGCCCCGACGCTGGATGAAGTCGAAACTCCGGACCAGGCGCACACTCCGGAGGAGGCCGCCGAGGCTGCCGCGGAAGGCGAAGGCCTCCGGCCGGCTCCCCCAGAAGAAGCCGCGACCGCCGAAGACGTAGATGGGACGCAGGCGGATGCCACCGAAGCCGCTGAGGAGGCTGCCGAAAACGAAGGCGGCGACGAATCGGCGGAAGACGAAGCGGCCGATCAAGAGGTCGAGGCCGCCGGTGAAGTTCCCGGCGAAGCAGCGGAAGGCGCCGTCGAAGACGAAGGGCCCGAGCCGGCCCGCATCCCCACCAGCCTGACGGCCACACTGCGGGAACAGGGACCGCGCTACCTCCATCGCGTCTCGCGGCGCATGCGGCGTAAGGGCCGGGATGGCCGCGCGCCCGACGCAGCGCGCCCCACCGGACCCAGGATGGGCGAGTCTCGCGCCGACGCCGCTCCGCGTGGCGCTTCCGAAACGCGTGTCGCTCCGCCGGCCGCTGCGCCCTCGGCGCGTCCCGAGAAAAGCGGCGCTCCTTCCATCAGCGACCTGCTGCGGGAAGGCCAGGAAATCATCGTGCAGATCGCCAAGGAGCCTCTGGGCCAGAAGGGCGCGCGGATCACCTCGCACATCGCCCTGCCCGGGCGCTTCCTGGTGTATATGCCGACGGTGGATCATATCGGGGTCTCGCGCAAGATTCCGAGCGACGAAGAGCGCGCCCGCCTGAAACGCATTCTGCAAGCCAACCGCTCGGGCATTTCGGGCGGCTACATCGTACGCACCGCCGGCGAGGGCCGTTCCGAAGAGGAACTGCGCGCCGACATGCTCTTCCTGTATAACCTGTGGCTGGACATGCGCCAGAAGGCCGAGCGCAAACCCGCGCCCGTGCTAGTGCATCACGATCTGAACGTGGTGGAGCGCGTGCTGCGCGACCAGCTCACACCGGCGTTTAAAGACGTCTGGGTGGATAACGAAGAGGTCTATGAAAGCGTGCTGCGCTTCGTGCAGCGCTTCCAGCCGGCCCTGGTCAACCGCGTGAAGATGTACACGCGCTCGACGCCCATCTTCGACGAATTCAATATCACCTCCGAGCTCGAGAAGGCCCTGCGGCCCAAGGTGTGGCTGAAATCGGGCGGCTACATCGTCATCAACCAGACCGAGGCGCTGGTGGCCATCGACGTGAATACGGGCAAGTTCGTGGGCAAGTCGAATCGCCTCGAGGACACCATCGTCAAGACCAACACGGACGCCATCAAGGAGATCGTGCGGCAGATCCGGCTGCGCGACCTGGGCGGCATCATCGTGGTGGATTTCATCGACATGGACGAGCGCAAGAACCGCCAGAAAGTCATGCAGGCGCTCGAAGAAGCCATGCGCAGCGACCGCGCGCCCAACAAGATTCTACAGTTCAACGATTTCGGGCTGGTGGCCATCACTCGCAAGCGCGTCAAGCAGAGCCTCGAACGCACGCTCTGCACGCCCTGCCCGTATTGCGAGGGCGCGGGCTACGTGAAGAGTCCACAGACCGTGGTGGGCGAAATTCTCCAGGAAGCGCACAAAGTGGCCAAGGTCCTGGAAGGCAAGGACGTCATGCTGCGAGTGGCGCCGGACGTGGCCAAGCTGCTCAAATCGAACCAGAACAGCTACCTGCAGGAACTCGAGGAGAT